>NZ_JAAHHC010000020.1:0-123733 GCF_010672265.1 Moorena sp. SIO3A2
TCCTGAACTACTGCTGACTTTTTCAGCTGGTCACCCACCAGGAGGTATTGACTCAAACTATTACTCTGACTAATTTGTCAGTTTTACTGAGATCTAGTCTACCGTACTTTTAAAAGAGCCGCACCCAAATGATTTAGAATAGCTGTAGTTATGCACTAAATACATATTCTTATTAAGCTAGATCTTTCCGGACAATTTAGTTCTTTTTTGTAATAACTTTTTTAAATAAAAATCTGCGGAAACTTAACTAATGTTTATCTCAGACCTGATCAGGATTTAAGGATGATTTTCCCCAGAGGTATAATCCTTAAATTGCGTTTAGTCAACAATTGTCGATGAATCAAATCAGTGTTTATCATAAAACAGCGAATAAGTCAAAAAAATTTTGCCAAATCCAAGCAAGATTGATCAACCAATCAATTACAGTAAACAGATCACCTACTCAGCTGTTGACAACACTTCATTAAGAACCTGATTCTACTGTTTAGCAATGACGTCAGGACTAATATTCTCTAGTCAATACTAGGCTTCGGGCGTTGCTTAATAATGGAATGATTTGAAGCGTAGGTGCGCTTTCCGCATCTAATTATTAAATTCGCCACGGGTCGCACCTGTAGAATGGGCATCAGGCGTGGAACTGGCATCTTGCCAGTTTCAATAGATTTTCCGGCGGGCAGGATGCCCACTCTACTCCTATTCATTACTTGACTGACGGAACGCCAGACTTCGCCGTAAGATGACAGATGCAGATGGGGAGATGGCCATCTGAAATTGATCTGTAGCCGTGTGAGCCGTAAGAATTGGGATTAGATCACCATGATATTGACAATTAGCCCAAATTCTAATATAGAGTTGTCCCTTGTACTCAAGTCAATTGACCAATGAAGGCAGCAGCTTAATTTGGATGCCACAAAGCGCTAAAATAAGCCAGTGACCCTCCCTGTCCTATTCATAGGATTCGGAGAATCCAGCTTTTAATTGATACAATGCCCAAGACTTACACCGTCGAATTTAATCACGAAGGCAACACATACACTATAGAGGTGCCAGAGGATCAAAAAATTCTTGAAGCTGCCTATGGGGCGGGGATAGATTTACCCAGTTCCTGCACGGCTGGAGTCTGTACCACTTGCGCTGCCAAACGAGTAGCAGAAGGCAGTGTAGACCAAACCGATGGTATGGGTTTAGGGCCAGAACTCCAAGCAGAAGGCTATGTGCTGCTGTGTGTAGCTTATCCCCGCTCTAACCTGAAATTTGACACCTCAAAAGAAGATGAAGTGTATGACCGGCAGTTTGGTCAGCCTTCATAAGGTCTATGCTGCTATATAATCAAATACCATTAGCCTAATAGCTAGACTGAATGGTTAGCTTCATCCGCGCTTATGCCCCACGTCCGCACCGTTCGCGTAGCGGCTCCCTAGGAGCAAGGTTGGCGTGGGATGAATGGCGGAAACGAACTTTGATACTTTGTTACCGTCTATGATGAAAATAGTAGGGTAGTCAAATTAAGAGCTAACCGCCACCTACTAACTGAAAAATAGAACGAGTTGTATTGTTCCGGTGCGGAGGGGCATCCCGTGTCGTCAATAAAGCTTGCCGAGCATCCGAACCGTTGGGTGGAGTTGGCAAGAAGCCCACACTGTAATCTCTGATTCAGTGTGGGAGTATGTCACATAGATTAGGATAGCCAGATTATCCTAATTAGAATTAGGGAGAAAACAATGACAACCCATTTCATTACTGCAGAAATTGACCTCCAAGAGTCCCCTAAGGAACTGCACCAAGCCATTGAAGCAGAACTACAAGAACGGGGAGAACCCCTGCGCTGGGCGGTTACTCATGTAGACCCTGAGCAGGAGAAAGCTACGGTAGAAGCTATTGTAACTAAATCAGTCAATAGTAAGTGAATCAGCGTCCCTATACCGTTGTTTTAATCATTCCTACTGGTGTAGGAGCGTCGATTGGTGGCTATGCCGGGGATGCCTTGCCAGTAGCTAGAGCGATCGCACAAGTTTGCGATCGCTTAATCACCCATCCCAATGTCCTCAATGGTGCCCAGTTGTACTGGAACTTACCCAACGCCTTCTATGTAGAAGGCTATGGCCTTGACAAATTTGCCGCTGGATCCTGGGGATTACGCCCTGTACATCAGAACCGGGTGGGATTACTCCTGGATCAGGGGATTGAACCGGAATTACGTTTGAGACACCTACAAGCAGCAGATGCCACCAGAGCTACCCTAGGACTGAATCTAACCGACTACGTAGTTACAGATGCTCCCTTAAATGTAGAACTGCGCACAGCAGCATCTGGAGCCAGTTGGGGAACAATTGGAAATCCCGATAGTTTATTGCGAGCAGCCCAAGTCCTGATTGAGCAAGCTGGAGCAGATGCGATCGCAGTAGTAGTGCGTTTTCCCGATGACTTTGATAGTGAAGCATTGCAAGATTACCGTCATGGTCGAGGCGTAGACCCCCTGGCTGGTGCTGAAGCCATTATCAGTCACTTGATTGTTCGTACCTTTCAAATTCCCTGTGCTCATGCACCAGCATTGATGCCTTTACCCATCGATCCTAAATTGTCACCTCGTTCAGCAGCAGAGGAATTGGGCTATACCTTCTTACCCTGTGTTTTAGTAGGATTGAGTCGCGCTCCCCAATTTGTGGTCAACCAAAAAAATTCCCCCTCCTCCCTTGCTAATCCAGATTCTCAAACGATTTCCTCAAAACCAGGGGACATTTGGGCTGATGATGTAGATGCCATTGTCATACCAGCAACCGCCTGTGGTGGTAGTGCAATGTTAAGCTTTAGCCAGTTGCAAACCCAGATCATTGCCGTTGAAGAAAACCAAACTACCATGGAAGTACCTCCAGAACCTTTGGGAATTAAAGCAATACGAGTAAACTCATATTTAGAGGCTCTAGGCTTGCTGGTTACCCATCGTGCTGGGATCAGTCCTAACGCTCTGAGTCCATCCCTATCATCAAAAAATTGGGTCTGAAACCCCGTTCTTCTAGGGCGGCTTTGTGTTAGAATTATGTAGACGCAGTGACCTGAAAAGAAAAGGTTAAAATCCCAGTAGTGGGACGCTTTGGTTAAATGGTAGTTACCCGAAATGGGTGCTCGGTCAAAGACTCCAATCCCAGCCCTCTACAAGCAGAAGTCTTTTTGGTGAGCGAATCAAATCAAAACTTTTAAAGTAGACTCAATGGCAATAAGCTGGAGAGAGTAGAGGCAATTGGCACCGCCAAGTGGACTGCCGATTTCTTGGTACTACGGTACGGGAAGTCGATGTGGTTGTTACGAGCAATGCCCTTGGGTATCTCCTCTAAAGAATCCTCGCACCAAAAGGCCGGGGAGTGTCAACTCTGCGTCGCTTACATTTTTCCTAGTGACAAAACAAATTCCCGATAATCCCGAACTTGAACCCCTAACCCGCATCCAAGTACTAGTGGCAATGGGTATAACTGCCGTAGTGTTACTAATCTTTGCCAAGCTATGGCTGCAACTAGGTAAGCTGAGTCTCCTGCCCATCAAATTTACCCCCAATGCCCTACTTATAGGACTAGGCATGGGGTTGGGAATTACTGGAGCCAGTGGCTTAGTGTATCGTCTTTGGCCAGCTTATCGCCAGAGTGCAGAAGTATACCTAAAGTTAATTCTCAAGCCCCTAATCATACCAGATTTAATGTGGCTAGGACTGTTGCCCGGTATGAGTGAAGAATTACTGTTTCGGGGTGTGATGTTGCCAGCAGTAGGGTTAAATGCTATCGGTATCATAGCCTCCAGTATGCTATTTGGGATTTTGCATCTAAGCGGTATCCAACAATGGCCCTATGTAGTTTGGGCAACCCTTGTTGGTTTGCTTCTGGGGTATAGTGCGGTAGCAACAGACAATTTACTCGTACCAATAGTAGCTCATATCGTCACCAACTTTGTGTCTAGTTTGGTATGGAAATTGGGTAATTTAGAAAATACAACATAGACTAGAAAAGACTATTAAATTTAATTAAAAATCCCAAATATAAAATTAAAAATCAAATAAAAATTAACAACTAAATAAAAATTAAATAATAATCTTTAATCAATTGTGATAATTTTTATGCCCGACTCCCGACTCCCGACTCCCGACTCCCTTTGCTAAATAACAAATGAACTACCCCGTCCTGGTCGTTCGCGTAGCGTGGCCTACGGCCAGGACAGGGTGTCAGCAGACCCGTCCTTAGAACGTGATTTTTGACGCTTCATCTTTCCTAGTTGCCTCATCGATCCAGTATGCTTACTGGTCTTTGAGGTAGAGCTAGAAAATCCACGTTTATCGAGGTCAGTCCCGTACCCCGGCTGTTTTCCTAGGGCTGCATTGAACATTACCATTGTGCTTGTCTTGTCTCTATCAAGTTCAAAGCCGCAAGCATCACAGACATGGTATCTATTCGACAGTTCAGCCCAATTCTTGTGAACCTTTCCACATTCTGGACAACGCTGAGATGGCTTTAATTGTCTAGTCGGTAGTTGAAGGACAATTCCGCCTTTGAGTTCAATTTTGTAGGTGAGCATTTTATTAAGAGTGCCAAATCCTACGTCTAAAATAGCCTTGTTCAATCCAGCTTTTTGTTTTTTCCTTTTTGACCCTTTCTTAGCTTTTCGGGTCATTCCTTTTGTGTTTAGCTTCTCAGTTACGCCGATGTCATAACGACTAGATAAATCTGACGTAACCTTGCGATGCAGCGCGGTCTTGGGGGTTTCCCCCATGAGCGACTGCATCAAGACGTGTTGCCAATCTCTACGTGCGTTAGCCGCTTTTCTATTCAATTGGGATTCCTTTTTGTTGGCTTTTTTCCAACGCTTAGACGCCTTAATCCCTTTCTTGAAATTAGGAGCCTGCTTCCTACGCTTTTCCTTGCCAGCAGCTTTTACCTTAGGTTCTAGAGTCTTTGTAAAACGCCGGTTAGCTATTTCCTCAAACTCGCTGCCATTGAAGGCTGTAATCGCAGTCTCAGTACCTAGGTCGTACGCTACGATTTTCTCGTATTTTAAGTCAGATTCTGAGCCATATTTAGGATCAGGAGTTTCTGTCTTAACAGTTATTGAAGCATACCAAGCATTTATACTGGGCTTGTAAGTAATTGTCAGAGTCGTTGGTGTCCCCCAAGACTTGGCTTGACCACGCATCTTTATAGTGAGTCCGAGGTCATTTAGCGTCAAGGTTCCATCTTTTCCGTTAGTGTCAGTCTTCCAACCAGCCTTGCTAGGGTAAGTCCATCCGGAGTATTTGCGAATTGGCTTATATTTTGGAATTCCACCTAACCCTTGAAAGAACCGATTATATGCAAGGTCTACTCTCTTCAGAGTAGCCTGCAAAGAAGTGCTATACAACTCCTTGTATTCCGGCCAGCATTTCTTGAAATCGGGTAAACAATTTTGTTGGTCAAGGTATCCTATAGATTTTTTATTTGCTTTCCACTCATAACGGCGATCAGCTATCCCAGCGTTGTAGAGTAACTGGTGAAGTTTTCTTGCATAAAACATCTTTGATGTAGCTGTTTTGTTGGGATATAGACGGAATGTATGCCTGAGAATCGCCATGAGTGGAATCACATCATTGAATTCTGTGCTCTTTATTTGCTATACTATTAGTATAGTTGATGGTAAATAGAAATGTCAAGCACAAAAAGGAAAAATCCTCAGAAAAGAATGAGAGGAGCACCTGCTCATTATGACGAGATAAAAAGACAGCACGGAATCTGGCTTACAGACACTACTTGGAAATGGTTACAGCTAGCAGCTAAAGACTCTGGGGTAAGCGTTGGAGAATATATAGAGAGCTGGGTCAGGAAGCAGGTTTATAGTATTTGTTCGCGTAGCGTGGCCGTAGGCCAAGGGGCTATCCATCCCAGAGACGAAACCTTAGGATAGTGGAGCCTTTATGGTTGGTCGGCTATGTATAAAAGGGTTAAAACTTTTTGATTAAGGCTCCACTATCCTTACGGTAACTTCAATACCTGAACCTTCGCGTAGCGTGGCCGTAGGCCAGGTGGGGGAATTTCGCCCCCTCAAACTCTCCCTATTTTGTTAAAAATTGATTAATGCGATCGCTTCGACTAGAATCCGATGTTCTTGGACTTGAATCCGGGCATGGAGGGTTTCTGGGGTATCATCGGGTAGCACCGGAACAGCTGCCTGGAAAAGGATGGGACCACTGTCAACATCTAGACTGACCACGTGAACCGTACACCCTGTAATTTTTACCCCAGCCTCAAGGGCTTGTTCCACCGCCCGCACGCCTTTGAAACTAGGTAATAAGCTGGGATGGATATTGAGAATCCGATTAGGAAAAGCGTCTAGGAGTACCTGTGTCACCACTCGCATCCAACCAGCCATCACGACCCACTCCACCTCATACTCTTGTAAAGTTTGGACAATTTGTTGATCGAAATCTTCCCGTTTTTTGATCCGGTGATTATGTAGGACTGCTGGAATGCCGTATTTTTCCGCTCTAGCTAACGCTTTAATGCCTGGGTTATTGTAAATGAGCACGCTGATTTGGGCATTGAGTTGGCCGTTTGCGATCGCACTAGCTATCGCTTCAAAGTTACTGCCACTTCCGGAAGCCATCACTCCCAGTTTCAGAGGGGAAGTAGTCGGTAAGGAGTCTACACTCTTTTGGAGAGAAATGCTAGGGGAAATCAAGCTGGGGCTGGAATCTGGAGAAGTGAGATTGGCAGTCATATCGGGAAATGCGATCGCACAGTCATAAGCATTACCTATACATACTCATTTTATAGCTTGGCATGTTGATCGAAATGATTGTCTGTAACCTTCCTACCCTTATGTTCCTTTTAAATGTAGGCTGTTATAAGTAATTTTGCTTAGGAATTTTCCAATTTTGTCTGAGTAAGGCTTTTATAATTTAGATCCTGATTTGCGAGTATAAATTCCTATTAGCTTGGGGTAGCCAAAACCGATGCTAGGAAAAGATTTAAGGATTATCCTCACTCTGGCAGCCCAAACCTAATAAAAATCGAAATTTATCATGGATATGCGGATTTGGAATGATATGATCGCGGTGCAATTAAGAGTAGGATAAAAGGCGATATGATGAGGCAAGCACCTGTTTCTCCTGTGGTGCTAGTTATCTTAGACGGTTGGGGTTACCGCGAAGTAACTGATGCCAATGGGATAGCCCTAGCAAACACCCCTGTAATGGACAGCCTCTGGGCTGCCTATCCGAGTACATTAATTCGCACCTCTGGAAAGGACGTGGGACTCCCAGAGGGTCAAATGGGCAATTCGGAAGTGGGGCACTTGAATATAGGTGCTGGGCGTGTGGTGCCTCAAGAACTTGTGCGCATCTCTGATGCGGTGGAAAATGGCACTTTAAACGATAACCAAGCTCTTGTGCAAGTATGCCGAGAGGTTAAATCTCGGGGTGGGAAGATGCACATCGTGGGTTTGTGTTCTGAGGGTGGGGTGCATTCCCATCTCAATCACCTCCTGGGATTGCTAGCGCTAGCCAAAGCCCAAAATCTATCTGAGGTCTATATCCACGCGATTACCGATGGTCGTGATACTAAACCGACCGAGGGGATTGAAGCAATTCAAAAAATTCAAGATTATATTGATCAAGTTGGCATTGGATGCATAGCCACTATTAGTGGTCGCTACTACGCCATGGATCGAGACCGACGCTGGGAAAGGATTTCAAAAGCCTATGAAGTCATCACTCAGGATGGTCCTGGAAATGCTATCTCAGCAGCAGAATTCCTCAAGGAGTCTTATGAGTCAGACATTACTGACGAGTTTATCTTGCCCACACGGCTTACTCCTGGAGCTGTGACAGCAGGAGATGGAGTAATTTTCTTTAACTTCCGTCCAGACAGAGCCCGACAGCTTACCCAAGCCTTGGTGGATCCTAACTTTGATGGCTTTGAACGGGAACAGATCAAACCCCTAACCTTTGCCACCTTTACCCAGTATGACCCCAATTTTCCGGTATTGGTGGCCTTTGAACCTCAGAACTTGACTAATATTCTGGGGGAAGTTATTGCCCAGCATGGGTTGCGCCAATTCCGAACTGCGGAAACAGAAAAATACGCCCACGTCACTTACTTTTTTAATGGTGGTCTAGAAGTTCCCTTCGAGGGTGAAGACCGGGAATTGGTGCAAAGTCCGATGGTAGCAACCTATGATAAAGCACCAGCCATGTCAGCTAAGGAAGTGACCAATGAAGTGATCGCAGCCATCGAAAAACGCATTTACTCCCTGGTAGTGATTAACTATGCCAACACTGATATGGTGGGGCATACTGGCAATGTAGAAGCCTGCATAAAAGCAGTGGAAACCGTAGACCGCTGCCTAGGACGCTTAATTGATAGGATTATTAAAGTTGGTGGCACTACCCTGATTACTGCTGACCACGGCAACGCCGAGACTATGCGCGATGAGACAGGTAATCCTTGGACAGCTCACACGACCAACCCAGTACCCTTTATCCTAGTAGAAGGGGAAAAATTAAAAATCCCTGGACATGGAACAGAAGTTGCATTGCGCTGTGATGGATGTCTGGCAGATATTGCCCCGACCATCTTGGAAATCTTGCAACTCCCCCAGCCAAAAGAAATGACTGGGCGTTCTATGATCCAACCCGCTGAGTTGGAAGTCCGTAATAACCGGACACCCGTGCGAGTTTCTCTATAAAACTTCAAGTTGAGAACCCCTTTGTTTTAACCGAGGGAGAGTTCAAAACTTCTCAATGCCGTAATATTGTCAAAAGAATGGTTAATCAAATCCTGCAAATTATTTGGGTTTTATCTGGCTTGGGTCTGATTATTTTGGTTTTGCTCCATAGTCCCAAGGGAGATGGCCTTGGCGGTATCGGTGGTCAAGCTCAGCTGTTTACCAGCACCAAGAGTGCTGAAAAAGCCCTGAACCGGGTGACCTGGATCTTGGCGATTACCTTTATGAGCTTGACAGTGATTTTAAGTGCAGGTTGGTTAAACCAGTAGTTGACACTCCCCGCTAATCGCGAGACGGGGATTCTTACTTCAACGAGGTTACTTGCTCAACCAGGCCGGAGCCAAGAAGAGTAGAGGTATCCTCTCCGTAAGCGTTCGGATCGTCATTCGCGTAGCGTGACCTACGGTCAATCCAAGTTCCGGTATGCCCTACCGTACTTAAGGCTCTTTTGAGGATATTGATTGCAGCATTGTGGTCTCGGTCCAACTGACAACCACACTTACAGACGTGAGTTCGAGTTGATAGTGACTTCTTGACCTCTTCGCCGCATTCAGAACAATTTTGGCGCTTTGTAAGCAGGGTTTACTGCAACAGTTATCCTGCCGAACTTAGTTCCAAAATGCTCTAACCATTTCCTAAATTGATACCAACCTGCATCATTAATAGATAAGCCGCGACAGTGGTTTTTAGCCAAGTTCTTAACCCTCAAGTCTTGCCTTCGGCACGCTTCGCGAACGTAGGCGATCAAGTCGTTAGACTGAATTACGCAGCTCGCCGGAGACGAAACCTTAGATAGGGTCGCCTTATTACAAAAGATTTAACCCTTTTATGCAAAGCCGATCACCCATAAAGGCTCCACTATCTTGCGGTAACTTCGTTCCCAGTCTCTTGGGGTGGACTTCAAGTTGCCTGCTTATTTTAAGGTGTGTCCTGCCTAGTCTGTTAATGGCTTTTCGACGGTTAGTAGAGCCTTTCTGTTTTCGGGATACCCGGCGTTGATAAAACTTTAACCGTTTCTCTCCCGTTCGGTAAAATCTAGGATTAGGTTCAGCATGACCGTCAGAATCCGTATAGAAATCCTTTAGTCCAACATCTAACCCGATTGTGTTTCCAGTCGGTTCCAGCTCTTCATTAATATCAACCTGAACGCAAAACTGGACATAGTAACCATCAGCCCGACGGACTATCCTAACCCGCTTGATTTGCTTCTTATCGAAGCGCCACAAATCCCATGTACCCTTGAGTTTAAGTTTCCCGATTCCCTTTTTGTCACTGAATATGATTCGGCAAAGCCGACGCTTCGCGAACGACTTTTTATCAGGGGATAACTTCCAACCTGACTGTTTATACTCGACCGAACGGCAATGTTTTTGAAATCGGGGAAATCCTTTTTTACCGGGTACCTTCTTTTTGCAGTTGTCAAAGAAGCGAGGGATTGATGACCGGAGATGAAACCTTAGAATAGTGGAGCCTTTATAGGCGATAGGCTATGCATAAAAGGGTTAAAACTCATGAAATAAGACGACCCTATTCTTACGGTAACTTCTAACCATGCTCGTTCAGCACGCTTACTGACGGGCAGTAGAGTTCAACTCATTAGCAAAAGGGAACTTTTTAGCAAGAACGGCACTATATTTGTTGAGGTCGTATTTTGAGACCCCTTTGTTGTCCATCCAGTAACGCAAACAACTGTTACGGATGAATTGAACCGTTCTGATCGCCTCGTCTATAGCAGAATATTGATGTTTTTTGCCCTATGCTTTGAACTCTAATATTATCATCAGTTTCGACCTATAACTGCTGATATTTTATTCTACAAGATTCATTATAAAATTCTGGAACTTCCCAAGATATTTTTCTCATGGCTAAAAGCGCGCTGTTCGCTTTCATCCCCGCTCTAAAGAGACGGGGTTTTCAGCGTTTAGATTTTTATAAAAACAATCAGCAGCTATGGATAGCCCTGTTTCTAGGGGGTGTCACTTGTCTGTTAGTGATGTTGATTCAGTCAAGCACCGCAGCTGGTTTATACCCAAAGTTTAACCAATTAACAGAAGCCTCCTCTGCTATCGTGGCTTCGATGCCAGTAACCTCACCTGCCCTACCAGCTTCTAAGCCTCACCCTCTACCAACTCCCCTTGCCCAGTGGCAAGACCCTACCGGCAGCGGTGATTATTTTTCTGAAATCAAGGGCACTCCCTTAGGTTATCTGATCTGGTCTCAGTTTCCCGTCAAGGTTTATGTGGAACACCCCCAAGCACCGGGTGTGGTTGATGCGAAGCACCAGCGCTTCCAACAATGGGTTGATGCGGTGCTAAAGGCGGTGGCAGAATGGGGCATTTATTTGCCCCTAGAACTAGTTGACCAGCAGGAATTAGCAGATATATCGATTTTGCGATCGCGCCCTCCTCTAAAAGTTTCCTTCAACCGTGAGACCGGAACCTTTGATTGGTCTCGCGCTCGCTCAGCCGTTACTAGCTATGAATTTTACCTGGCGCAATCCATCAGTGCACCAGAGCAAATATTAGATAATCTATTATTGCATAAGTTTACCATACTTCTCTCTCCTCAGCAATCCATTGACTACACCCTTGCCACTGCCCGTCACGAACTGGGTCATGCATTAGGTATTTGGGGTCATTCTCCTTTAGAAACTGATGCGCTGTACTTTTCCCAAGTTCGCAATCCCCCTAGAATTTCTGCTAGAGACATCAATACCCTCAAACGGATATACGAACAGCCAACTCGCTTGGGATGGCCTTTGGCCAAGGTAAAAGGTAAAAGGTAAAAGGCTTGCATCCATAGGACAAACTCCAGCTAATATCAAGTCAGGTTGAATACCCATAATTTAGAGGGAGGGTGGGAAGTGTGGGGAGGGTGGAAAGTGTGGGGAGATGGGTAGATGGGGGAGATTTTTATTAAGGGTAATTATCCCGACATGATATAAAACCAAAAATCAAGGTTTTTACTAAAAAGTTTTTAGGAATAGGTTTTTACTAATAGGAAAAATCGAACTTAGGATTACAGAACTTCAGATTTACACAGGTTGTACACGGAAAGGGTGCATAAGTCCTGAGCCAAATGAGAGTGCAAACAGATCCTTGTGACATCCTACTTTCGGCGAGTATTGGACAAGCTCGAAGCTAGTGGCTGTGAGCTTCAGTCGGTAGGAATACTTACCACTGTGCCAATAGCTAGAGCGATTGTCTGGTTTTAAGGGATTACACTATACTAGTAAGTCCTTAAGAAATGGCACAATAGTAGTTCGTATACTATGCTATAACACTCAGCTATGGGTATGACGTTTTCATAGCCATTGGCATCTGAGTCAGTTACTCAGCTTTACCAGAGTGCTCGTACCAAGTTGCAGCTTAAATCGTAACGAGAGGAAATAAGGACTTGGTTATTTCGCCATTGTCCGACAAGTAAATTGCACTTGAAAAACGCAACTTGGTCTTAGCTTTCAGCCCACTTGTCTGATTCATTAGTATCGGACATTTTTGTGGGTAAGATTTTTATTTTCGGTCGTCAGGTGTACATTTACTATTCGGCAAAATACCGTAACCATAAACTAATAGCCTGAATGTGTCAATCTAGCATCATGCAGACTACCGAAAAAACTCAACCGAAACTTCTCAAACTCAAAAAACGCCTTAGTGAAATTAACGACTTAGAAGCAGCCGCATCTTTGTTGTACTGGGATCAGGCCACCTATATGCCTCCCGGTGGTGCAGCTGCTAGGGGACGTCAGCTGGCTACTCTACAAAAAATTGCCCATAGTAAATTTACTGACCCAGCCATGGGCGAACTCCTGGAAGGGTTACGCCCCTATGAAGAAACTCTACCTTACTTTTCTGACGAAGCTAGCTTAATCCGCTGCACTAGAAAAAATTACCACAGAGCCGTGCAGGTGCCAGCGGAATTTATGGGAGAATTCTCTGAACATCGGACCCAAACGTACAGTGTTTGGGTAAAGGCAAGAGCCACCAACGACTTTGCAGCGGTGCGCCCTTACTTGGAAAAAACTCTTGACCTCAGCCGTGAAATGGCTGATTTTTTCCCAGGTTACGAACATATCGCTGACCCGTTAATTGACTTTGCTGACTATGGGATGAAAGTCTCTATTTTGCGGAGGCTTTTTTCTCAGTTGCGAGAGGAATTAGTGCCAATTGTCGAGGCTATTACTGCCCAAAGTCCCACCGATGACAACTGTTTACACCAAAGATATCCTGAAGAGCAACAGTTAGATTTGACTCTCAAGGTCATCAAGCAAATGGGATATGACTTTGAGCGGGGAAGGCAAGACCAAACCCATCACCCATTTATGATCAACTTCTCTACCGGTGATGTGCGCATTACGACCCGTGTTGATCAAGATGACCTGAGTCAGGCTCTATTTAGCAGCATCCACGAAATGGGTCATGGTCTTTATGAGCAAGGAATTAGACGAGATTTGGAAGGCACTCCTCTTGCCTGTGGGACATCCTCGGGGGTCCATGAGAGCCAGTCCCGACTTTGGGAAAATATTGTTGGGCGTAGTCGGGGCTTCTGGAAATTTTTCTATCCCCAAGTACAATCCTACTTCCCCTCTCAACTGGGTAATGTTTCCCTCGATGCCTTTTATCAGGCAATCAACAAGGTGCAGCGGTCTGTAATCCGCATGGATGCTGATGAAGTGACTTACAATCTCCACGTCATGATCCGCTTTGACTTAGAACTGATGATGCTTGAGGGTAGGCTACAGGTGAGGGATTTACCGGAAGCCTGGAATGAACGCTATCGTGAAGATTTAGGGGTTGTTCCCCAGAATGACAGTGACGGGGTGTTGCAAGATGTTCACTGGTACACTGGTCAGATTGGGGGAATGTTCCAATGCTACACCTTGGGTAACTTGATGAGCGCCCAGTTTTTTGAAGCCGCAGTAACGGAACAACCTGAAATTATACCAAAAATTGAGCAAGGAAACTTTAGTACGCTCCATAATTGGTTGAAGGACAACATTTACCAACACGGTTGCAAATACACAGCGGCTGAATTGATTAAGAGCGTCACTGGTACTGCTTTACGCATCGATCCATTCATTCGCTACATCCGGCAGAAGTATGGGCAGCTTTACATGCTTTAATATTTATTTATGCCAAGATAGTTGTTTTGCGAGAACGTTGTCCATATATCTAAAAGAATATCTATTCCTGATCGGTAGTGCGCGGGAATGACTATTCTTTAGAGGAATTTTTTATAGGGTTGTTGGTTTCAATATAGTGGACTTGTATTTGGGGAGTTTCAATGCTCAACCTAATTCAGGATGTTCTCGAAAGTGACGAAAAGAGCGATCTACGTCACTTTACCAGCCAGTTAAAAACTGCAGAACCCAGGTATTTACTGCGCAACGAAATTCTGGCTGCTTTTAATGAATACTGCACTAAGCACAAAAAATCCGAATACTTTTATCATTCTTCTCATTTAGGGAAGCTGATTTATTACACCCAGGAAATTATTCTGGAAGATGAAAGTCTATGCTTGATTATCCGACCAAAAATTGCGGCTAAAAGAGCTTTCCGTCTGTTTGAAGACTTGAGGGCGCAAGAGGTGACACCAGAGGAACTGCTGGATATAGGCGATCGCTTTGTCAATCGCTACAACCCCAAGGTCGGGGAGGTTCTCCAGCTGGATTTTCAGCCGTTTTATGACTACAGCCCACTCATTCGCGATCCCAAGAATATTGGCAAGGGAGTCCGCTTCCTAAACCGCTATCTCTCCAGTAAACTGTTTCAAGACCCTGAGCAGTGGTTGGAGTCGTTGTACGGTTTCTTGAAAGTGCGTCATTTCCATGGAAACCAGCTCCTGATTAACGAGCGCATTCACAATCACCAGCAACTGTCAGAGCAGGTGAAGTTGGCTTTGGAATTTGTAAGCGATCGCCCAGACAGCGAATCCTATGATAAATTCCGCTTTAAGCTGCAAGAGATGGGTTTTGAACCAGGCTGGGGAAACACTGCTAGTCGAGTGCGGGAAACCTTGGCAATGCTGGATGAATTGATTGATGAACCCGATGATAGGGCATTGGAACAGTTCCTCTCCCGCATCCCAATGATTTTCCGGATTGTCCTGGTATCGGTTCACGGCTGGTTTGGACAAGAAGGGGTATTAGGGCGTCCAGATACAGGGGGTCAAGTGGTATATGTCCTTGACCAAGCCAAGAGTTTAGAAAAGCAGTTGCAAGAAAACCTGACTCTGGCGGGATTAAACATTCAGCCTAAGGTGATCATTCTCACCCGCTTAATCCCCAACAATGATGGAACTCGGTGTAATGAACGGTTAGAGAAAATTAAGGGTACAGAAAATGCCTGGATTTTACGGGTACCGTTTCGAGAGTTCAATCCCAAAGTTACCCAGGATTGGATTTCTCGGTTTGAGATTTGGCCGTACCTAGAAACCTACGCCATCGATGCCGAAAAGGAACTGCTAGCAGAATTCCAAGGTCGTCCTGACCTGATTGTAGGAAACTATTCCGATGGCAATCTAGTAGCCTTCCTGCTGGCGCGACGGTTGAAAGTTACCCAGTGCAATATTGCCCATGCCCTAGAAAAGTCCAAATACCTGTTTAGTAACCTGTACTGGCAAGACTCAGAACAGCAGTACCACTTCTCCCTGCAATTTACTGCTGATTTAATTGCCATGAATGCGGCTAATTTTATTATCAGCAGTACCTATCAGGAGATTGTGGGTACTGCTGATAGTGTGGGTCAGTATGAGTCTTACCAGAATTTCACTATGCCAGACCTGTATCATGTGATTAATGGCATTGAGTTATTCTCTCCGAAGTTTAATGTAGTACCACCGGGGGTAAATGAAACCGTCTTCTTCCCCTACACCCGCACTCAAGGGCGAGTAGCTAGTGATATTAAGCGGTTGGATGAATTCTTGTTTACCCTAGACGACGAGGCCCAGGTCTTTGGCAAACTGGATTATCCTAACAAGCGCCCGATTTTTTCCATGGCTCGTCTTGACCGAATTAAGAACCTGACTGGATTAGCGGAGTGCTTTGGTAAGAGTCGAAAGTTGCAGGAACGCTGTAACTTGATTTTAATTGCGGGTAACTTGCGCACTGAAGACTCCAGCGACAGCGAAGAAAAGGCAGAAATTATCAAGCTTTACCAGATTATTGAGGAGTATAATCTCTACGGCAAGATCCGCTGGTTAGGGGTGCGCTTGTCAAAGAGTGACTCTGGTGAAGTGTATCGGGTGATTGCTGACCGTCATGGTATTTTTGTGCAGCCAGCGCTATTTGAAGCCTTTGGTCTAACAATTTTGGAATCCATGATTTCTGGTTTGCCAACCTTTGGTACCCAATTTGGTGGACCGTTGGAGATTATTCAGGATAAGGTCAATGGTATCCTGATTAACCCTACTAACCAGGAGGAAATGGCTCAGAAAATCCTGGATTTTGTGACTAAGTGTGAGGAAAATCCCCAGTACTGGGAGGAAATTTCCAATCAGGGCATAGAACGAGTCTACAGCACCTATACCTGGAAAATCCACACTACACGGTTACTATCCTTAGCACGGATTTATGGCTTCTGGAACTATACGTCTAAGGCAAACCAGGAGGATATGCTGCGTTATCTAGAGGCACTGTTCCATCTGATTTATAAGCCTCGGGCTAAAAAGCTTTTGGAGGAGCATTTGACACTCCCCGCTCGTGCATAGACGGGGATTCTGCTAACAGGCTAGACTGAGGTAGCTCCCACAATCTAATCCTTGCTACGGTCGTCAAAGGCCGTCAACGAGCGTCGGCTAAGATCAATGTCTAGCTTTCTAGCTACTTTTCTAAGAATGTTTGCACTACCGTTTAAATCGGCATTTACAATTGAACCATCACCACTTTTGTAAAGACCACGTTTAAGACGCTTTCCTGACGCTTTCCACCCGTTCGGTTTTTGTCCAAACTCAGGCAGGGAGTCTCCGTCGAGATAGCTAGCCTTACTGGTGTATGCTTCTTCTGTTATCTCTAATTGAATGGGATGGATCTGGCATAGTTGCTCAAGTCTATCTTTGAGCTTTCCAAGAGGAATTTGAACAAACTTTTGATTGTTTATTATCCCCATTTTTGCCCTACTTTTAAAGCCTTCATTCCAGCCCACTACAATTGTGCCAATGGAATTTTTTAAGCAGTGATCGACGATAAGTTTAGCTGCCTTGTTTATCCCGTCTCTAATTCTGTGATTCCGTTTACGGGTAACTCGATCAAGCCATTCATCCCAATAGTCCTGGGACTTTCCTTCTTTTCTTGTCGATACTTGCTTATTCCAAAGCTGGTTGTAAGCCTTAATGGCTCGGGAGTCAACGAGAAAAGAATTCCCTAGTGTATCAACACAGGCTGCTAAATTGTCAGCGGTTCCGAAATCTATAGAAAGGGCTTATTTATTGTTTAATTGCGTGCCTTTGTACCATTCAAGAAGCTCATAGGAAATCTCTAAGTAGAAAGCTCCATTTTTGGGCAAAATAGTCCATTCCTTTATTTTTATACCCTCTAGGTTAGTAGGGAAATGAATTTCAAAATATTTAATGTCAAACCACCTTTTTACAGTCAGCCCAAGGGCAAATCTGAGATTACCATTTATAACCTTGGGCTTCTGGCCGCCCGAGTTAGGGTAACTTACCTTGAACAGTTTCGCTCCTTTGAGATATCCAGGAGGTTTTGGTTTGCTTTGTAATTGCCCATTGAACCAAATATCTCTTAGTTTATTGTAGCCTTTAAAGCTTTCAGTTACGCTTAATAACGTTTGTTGTGCTGGTGTTGAAGGAAGCGACTTAGCTATTAAGTTTTTTCCTATGCTTTCTTCGTATATCAAGTCGAATTTACCTGTCAGCAATCGGCCTGTCTTAAAGAAGATTTGCCGGGCAGAGTAAACCCCCATATTGTAGAGCTTGCCTGATTGGCGGCAAAGATACTCAACCATCGCTTCTGTCTCTTGATCTAGGTGCAACAATATTTATTTGCTGCACCCCTATCTGTTTATTGGTTTTAGCCATTATCGATCTCATATTAAGTTGTCGTTATTTTTATAAAAAACTACATTAATAACAACAGCAAGTCCGGAAGTCAAATAAATTGATAAAGAATAGTTTTGGATATAGGCATTACAATCACGCAGTGGGTATTTGTACTGTTAACCTTGTATGGTTCCCGAAAAGCAAAAAAGTACTTGTGGATAAAATTCGAGATATAATTTACGAAATATTCGCTGAGATAGCTCTAGATAAAAATTGGAATATCAAAGTTCTTGAAGTAGCACCAGACCAGATCCATTTATTCGTCGAAATCAATCCCACAGATGCGATATATCAAGTCGTAAGGGCTTTCAAAGGGAGAAGCGCCAACTACCTAAGAAAAGAGTTTCCTGATCTAAAGAAACTTCCATCTCTTTGGACTAACAGTTATTTCTTCTCAACGGCAGGTAAGGTTAGCATTGAAACTATCCAAAGATACATTAATGATCCTCATCATGGATAGTTTCTCTTAGGTGGCTTTAGCCACTGTGAGCATTCCTCCCCGGTCTAAAGACACGGGGTTTCCTGCTATCTAGATTTTTATGAGAAGGTTCTAGAGATTCCTTTATACACAACTGAACATAATAGCCATCTGCACGGCGAACCAATCTAACCCGCGCGGGTTAGCTTTTCCGTAGCGTCGGCTTTGCCGAATCGTAACGCCACAACTCCCAAGTCCCTTTCAGTTTCAGTTTCCCGATACCTTTCTTGTCTAAGAAGTTTATCGACTTAGCATCCCCTGATAATTTCCACCCTGATGTCTTGTATTCAACTGTTCGCGCAGCGTCGGCTACGCCGAATCGGGAGAAATTTTTGAACTTGGGATATCCCTTTTTACCGGGGGCTTTCTTTTTGCATTTATCGTAAAATCTAGCGATTGAGCTATAAGCTCTTTCGACCGAAGCTTGACATGCGTGAGAGTTCAAGTCTTTTACAAAGGGATACTCAGCTCTAAGCCAAGTATTATGACGATACAGCTCTTTTTGTCCTACAATTAAACTAAGCCGGTGAGTCGCCCCACCGACTCGTCTTCAGAACCGTACGTGATACTTTCGCATCATACGGCTCCTCATTATAGGAACCATTGTCATTGGTACCTCTAGAACGGGTTTTCATCTAGCTCGGAGGCGTCGATTTTTGTCCCGTGTTTGGCGTCGTGACAGTGAAGGTGTAGTAATTCTAGATTTTTATCTAGGTTATTTCCACCTAGTGCGCGTGGTATAATATGATGTTTTTCCAATGAATCTCCATCCCTGAAAGTAAGACCACAATGAGCACATTTCCGGAAACGAAACCTTAGATAGGGTCGCCTTACTACAAAAGACTTCAACCTTTTACGCATAACCTACCAACTATAAAGGCTCCACTATCTTACGGTAACTTCAAACCCTTCTTGCCGTTCTAAAAGCCTTCCCTTCTGAGTGGTCATCTCAGGATGTTTTCTCATTCTGGTATTCCAGTATATTAGGTTTCCGTCGTAGGGACTTCTGGATTCTTTGACTTTGGTGTGCCTGATTATGGGTGTTTTACCATGTTTGGGTAGGTAGTTATCCAAAGTCATGAATACCCAATTGTCCTCTTCTAGAGTTCCCCAATATTTATGGTTTACCCAGGTCTTGGATTTCTTTGGATGTCTCCTGTATCCCCATCTTTGTAATTTGTTCCAGAGTTTATGGTCTAACCCTTTGAATGTTTCTTTACTACATACTGAGCTGTAGTAATTACACCATCCTCTTATAATGGGTTTAAGGTTGTATATTAATATATCCTGGGGGGCAGCTCTATGACGGTTGATAGTGTTTGAGAGTTGCCCATAATGTTCTAGAACTTTTTCTTTTGATGGTTTGATGATGGTTTTAAAACCTTGTTTTGAGTGGTTTTTTCCTACATGATATTGACGTATATTGAATCCTAAGAAGTCAAATCCGTCAAAACTATGGATTATTTGTGTTTTACTTGGTTTTAATTCCAATCCCATGTCTTTTAACCATTCGTTTATGACCCTTTGACATTCTTCTATCACTTTCTGGTCTTGGTGTAGTATTACGAAATCATCAGCATATCTGATTAGGTTTAATCCTTTTTTGTAATAGGTCTTTTTGCCTTTAACAGAATCGGCAAAATCCCATACAACCTTTTCCATGCCGTGGAGGGCTATGTTCGCCAGAAGTGGAGATATTACTCCACCTTGGGGAGTGCCCTCTTTTGTAGGTGAGAATGTTCCATTATCCATCACACCAGCTTTAAGCCAGGACTTTATTAGACGTCTCATGGATGGATAAGTATTTAGTTTTGATATTAGGGTTTTATGGTTGATTTTATCGAAGCATTTAGCAATATCTGCATCTAGCACCCATTTTGGTTTGCTTCTGATGGAGTTGAATATTGCTTCGATAGTATCATGACATGAGCGTCCTGGTCTAAACCCGTATGAGTTAGGTTCAAATTTTGCTTCCCATTCAGGTTCTAAAGCCTGTTTGGCGAGTGCCTGTAATGCGCGGTCATACATGGTCGGTATTCCCAGTGGGCGTTTTTCTTTCCGTCCAGGTTTAGGTATCCATACCCTTCTGGTTGGCTTCGCCTTTTTGGAGGTTTTGAGGTTGGCTACTAAGACGAGGCGTTGCTTGTTGGTTAAAGCTTTGACCCCATCTATTCCGGCAGTCTTTTTACCTCTATTTTCCTGAGTGACTTTTCTGACCGCTATCATTTTGGCAGTCCAGGACTTCATCAGAGTCTTTTGCAACTTTCTTACCACGCGAACATCACCACGAACAGAGGCTCGATATATTCGTTGTCTTGATGCAGTCGCTCATGGGGGAAACCCCCAAGACCGCGCTGCATCGCTTTTGCAACTTAAATAGGGTTTTTTCTAGCTTGCGCCAGTTGACCTTATTCCATTCCGACTTTTGGGAAAATCCCAGAGTATTAGACATATCAATTGCTATTTACAACTATATCTTTTCCTATAACGTGAGTCCGTCTGCGTATCCTAAATGTTACCTTAGGCATTTGCTTCTGACTCAATCTTGCCCCCATAGGACATGCGGCTAACTACCTACTCAATAATCGACCTTACTGAGAGTACATATGGGAGTTACTTCGTTCCTGATAACCATTCTTTGAACTTTTAGGGTGATACTATTCACCGGGAATTATTTCGGAAATCTTTATAAGAAAAAGGAATCTTATCAACTTAATTCCATTGACTTTTGTCTGTAGCGTTTCAACCTTATTTCGCTACATTGGACTAACGATGATTCTGATGTATCTTCCTTTCGTACCCATGAGTTCTTTACCTATCAAATACATCGGTCAGGTTAAAGGATGTTTTGACGTTTGACCCTGGCATTAATCCATGAGTTTGTTATGTTCATGAATCAGGGTAAGGTTGTCACTCGGATTTCACGAGGGATGGAATTTCACCATCATGGTTATCAAGTTATCATGGCTCTTTATTGAGCCAAGCAGTTAATCCCCCAAATCTTTGTTTAGATAAGGTTTCTAACTAACGAATCGCACCCTTTATTGTCCATCCAGTAGCGGAGGCACTTATTGCGGACAAATTGACCGGTGCGGATCGCCTCATCAATCGCGGCATATTGAGCTTTCTTTCCCTTGACCTTGAACTCTAAGACCTTCATTGTTGACGTGGGACAACTCTGGGTAAAGTAGAACACAAAAAGAGAAAGCCGTCCGTTGTTCGCGTTCGCCTTTGGCGTGGCCATAGGCCAAGCGTGGCCATAGGCCAAGTTACCGTAAGATAGGGTCGCCTTTATGGTTAAAGACGAAACCTTAGAATGAAGGAGCCTTTATGGGTAACTGGCTATGCATAGAAGGGTTAAGTCTCTTGTAATAAGTAGGTCGGGCTTGAAAAGCTCAGGTATGTTAAGTTAAATAAAGCAATAATACTTTCAATGCTAAGAAGCATTCACTATGGGCGCACGCTTAAGAATCTTTCCTCTGTGCCGAACTTGAGCGCACTTTATTTGAACTTCGCACTGCCACTACGGTTCCCCAGCGAGTCAAAGACCGAGCGCAAGTAATTCGTTTAAACCATCAGGGCCTGTATGTAGAGAAAATTGCTGCCTATTTCGGCTGGAATGTTCGAACTGTCCGTGAGGTCATTCATCGATGGCAACACAAAGGCTTGGGGGGACTATGGGATGCTCCTAGACCCGGAGCCCAGAAGCGTTGGCAGCCTGAGGATATTGAATATCTAGAATCCTGCTTACGCCAGGAGGAACGCACCTACAATAGCAAACAGTTAGCCCAAAAGCTGGCTAATGACCGTCATGTTAAGTTGAGCCCGGATCACCTCAGACGAGTGCTTAAAAAAAGGGGGTGATTTGGAAGCGTACTCGCCAAAGTCACAGAGGGAAGCAAGACCCTATAGAAAAGGCAACCAAGCAAGCCGACCTAGAGATGTTGCAATGGTCAGCGGCAGTAGGAGAAATCGACTTATTCTATCTCGATGAGTCGGGATTTTGTATGTGGATGCCCGTAGAACACAGCTATTTCTTTAGAGGTGAGCAAAAGCGCCTTGAACAGACAGCCCGCAAAGGAAGACGCATTAGCATTTTGGGATTGCTACAACCTAAGCGTGAGCTTTGTCTATGGACTGGTGGTGGGCAGTTTCAACGGGGAGCGCTACATCACGATGATGGATGAACAAGCTCGTCAGGCCAAGCAACAACTCGATCAAACCGGTCGGCTCCGGGTGATTGTCCAGGACAATGGTCCGGTTCATACCAGCAAACAGGTGAGAGAGAAATGGGCTCAGTGGGAAGCTCAAGGGCTATATCTGTTCTTTTTACCGAAATATTGCTCAGAGATGAATCCGATTGAATCCGAATGGCATCAGTTAAAAACCCATGAATTGGTGGGTCAAATGTTTGAAGATGAACTGGCCCTAGCTTATGCAGTCATTGATGGCGTCAATGCTAGAGCTGAGGTTGGTGGATATCAGGCAGAACGATTCAGATTTCCCTCGAAGTTAGCTCCTTCATAATGTGTTACATACATGAGCTTTTCTACCCTTAGCTACTTAAGGCTCCTTCATTCTTACGGTAACTTCCGAGGCAGGCTATGGGGAAAAGGGTTAAAACTTATTGAATAAGGCGACCCTATCTAAGGTTTCTATCCAGGGAAGGACGGGGCTTGAGACCCAAAATTTTTGGTCAGAGGCGATCCGCTACTGCCCGGGGACGGGCGTGTACCCATGAGGAATGACTAGCGTACCCATTATTATCAATACCTAGGGCAAAAACTGTTCTTCATACTTACGCCATGGAGCTAAATACCCCTATCCTAATTACACAAAGCAATTGAAAGTTTTATAAATATTTATTAATCAAGACTTGACATACGGCATTTTTGTTGAACTTGTCACCAATGGCCTAATAGTTACGCCTCCCAGACAAGTAAAGTGGACTGTTAAGAGTTGGAAACTTTGGGTCTCGGAATAGGGAACAGCAACGGTTTGAGCAACTTTAATTTTCTTAACACAGTTCAAAAAAAAAAAAAATTAATAGCGTTTCTCTTGGTAATCAGATATAGAGCATTTTTTCCCTACTCTCTACTTCCTACTCCCTAAAACCTAGGATGAAAGTACCTTAATCAATGGATTACTGCTAGTGAGTACTCCTAGATGTCAGAGTACTTAGGTTTTATATAGCTGCTATGGTTGGACGAGAGTCAAGCAGAATTTATTTACGATTAGGGTTGACAGGTTATTTTTTTCGTGCTAAATTTCTCATGGTGCCTAATTTAGGGGACTCTCAATGCTCATAAACCTAAGTACACTTAAGTATAGTGAAAACAGTAAAAAACTGTTGAAAGGGAGCAAATAAGCCTTGAAAAACGCTATTTATAAAGGAGCTTGAAACTTTGGAAATATCAGATGTTCAGACCTTGACGAGAAGTTTGACAATCTGGTAGAGTTGTTGCGGTATAGAGCCCATTATCAGCCAGATCAAATCGCTTATACCTTCAATGAAAAAGGGGAAGAAGAAACTGATCGTATCACCGATGAGGTATTAGACCAACGCTCAAGGGCGTACGCCTGTCAGTTGCCGTCTCTGGGGGCAACGGGGGAACGAGCGCGAGCTAGTAGTACCACCAGGTATAGACTTCATTGCTGCTTTGTTTGGGTGCTTGTACGCTGGCGTAATTGCAGTGCCCACATATCCACCACCCCGACGCAGTCAAAATCTGTCTCGGTGGTTAGCGTAAGCATACCTATGCAGAGGCTAGGTTTGCCCTAACTACCACATCTGTTATGACCGAGTTAACCAGCTCGCCGAGCCCAGCATCCAGCTCTGGGGAAGTTGCATTTGCGAGTCTACAATAAATGCGTACGCGACTTTGGGTTGAACTGGTCTCAACCAAGCCATTACAGCAGTAGCCATGCCTAACTCCTGTAAACTTCCGGCTCTACCGGGACACCCAAGGGAGTAATGGTGAGTCAGGGTAATCTGCTACACAATCAGCGGATGATTAAGCAAGCGTTCGGACATAGCCAGCAAACAATTGTAGTAGGTTGGTTGCTGACTTTCCACGACATGGGACTGATGGGAAATGTATATTTATATGAAAATTGAATAAATTACTTAGCCAACAGCGTTGGTCAATGAAAAAATGAAATATGTAGGGAGCAATCTCTCCGTAGTTATCCTTACTGGGTTAGATAAGCGTACCCATGGATTACCAAGGCCTACTTAGCAAACCGTAAAAATTAAGGAGACAGTTTGATGTAAACTAAATATAGATGTGACAATAGATTCTTTTCAGCTAGGCAAAATGGGAAACAAGTAATGATTTTTCTAGTCTACCTTCTGAAAATTAAATGAATGTAGCAAATAATATCATTACATATTTAGGACTACTCAAAAATCAAAAGTAAAAAACTAGCTCAAATGACTACATTAAAGGTCTCCATAAAAAAAACTTTATGCTGTACAATAATGTTATCCCAGCCAAACACACAATCTAATCAAATAGAGCCAGATCAGGGGAGAGTAAATGTATTATTAATTATTCATAGGTAGTAAACCTCAATTTAATTGTAAATTTCATGGTATTTTAAGTAAATTTCCATAAAAATCCTAGCCAAGCTCACTAACATCCTATTCAGAGTAAAACCAATAAATATCAAAAAATGCTAGAGTTAATTAATCGTTACGAACACGGCTTTGTTTATATTCCTGTAATCTTAGCCTGTAGAGAAAAAGGATTATTTGAATTAATAAAAAAAAAGAGAATAACCCACCGGCAAATAGCTAATACTCTAGGGGCAAATACAGGTAATTTGCAAGTGGCCTTAACAATGATGGAATCCCTAGGTTGGCTATCCAAAAATGAAGCTGATGAATACTCCCTCAAAGACAATTGTCAAGCTTACTTGTCCATTCCTGAAGAAATATTATATTTATACAACTTACCCATAGAATCCTATTTACTAGGAAAGGAAAAGCCTGGTATTATTAAAAATTGGATAGAGCTTTCTCAACAACAGTGGAATATTAATGATAGAACAATTGCCGATTTATTAGATGGGGTCTTAATAATACCAATTATGCTAGGGCTTCACAAGCATAATTTATTAGCAGTAGATGAAGACAAGCCTTTATTCTATAATGTGACTCCTCATATACGAGAAGAATTATCAAGATTGTTTATTGCTAAAGGATGGGCTGATAAAAGTTTGATAAAAGTCCAAAAACACAGCCAAAAATCGAATAAAAATAAGAATTATCTATGCTTGACTGATATTGGTAAATGCTTAGGGCAAAGGACAATAATTAAAAGTATTAGTTTAAATTGTTTTGAAAATAATTATTACAATTTGCGCCATCCTAAAATTGAGGATTTACGTGATTTAATAGCACTAGAGACATTGTGTTGGTCAGAAAATCTCCAAGTTGACAATGAAGAAATTTATAGACGAATTTTTAAAATTCCACAAGGGCAGTTTATTTTAGAGCTTGAGGATAAGATTGTTGGAGCTATCTATTCCCAAAGAATTGATAACCCTCAACTTTTGGATAATAAAACTTGTACACAAGTCCCTTTATTACATACTGAATCAGGAGTAGTGGTACAATTATTGGCAGTAAATATCTTGCCAGAGTTGCAAAATCAGGGATTGGGAGATCGACTGCTGGAATTTATGCTTCAGTATTGTGCCCAGATAAGTGGTGTCGAAAAAGTTGTGGCAGTAACTCTTTGTCGCAATTATCCAGACTATTCCCCTATGCCCATGGCAGAATATATCCACCAGAAAAATGAGTCAGGGTTACTAGTGGATCCGCTGTTGCGATTTCACCAGATTCATGGGGCTAAAATTGAGAAACTGCTTCCTGGTTACCGCCCTAAAGATTGGGAAAACCAGACTTGTGGAGTTCTCGTATCTTACGATATTCAACATCGTCAACGTTTTGATGGTGCGACAGTTGAAAAAAATCGGCAGACTAAGGTAAAACTGACAGAAGATATAGATGAAGTTGTGGCTAGCTGTGTGCGTAAAGTTATGCACCAGAAAAAGTCTTTTGATGCCCAGCGAGCACTGATGGAGATGGGCATCGAATCTTTGGAGTTGCTGGAACTGAGATACTTGTTGCAGAAGAAGCTGGGAGTGGAAATAGATCCTAATTTATTTTTTAAGTATGGAACTGCTGCCGCGATCGCTAGTTATTTTAAAGGGGAGACAACAGAGAGAAGCGGGGAAGTTTCTGAGGTACTACCAAAGCCAGAGGCAATAAAAACTGATTCCGGTTTTTCAACGGCTCAATTAGAAAATGGAGTAGCAATTATTGGTATGGCTTGTCGGTTTCCTGGAGATGCCGATAGCCCTCAACAATATTGGTCATTGCTCCATGATGGTATTGATGGGATTACGGAAGTACCTCCAACTCGTTGGGATATTGAGCAATATTACCATCCTGAGAAAAATCAGCCAGGAAAAATAGCTAATCGTTATGGGGGATTCCTAACTGAAGTTGACAAATTTGAGCCGGATTTTTTCCGCATTTCGGCTCGTGAAGCTCTCTACATGGATCCACAACAGCGTCTGCTGCTGGAAGAACATTGGAAGGCACTAGAAGATGCTGGCATTAATCCGGAATCTCTGTCGGGCACAGAAACGGGTATATTTGTGGGTATCGCTTTTCACGATTACGAACGCTTACAGGACAAATATTATCAAGAGCAAGATTTAAATATCTATTTTGCTACAGGTAGTTCTACTGCTATCGGTGCAGGAAGATTATCCTACTTTTTCCAATTAAATGGACCATCAATTACTGTAGATACTGCTTGTTCTTCATCTCTGAGTGCGGTTCATTTAGCTTGTCAAAGTATACGCAATGGTGAATGTCAATTGGCTTTGGCATCAGGGGTGAATTTGTTGTTGTCTCCAGAGTTGAGTATCAGTTTCTCTCAAGCTGGGATGTTATCACCAGATGGACGCTGTAAGACTTTTGATGCTGCTGCCAATGGGTATGTGCGGAGTGAAGGTTGTGGGGTTGTCGTTCTCAAGTCCTTGAAACAAGCGATCGCAGACAATGATCGAATTTTAGCAGTAGTTAGGGGTACAGCAATTAACCAAGATGGTGCGAGCAATGGCTTGACAGCACCTAACCAATCGGCTCAAGAAGCGGTACTCAAAAGAGCGTTGTCGGTAGCAGGAGTTTCGGCTAACCAGATATCTTATGTGGAAGCTCATGGTACCGGTACTTCTTTGGGAGATCCGGTGGAGATTAAGGCAATAGAAGCAGTGTATGGCAAGGATCGTAGTGCAGATCGACCCTTGATGATTGGTTCAGTCAAAACCAATATTGGTCATACGGAAGCAGCTGCCGGTATTGCAGGATTAATTAAGGTAGTATTATCGCTGCAAAATCAGTATATTCCACCTCACTTGCATTGGAAACAGTTGAATCCCTATATAAGTTTGGCGGGGATTCCTGGGGTGATTCCCACTGAGGGTAAGGTATGGGAACAATATGAGGGAGATGAAACTCGTGTAGCAGCCTTAAGTTCTTTTGGTTTTAGTGGTACTAATTCCCACGCCATTGTTGAGGAAGCACCAGAAGGCAGGAGCCAGGAGCCAGGAGCCAGGAGCCAGGAGCCAGGAGCCAGGAGCCAGGAGCCACCTTACTTATTAACTGTGTCTGCTAAGAAAGAGCAAGCACTTAAAGAGTTAGTCAGTAGTTATCAGCATCATCTCGAAACCAATCCGGAATTAGAGCTAGCAGATGTATGTTACACCGCTAATACTGGAAGAGCTGACTTTAATCATCGCCTAGCAATAATTGCCACTAACCCACAACAATTAACCAACAAACTGCGGCAATACCAAGCAGGGGAAGAAGAGAGTGGGGTATTTTCAGGACAACTATCCCATAGTAGTAGTCCAGCTAAAGTAGCATTTCTGTTTACTGGTCAAGGTTCCCAGTATGTGCAGATGGGAAGGCAACTGTATCAAACTCAGCCTGTTTTCCGTCAAGTTTTAGATCAATGTGATGAACTCCTACGTCCTTATCTGGAGCGTCCGTTATTAGAAGTCCTTTATCCTCAAGATACACCAAACTCAAACTCCTATTTACTAGACCAAACTGCCTATACCCAACCGACATTGTTTGCCCTAGAGTATGCCTTGTGCAAGTTGTGGGAATCTTGGGGTATTAAGCCTCAGGTGGTGATGGGTCACAGTGTGGGAGAATATGTGGCAGCAACTATAGCTGGAGTCTTGAGTTTAGAAGATGGCTTGAAGTTAATCGCCCTGCGGGGGAGGTTAATGCAGCAATTACCTGCTGGTGGAGAGATGGTTTCTGTTATGGCATCAAAGTCTCAGGTAAAAGATGCGATCGCTAATCATACCAAGCAAGTGACAATTGCTGCAATCAACGGGCCCGAAAGTGTGGTGATTTCTGGGGAAGCAGGAGCGATTCAAGCTATTGTTACAAAACTAGAGTCAAAATTGATTAAGACGAAGCAGCTGCAGGTATCCCATGCTTTTCATTCCCCTTTAATGACACCAATGTTGGCAGAGTTTGCCGCAGTAGCCCAGCAAATCACTTACCATCAACCAAGGATACCTGTAATCTCCAACGTCACAGGAACCATAGCAGACAAGAGCATTGCCACAGCTGACTATTGGGTAGAGCATGTAGTCAAACCAGTCAGATTTGTCGCAGGCATCAAGACTTTAGCCGAACAAGATATTCGTATCTTTTTAGAAATTGGTCCTAAACCAGTTCTACTCGTTATGGGAAGGGAATGTCTCATCGGAAGCAAAAAAATCTGGTTGCCAAGTTTACGCCCTGGTAAGCCAGACTGGTTACAAATGCTGCAAAGTTTGGGGCAGTTATATGTACAGGGAGTTAAGGTTGACTGGTTAGGATTTTACCCAGATGATGCTCCCCAAAAGGTAGTTTTACCAACCTATCCCTGGCAACGGAAAAGATATTGGATCAGTGATCTGCAACAGTACAAAAATAAAGGTAAAAACGGAAAAGTAGCACCTCAGGTAGCATCTGACAACAATCAAAGCAAAAACAGCGTAGTCACAAATAACAGTAGTGGGAGCAAGATGCTCCCTGGAATTAAAGAAAGCGAACAACCGCGAATTAAAGAAAGAGAGCAACCGCGAATTAAAGAAAGCGAGCAAGATGCTCGCACTACAATAAATATACAAAAATCGGATGCTCCCGATATAGAGCAACCACAACGGAGATTATCCAACCCAGCGTCACTATCTTTATCCAAAACTACAGTAGCTAAACAACAACCAGCAAAAAGAGAATTGGCTCAATTGAGAGTGCCACTGACTCAGGTAGAACCTGCTCAAATAACTCAGCAATATCTTGAATCAGAAAAGATTACCCAAACCCTGGGTAAAGCACTACATCAAGATATTTTGATTAACCAAAAAACAACTAAGGAACCAAAAACTATGAACCGGGAACAAGTTGAACAACTTAAACAAGAGTATGAAGAGAAGGGATACTGTCAAATCAAAAAAATATTTGACTTTTCTGCGATAAAAACTATCCAAAAAACCTTGGATCAGGCTAAACAGGAAAGCCAGATATCTAAGGAAAAAGTAACTTTGAAATTGGGAGGGATTGATGATATCGATACCAATGATCATGCCTATGACTTGGTGAAATACGATTTTGTTTCTTCCTTTATCCAAGAGAAGCTGGCTCTGCTGAATTACATCACCGGCAAAAACTTGATGATCATGCACAATGCCCTGTTTTCGGTGGAACCAAACCATAAAGGCTTGCCTTGGCATGTAGGAGTCGGTTCGTTTTCCTTTACCAAAACCGAAGACTTTGGTGCTTCCATCTGGATCCCCTTGGATAAAATAACTAAAGAACATCGAGGTGGGATGCAATATGTATCTACCAAGATTTTTCCAGGACAGTTCTATTACAGTGTTTTTGACTTACATTTAAAAAATAATATTAAGTGGGATGAATCCCAAGGAGACTTGAATGAATATGTGGCTAACGCCAACACTATTTATAATAAAATTACCGAAGATGTAATCGATTATACTATTAAAGATGGTTATGAAGAAGACGAGTATAACTTAGGAGATGCCTTTTTCTTCAATAAATACGTCTTACATCAATCAGTTCCCTTAAAACCTGGCTTACATAAGTTACGTCGTGCTTTTGTGATTCGACTGGTAGATTATGACACGCGGGTGGATGAGGAACGGTTGGGTTTATTCTCAAAATACTCTCAACTGCATTCAAGGTACTACAAAACCCTACCTCGTTATAACAAAGATAGTGTACTAGTGATGGTCTCCCGTGCCGTCCAGAAAGGTTTAAAATCTCCCTACTTACGAGACATTCCTCATGTGCAACAAACCTTAGCAGCAAGGATGGCAGCTGGAGCTATCAGTTTTGAGGAAACACCAAGCATCTCTTCGGCTCCTCAAACTCAGCAACCTTTGAAAACCTTACAACCGCTGCGGACACCCCAGGTAAACCAGGTAAACTTATCAGAAATCAAGCAGGTTCTCAAACAGCAGTTAGCCGAAGCACTCTATACAGAAGAGAGTGAAATTGCCGAAGACCAAAAATTTGTTGATTTAGGCTTAGACTCCATCGTTGGGGTAGAATGGACAACTACGATTAATCAGACCTATAACTTAAACCTCAAAGCCACCAAGTTGTATGATTATCCTACTTTATTAGAGTTGTCTGGATATATCGCCCAAATCTTATCAAGTCAGGGTACAAAACCGATAAGCTCCAGTTCTCAAACTCAGCAATCTTTAAAAACTCTACAACCACTGCCGACACCCCAGGTAAACCAGGTAAACCTATCAGAAATCAAGCAGGTTCTCAAACAGCAGTTAGCCGAAGCACTCTATACAGAAGAGAGTGAAATTGCCGAAGACCAGAAATTTGTTGATTTAGGCTTAGACTCCATCGTTGGAGTGGAATGGACAACCACGATTAATCAAACCTACAACTTAAACCTCAAAGCCACCAAGTTGTATGATTATCCTACTTTATTAGAGCTAGCAGCATATATTGCCCAAACCTTGGCAAGTCAGGGTACAAAACCCCAGGTTAGTCAGCAGCCTTTGAAAACCCTACAACCATTGCCTCAACCCCAGGTAAACCTATCAGAAATCAAGCAGGTTCTCAAACAGCAGTTAGCCGAAGCACTCTATACAGAAGAGAGTGAAATTGCCGAAGACCAGAAATTTGTTGATTTAGGATTAGACTCCATCGTTGGGGTGGAATGGACAACCACGATTAATCAAACCTACAACTTAAACCTCAAAGCCACCAAGTTGTATGATTATCCTACTTTATTAGAGCTGGCACCATATATTGCCCAGGAAATTGCTGCTACTGGTGGTAGCAAATTATTCCAAGGTAATGGCAATGGAGGTCATCCCCAAGAATCTTTGCCAAATAACGGTTCACCTGTAAATTCATCAGAGGAGATGGATCCAAAATTGCGCTTACGTGCGATTCTTAATAAAGTAGCTAAGAAGGAGTTGACTATCCAGGAAGCAAACAAACTGGTTCAACAGATTAAAAAACAGGTTACAGTTTAGGAGTAAATTGGAGTTAATATGAGCAAAGAACAAGTACTAAAAATAATAAAAAAATACACTCGTGAAATAGCACCAGAATTAGAAGATTCTCCCCTAGAACCTACTGATAGCTTAAAAAAATTAGGTATCGATTCAGTTAATCGGGCAGAAATTATCATGATGGTGATGGAAGACCTATCCTTGAATATTCCCCGTATTGAACTGGCTGGAGCTAAAAATATTGGAGAACTTGCTGATTTATTTGCAGCAAAATTGTAATATTTGTTGTTGGTTGTTTGTTGTTTAGGGAGCGGGAATTGGTATTAGTGTATGAATGACATCAAGATAACTGGTATGGGCATTGTCACTCCCATTGCCCAAGAAGTTGAATCTTTCCGGGAAGCCCTATTCTCCGGTAAAACTCAATTTGGTTATCTGCAAAGACCAGGAAGGGAAAGCCCTAGTAAAAAATTTATTGGTGCAGAACTACCAGAGCTTGATGTCAGAACCCTATTTCCTCAACATAGGGGATTGTTACGCAGTGCAACCTGGAGTGGACAAGTTGCTATGTTCGCTGTTGCCCAGGCTTGGGAAGATGCTAAACTAACCTCTGCCCCAGTCAAGCCAGAACGTATTGGTCTAGTAATCGGTGGCTCCAATCTGCAACAACGCCATCAGCAACAAACTTGGCAACGTTATCAATCACGTCCAGAATTTATCCGACCAACTTATGGACTGACAGTTTGGGATACAGATATCTTGGGTTTACTTTCCCAGTGCTTTCCAATTCAAGGAGAAGGTTATACCGTAGGTGGAGCATCTGCTAGTGGTGCAGTCGCTATCATTCATGGAGCTCGCCAAATTTTAACGGGGGTGACTGATATTAGTATTGTCGTTGGTAGTCTCTTTGATATCTGTGCCTATGAATGTCAGGGACTAATGAATTTGGGAGCTATGGGTAGCGAACGTTTTGCTGATAGTCCAGAGCTTGCCTGTAGACCATTTGACCATAACCATGACGGTTTTATTTATGGGGAAGGTTGTGGAGTTATAGTCTTAGAAAAAGCTGACAGCGCTCAACAAAGAGGAGTACTTTCTCAAGGAAAACTCCTGGGTTGGGGCTTAAATTTAGCTGGCAATCGTAGCCCTGAACCATCCCAAAAAGCAGAAGCACAAGCCATGAGTGCAGCTTTAGCTATGGCAGACTTAAAACCAGAGCAAATCGATTATGTCAATACTCATGGTACCAGTTCCCCTATTGGTGACAATACGGAAGTATCTGCTCTGAAATCCACAGGAGTTGACCATTGTCTCCTTAATTCAACTAAATCTTTGACTGGTCACTGTTTAACTGCGGCTGGAGCTATCGAAGCGATCGCTACTTTATTACAAATGAACTCTAGTTTTTGTCATCCAACCCACAATTTGGTTGACCCCATTGATGATAACCTAAATTGGGTCAAAGAAACTGCTGTTCAAGGGGAAATTAACTATGCCATCAGCAATAGCTTTGCTTTTGGCGGCATCAATACAGCTCTATTACTGGGCAAGGAGTAAAGCTATGCAACAAGTTGGCATTGAAGCCCTAAGTGTATATGGAGGTGCAGCCCAATTAGAGCTGCGCAAGTTGGCACAAGCGCGTCAGTTGGATATCTCCCGCTTTGACAATCTAATGATGAAAGAGAAAGCGGTTTCTCTGCCCTATGAAGATCCCGTTTCCTATGCGGTTAATGCCGCCAAGCCCATCATCGATCGCTTGAGTGATGCTGACAAGCAGCGCATAGAAATGGTGATTACCTGCAGCGAGTCAGGCATTGACTTTGGCAAATCGATGAGCACCTATATCCAAGAGTATTTGGGCTTAAGTCGTAACTGCCGCATGTTTGAACTCAAGCAAGCTTGCTACTCAGGAACCGCTGGCTTACAGATGGCAATCAACTTGATTTTGTCCCAAACCTTTCCGGGAGCCAAAGCCTTAGTTATCGCCACCGATATCTCTCGGTTTCTGGTTGCCGAGGGAGGAGAAGCAATCAATTACGATTGGTCTTTTGCTGAACCCAGTAGTGGTGCTGGAGCCGTGGCTCTTTTAGTCAGTGATACTCCCCACATTTTTCAAATTGATGTAGGCTGCAACGGTTACTATGGTTATGAAGTCATGGATACCTGTAGACCTAATCCCGATTCAGAAGCAGGAGATGCCGACTTATCCTTGCTTTCTTACCTAGACTGTTGCGAAAATGCCTACCGACATTATCAAAACCGAGTCGAAGGAGTAGACTACCGAGAAAGTTTTGATTATTTGAGTTTTCATACTCCTTTTGGTGGTATGGTTAAAGGCGCTCATAGAAATATGATGCGTAGGTTGAAAAGAGCTAAACCTGCAGAGATTGAAGCGGACTTCCAAAGAAGGGTAATGCCGGGATTAGTCTACTGCCAACAGGTAGGCAATATTATGGGAGCAACTTTGTTTTTATCCTTAGCCAGTACCATCGACAATGGAGACTTCAGTACCCCTCGCAGAATTGGGATGTTTTCCTATGGCTCTGGTTGTTGTTCCGAATTTTATAGTGGGGTTGTGACTCCAGAAGGGAAGCAAATTCAAGCTCAACAAGGTATATCAGCCCAGTTAGCAGACCGCTATTCTTTAAGTATGGAAGAATATGAGCAGTTACTCTATCATAGTAGTGCAGTTGCCTTTGGCACTAGAAATGTCACCTTGGACTATCAACTGTTCCCCGGAGTCTGGAAAAAAATAGCAGGCAAGGGTCGATTAGTCTTAAAAGCAATCAAGGAATTCCACCGAAAATACGAGTGGGTATAGCTCTGGTGCCGCTGCGCGGAATTCAAAATTCAAAATTCTTGCATTCAAAATGTCCATAGAGTAAGGATTATATTGATATCAAACTGACGGGTTATTTACGCCAAGCTGCATCAGTGTGTTATCTGGATGAGCAACAATGAATACTGTGTAACAGAGAACAGGGGATAGGAGCAAAAAAGCTGACAGCTGATAGCTGATAGCTAATAGCTGAAAAAAAAGATGATCCAGGTTGACAAACCATTGAGAACACTATAATATGTATTACAAAACCATAAAAATAAATCATCAACCTGCTGTACAAAGAATTCAGCTCTATCGTCCAGAAGCCAACAATAGCATCAACGATCAGCTGACTCAGGAATTGTTATCAGCCCTACAAGCTGTTGAAGGCGAAGAAACCGTTAAAGTAGTGATTCTTGAAGGACTACCGGATGTCTTTTGTACCGGAATGGATTTTCAAGCAATAGCCAATGGCGAGCTGGTGGATACCAAAATCAGTGCTCACGGCTACTACAACATCCTCAAACAGATGTCCCAAAGTAGCAAGGTGATTTTGTCCCTTGTCCGTGGTAAAGTTCAAGCAGGAGGAGTGGGTTTTGTTGCTGCAAGTGATCTGGTCATTGCTGATGAAACAGTAACCTTTGTGTTATCAGAACTATTATTTGGTTTATTACCCGCTTGCGTTTTGCCCTTTCTGATTCGTCGAGTGGGATTTCAAAAAGCTTACCGCTTATCCCTCACAACTCAACCAATCTCTGGCTCAGAAGCCTATAACTGGGGCTTAGTCGATGAATACGACAGCAACCCTAATAAGTTGATTAGTCAATATATTCGCCGTTTAAGATATTTACCCTTATCTGGGGTTAAGGAATTAAAAGACTATATGAATAAGTTATGGATAATTCAAGCTGAGACTCAGAATCTAGCCGCCAACAAGTCTGCCAGCCTCTTAGGTGACCCAACGATTCAAGCAAAAATCAAACAATTCGCTAAAGAGGGGGTATACCCATGGCAGAACTGAATTTGAATCGGGACTTAGGAACTAGCAACTCTGAGGTGGTACAACTGACGGAGTTGGGCAATGGTGTTGTGCAAATTACGATGAAAGATGAGAGCAGTCGTAATGGCTTTTCTCCAAGCATAGTTGAGGGCTTACGCCACTGTTTTAGTGTAGTTGCGCAAAATCAGCAATATAAAGTAGTCATTTTGACGGGCTATGGTAATTATTTTTCATCAGGGGCTAGCAAAGAATATTTAATTAGAAAGACTAGGGGTGAAGTAGAAGTTCTTGATTTATCAGGGTTGATACTTGATTGCGAAATTCCTATAATTGCAGCAATGCAAGGGCATAGTTTTGGTGGTGGCTTGCTTCTGGGTTTGTATGCAGATTTTGTGGTGTTTAGCCAAGAAAGTGTGTATGCAACTAACTTCATGAAATATGGTTTTACCCCAGTAGGAGCAACATCATTAATCTTGCGGGAAAAGCTAGGATCCGAATTAGCCCAAGAAATGATCTACACTGGCGAAAACTATCGAGGAAAAGAACTAGCTGAACGAGGTATTCCTTTTCCCGTTGTATCGAGGCAGGATGTCCTAAATTATGCCCAACAACTAGGGCAGAAAATAGCCAAGAGCCCTAGATTATCTCTAGTCGCCCTCAAACAACATTTGAGTGCCGACATTAAAGCCAAGTTTCCTGAAGCTATCAAAAAAGAACTAGAAATACACCAGGTAACCTTTAACCAACCAGAAATAGCCAGTCGTATTCAGCAAGAGTTTGGTGAGACAGTAATTCCCAATTTGATCCAAAGCACTGTAGAACAAAAAATACCTAATCCCCAACCAGTTCAGTTAAGGATACCTAGTTATGGCTTGTTAAAGAATCTAACTTGGATGCCTCAAGAACGTCGAAAGCCTAAATCCACTGAAGTCGAAGTTCAAATAAAAGCTGTACCAGTTAATTTTCGAGAAGTACTCAACGTACTGGGTATCTTCCAAGAGTACATCAAAAAAAGATATCGCTCTGGAATTATCAGTGCTGAAAATCTCACCTTTGGTGTTGAAGGTGTGGGTACTGTTGTAGCGGTTGGCTCAGACGTATCCCAATGGAAAGTCGGCGATGAGGTGATATTGGCTTATCCCGGCAATGCTTTCAGTAGCTTTGTTATCTGCTCACCGGATGACTTATTGGCTAAGCCTTCTGATCTGAGTATGGTAGAGGCAGCTACTATTTTTATGTCTTTTTTCACTGCCTATTACGGGTTGCATAATTTGGCCAAAGTTCAGCCAGGAGAGAGAGTATTAATTCATGCAGCTTCGGGAGGTGCAGGACAAGCTGCAGTTCAATTAGCTCAATTTTTTGGCTCAGAAGTATTTGCCACGACTAGTCCCCACAAAATATCTGTTCTTCGAGAACAGGGAATAAAACATGTAATGAATTCTCGAACCACGGAGTTTGCTAGTGAAGTAAGGGAACTCACCCAGGGGAATGGAGTAGATGTAATTTTTAATAGCCTGACTCATGGAGAGTACATCCCCAAAAATATAGATATCCTGGCCCCAGGTGGACGATATATTGAAATTGGTAGGCTCAACATCTGGAGCCATGAGCAAGTTTCTCAAAGACGCCCAGATGTGAAGTATTTTCCCTTTGATATGTCAGATGAATTTGTTAGAGATAAACAATTTCATGCCAAGCTTTGGGACGATTTAGCCTTGCTGTTTGAGTCCGGTAGCCTCAAGCCATTACCTTACAAAGTATTTCCAAGTGAAGATGTGGTGGAAGCTTTCCGTCACCTGCAACATAGCAAGCATATCGGCAAAATAGTGGTAACTATGCCAGAGCTCTATAATGGCGTAAAAAATAGTTCCCAGCAAGCAAATCAAGAGTCAATGAGTCACCAAGAAGAACTACTACATCAATTGCAATCCGGTGATATATCCTTAGAGAATGCAGAGCAACTACTATTGGGGTTGACAGATCAACAGATACTAGCAACAGTGCCTAATAATGGTCAGAATAAATTAATTAATACAGATAAAACAGAGCAAATATTATCTCTACTGAGTTCAGGAGAAATATCCTTAGAAAATGCTCAAAACTTATTAGAAACAGTAGATCTAAATTCCCCAACAAAGAAAAATCTACCCACTGCCGTTCCCAATCAAGGACAGAGCAATCAGGATGAAGCAATACTAAATCAATTACAATCTGGTGAAGTTTCCTTAGAGGATGCAGAGCAACTATTACTAGAAATTCAGCAAAAAGAATCTGTAACTACTAAATCAATTCCAGATCAAAGGATAACAGACGATATAGCGATTATTGGAATATCATGTCGATATCCAGGAGCAAAAAACTGGAAGGAATTTTGGGAAAACTTAAAGCATGGAGTTGATAGTGTAACAGAACCTCCCCCTGGAAGATGGGAAGGACGAAGTTGGTATCATTCAGATCCAGAACATCCAGGTACTGCTTGTTCAAAGTATGCTGCTTTTTTAGATGACATTGACAAATTTGACCCTTTATTCTTTCAAATTTCTCCTGGAGAAGCTGAGTTAATCGAACCTCAACAAAGAATCTTTTTAGAGGAAGCTTACCATGCTATTGAGGATGCTGGATATGCTCCTGATTCTCTCAAGGGGAAACACTGTGGAGTATTTGTTGGGGCAGCAAGCAGTGATTATATCAAGTTTTTGTCCAATTCAGGTTTCGGTCATCATCGACTGGTGCTATCAGGAACTATGCTGTCAGTTCTACCAGCAAGAATAGCCTATTTCCTGGATCTTAAAGGACCAGTGGTAGCTGTTGAGGCTGCCTGTTCTTCATCATTAGTAGCTGTTCATCAAGCTTGCGAAAGTATTAAACGGGGAGAGAGCGAAATAGCGATCGCAGGTGGTATTTCTACCATGCTAACACCAGACTTCCAAGTACTGTCGAGCCAGTTTCAGATGGTATCTCCCGAAGGACGTTGTAAAAGTTTTGATGCTGAAGCATCCGGTATAGTTTGGGGAGAAGGTTGTGGTGCAATTTTATTAAAAAGGTATGAGCAAGCAGTTCAAGATCAAGATCATATCTATGGAATAATTAAGGGTACAGGTACAAATTATGATGGAAGCACAAATGGAATTAGTGCCCCTAGTAGTAAATCTCAAGCACGCTTAGCAGAAAATATTTATCAACAATTTGGAATTAATCCAGAAACTATAAGTTATTTAGAAGCTCACGGTACAGCAACACCTCTTGGAGATCCCATCGAGGTTGAGGCATTTACAGAAGCATTTTCTAAGTGGACAGCTCAAAAACAATTTTGTGCGATCGGTTCAGTAAAGACTAATATTGGTAACGCAGCAACTGCCGCAGGAATGTCTAGTTTAATTAAGACAATTTTATGCCTGAAAAATCAAAAACTGGTTCCTTCTTTGCACTTTAATCAACCCAATCCAAACATTGATTTTGCCAATAGCCCCTTCTACGTCAACACAGAATTTAAAGCTTGGGAAGTGCCAACAGGTATACCAAGGCGAGCAGCCGTGAATTCTTTCGGCTTGAATGGTACAAATGCTCATGTTGTTGTTGAAGAAGCACCAATAGAAGACAACAGGCAAACCTCCCCTGTGTCCCCTCAAGGGGGGAAGGCAACAGGTAACAGCGAAGATTACTTAGAAAATTCAGTTCATCTATTAACTTTGTCAGCCAAAACTGAAACAGCTCTTGGTGAAGTAATTAGTAGCTATCAAAATTATCTCAAAACCAATCCAAACTTAAGGTTAGGCGATGTCTGCTACACTGCTAGCACTGGAAGGACTCACTTCACCCACAGACTAGCAGTTGTCGCCCCTAACCAACAAGAATTAGTCGAAAAACTCCGACAACACCAAGAGGGAAAAAAATTAGCAGGAATCACTTCAGGAGAACTGCTAAACAACACTACAGTAGCCAAAATTGCTTTCCTATTTACAGGTCAAGGTTCCCAATATATCAACATGGGAAAGCAGTTGTATCAACAAGCACCAACTTTCCGTCAAGCGATTAACCAATGCGAGGAGATTCTCAGTAGCGTAGAAACCTTCCAGGAAACGTCATTACGAAACATTCTTTATCCAACAGACAAAAACTCGTCAGGTTCATCCCTACTAGGCCAAACAGCTTATACCCAACCAGCTTTATTCGCTATAGAATATGCTCTATTTAAACTCTGGCAATCCTGGGGAATTGAGCCAGATGTGGTCATGGGTCACAGTGTAGGAGAATATGTAGCAGCAACCGTAGCAGGAGTTTTTAGTTTAGAAGATGGCTTGAAACTAATTGCTGCTAGAGGCTCTTTGATGCAGAAATTACCTGGTGATGGTAAGATGCTCTGGGCTATGGCTCCAGAGTCTAAAGTCCTAGAAACATTGAAAGCAAAAGATCTCAGTGAGAAAGTCGCCATAGCAGCAATCAATGGACCTCAAAGCATAGTAATTTCTGGTGAGGGAAAAGCAGTAGAAGCGATCGCAACTAACCTCGAATCAGCCGGAATCACAACCAAACCACTAAAAGTATCCCACGCCTTCCATTCTCCTCTGATGGAACCGATGCTGGCAGAATTTGAAGCAGCAGCAAAAGAAATAACCTATGAGCAGCCTAGGATACCACTGATATCCAATGTCACTGGCAAACAGGTAACTGAGCAGATTACCACTGCCGAATACTGGGTAAATCATGTGCGCCAACCAGTGCAATTTGCTCAAAGCATGAAAACTTTGTACCAGGAAGGATACGAGTTATTTCTGGAAATAGGACCAAAACCAGTATTACTAAGTATGGGACGTCAATGTTTACCAGAAAAAATCGGTGTCTGGTTGCCCTCATTGCGTCCGGGAGTAGAAGAATGCCAACAGATGCTATCTAGTTTAGGAAAGTTATATGTAGAGGGAGCCAAAGTAGATTGGATAGCATTTGAGCAAAATTATGCTCGTCAGAAGGTGGCATTGCCAACATATCCCTTCCAACGAGAAAGGTATTGGGTTTCTAGCCAAAATGGTTACGAACAAAAATCCTACTGGTTAAAAGGCAAAGAGCAGCACCCATTACTAGGAGAAAAAATTAACCTAGCGGGAATAGAGGATCAACATCGTTTTCAATCATACATAGGAGCAGAATCTCCAGGTTACCTGAATCACCACCAGGTTTTTGGAAAAGTACTATTTCCCAGCACAGGCTACTTAGAAATAGCTGCTTCAGCCGGAAAAAGTCTATTCACAAGCCAAGAGCAAGTAGTCGTTTCTGACGTAGACATACTGCAAAGTTTAGTTATACCAGAAACCGAAATAAAGACCGTACAAACAGTAGTCAGCTTCGCAGAAAACAATAGCTATAAGTTCGAGATTTTCAGCCCCTCAGAAGGTGAAAATCAACAAACACCGCAATGGGTATTGCACGCACAAGGAAAGATATATACTGAGCCAACCAGGAACAGCCAAGCAAAAATCGACCTAGAAAAATACCAAGCTGAGTGTAGTCAAGCAATAGAAATTGAAGAACATTACCGAGAATATCGCTCAAAAGGGATAGACTACGGCAGTAGTTTCCAAGGAATAAAGCAGTTGTGGAAAGGTCAAGGAAAAGCCCTAGGAGAAATGGCCTTCCCTGAAGAATTAACCGCCCAACTAGCAGACTATCAGCTACATCCAGCCCTATTAGATGCAGCCTTCCAAATAGTATCGTATGCCATACCACACACAGAAACAGATAAAATATATCTACCAGTAGGGGTAGAAAAATTCAAACTGTATCGCCAAACAATCAGCCAAGTATGGGCTATAGCAGAAATACGACAAACCAACTTAACGGCAAACATTTTTCTAGTAGACAACCAAGGAACTGTACTAGTAGAACTAGAGGGATTAAGGGTAAAAGTAACAGAACCAGTATTAACTCAAAAGTCTGCCTTTAAAGAACAATTAAAATCAGCATCTGTTTCAGAACGTCAGGAATTACTAACAACTCAAATTAGTTCAGCCATAGTCAATATTTTAGGATTGAGAGATGGACAACAGATAGAAAGACATCAACCATTGTTTGACTTAGGATTAGATTCCCTGATGGCAGTGGAATTGAAAAATCAATTGGAGTCTAACTTAGGTACAAGCTTCAGTTCAACACTGTTATTTGATTATCCAACGGTAGAATCTTTGGTAGAGTATTTAGCTAACAATGTCATCCCCATAGATTCCTTTTCCGAGCTTCCTACCCTGATTCCTCATCCAGAGCAAAGGTATCAACCATTTCCGTTAAATGACATTCAACAAGCTTATTGGATAGGTCGCAATCAAATTTTTGACCTAGGTAATATTGCTACCCACATTTACATAGAAGTAGATTGTGAAAACTTAAATTTAGAAAGCTTACACCAAGCTTGGAGGCGATTAATTGACCACCATGATATGCTGCGGATGGTAGTTTTAGCTGACGGTAACCAGCAAATACTTGAGCAGGTGCCTCCCTATGAAATTGAAATTTTAAATTTGTCTGAGGAATCTCCTGAAACGATTGCTTCAGAGCTAGAGCAGATTCGCAATCAGATGTCCCATGAGGTTTTACCAACTAACCAGTGGCCTTTATTTCATCTACGGGCTACCCGTTTAAATGAACAATGTTTCCGCTTGCACGCCAGCATCGATATGTTAATATTTGATGCCTGGAGTACTTATGTTCTATTTAAGCAGTGGTCAGAACTGTACAATAATCCACAGAGTTCACTGCCTGCAACGGAAATCTCCTTCCGAGACTATGTGCTCGCGGAATTGGAACTCAAAGATAGTCCCCAGTATCTCAGTTCTCAGCAATATTGGTTCAACCGCTTAGATAACCTACCTCCAGCTCCAGAAATTCCCCAAGCGAAAGTAACTTCTGCAATTACTGATCCTCAGTTCAATACTCACACAGCTCAACTGTCTCAGAGTGATTGGCAACAGTTAAAAAACAAGGCGAGCAAAGCAAATTTAACCCCATCAGGGGTATTGTTAAGTGCTTTTGCCTCTGTCTTGAATTACTGGAGCAAAAGTTCAAAGTTTACCCTCAATCTGACTTTATTTAACCGTTTGCCCTTACACCCTCAAGTCAATGAGCTCATAGGCGACTTCACCTCTGTAATCTTACTAGAGGTAGATAACTCACAAGCAGTTCCATTCATTAGTCGTGCTCAAAAACTGCAAAGACAGCTGTGGGAAGATTTAGAGCATCGTTATATCAGTGGAGTAGAAGTGCAGCGAGAGCTCTATCGTCGAGGGCGTAGTCAACCAATGGGGGTAGTCTTTACTAGCACTTTGGGCTTAAAGTCTCTGGCTGATGAAGAGGTGGGGCGAGGATTCGGTTTGGAGCACTTTGGAGAGGTTGTGTATAGTGCAGCTCAAACGCCTCAAGTGTTGCTCGACCATATCGTAACCGAGGAGAAAGGAGCACTGGCATTTAGTTGGCATACAGTGGAAGGGCTATTCCCTGAAGGTCTCATCGAGCAAATGTTTGAGGCTTATTGTGATTTGCTTCAACAGCTAGCCACCTCTGACGAACCTTGGATGGAGACTTACCACCAACTATTACCAACAGCTCAACTAGCACTCCAAGCACAAGTGAATCAGACGACTCAATCTTGGTCTGAAGATATCTTGCATAGTTTGTTTGTTAAGCAAGTACAAGTTCAAAGTGAAGCGACAGCTGTTATTAGTCCCCAAAAAAGCCTAACTTATGGGGAACTCTATCAAAGGTCTCATCAATTGGGACATGGATTGCGGAAATTAGGAGTCAAACCGAATCAGCTGGTAGCCGTAGTCATGGAGAAAGGTTGGGAACAGGTAGTAGCAGTGTTAGGCATCTTGATGTCTGGTGGAGCTTACCTACCGATAGATCCTGGGCTACCCCAAGAAAGACAGTGGTATCTACTCGAGCAAGCACAAGTCACACAAGTATTGACTCAAACTCACCTCAAACAGTCTCTGGGTTGGCCTGAAGGAATCAAATGTTGGTCTGTAGATACTGAAGAGTTAGCAGAATATGATCCAAACCCCCTAGAACCAGTACAAACTTCAGAAGATTTAGCTTATGTGATTTACACTTCTGGTTCCACAGGTTTACCCAAAGGGGTAATGATCGATCATCGGGGAGCAATCAATACCATCCTCGACATCAATCAACGGTTTAAAGTAACACCATCTGACCGAGTACTCGCCTTAGCAGCGTTAAATTTTGACCTGTCAGTGTACGACATATTTGGTGTGCTAGGAGCAGGGGGAGCGATAGTGATGCCACCACCAAAAGCAGCAAAGGATCCAGCTTGCTGGAGAGAATTAATTATCGCTCACGAAGTTACCTTGTGGAACTCAGTTCCGGCTCTGATGCAGATGTTGGTAGAGCATTTATTAGGAACCTCAGCAACAGCAGTAGGTGATTTACGAGTGGTAATGTTGAGTGGAGATTGGCTGCCAGTAGACTTACCAAGCAAAATCCAATCTCTGTGGTCTAATGTTCAAGTGATGAGTTTGGGTGGAGCAACCGAAGCGTCAATTTGGTCGATTGGCTATCCGATTGAAAAGGTGGGGTCAGACTGGAAGAGTATTCCCTATGGTAAGCCCCTGTTAAATCAAAGTTTTTACGTACTGAATGAGTTGATGGAACCAAGACCAGTTTGGGTACCGGGACAACTTTATATTGGAGGGGTAGGTTTAGCTAAGGGTTATTGGAAAAATGAGCACAAGACCCAAGCAAGCTTTATTACCCATCCAGTCACTCAGGAACCGTTATACAAAACTGGGGATTTAGGCAGGTATTTACCGGATGGTAATATTGAGTTTTTAGGCCGAGAAGACTTCCAGGTAAAAATAAATGGTTATCGTGTTGAACTGGGGGAAATTGAAGTAGCATTAAAGCAATTTCCAGGAATTAAAGAAGCGATTGTTACTGCTATCGGAGAATCTCAACAAAGCAAACGCCTGGTTGCTTATGCCGTGTTCAAGGAAAAGTCTGTTATTAGCGATTCTTCCCTGACCGATATCCATCAGACAGAAGACAAAAATGAAGTGGGCCAGCCTGATCAAGAAATAAATTGTACTTCGGAACAATTGCGTAAGTACCTATGGCAAAAACTTCCCGAATATATGGTTCCTGATGATTATGTTATTTTGGAAGCTTTACCATTAACTGCCAACGGCAAAGTAGACCGTAAACGATTGCCCAAACCTCAAAGACAAACTATAGCCGATACGAATCAAAATATACTACCTCAAACCAAAACTGAACAACAAATTGCTGCTGTTTGGACAGAAGTTCTTGAGCTAGAAGAAGTAGGAATTCACGACAATTTCTTTGCCATAGGAGGAAATTCTTTACTTGTCATCAGAGTGCATAATAAATTGCAAGAACTATTAGGCATAGAATTGAAAGTAGTTGACCTGTTTGCTAACCCTACTGTACATTTTCTAAGTCAACACCTTACTCAGATTGGTAGTAAAGAATTATTTATGGAAACTAGTAAAACTCGTGGAGATGAGCGAGTTAAGAAAGGCACTACAAGAAAGGAAAGGCGCAATATTAGAAAAAGTCTACGCGGCAAAAAATAATTTTTTCCAAGTATTGTTGTATTGTTATAACTGTTATGAACAGCTAAGTAATTAAGAAATATAGCAAAATTAAAGTATGACAGTAAGATGATGGATGATTTAGAAGACCTTAACGATAATCAAGACATAGCAATTATAGGAATATCTGGACGTTATTCAGGAGCTGATGATATTGAACAGTTTTGGCAGAATGTTCGGGATGGAGTTGAATCAATATGTCTTTTTTCAGAACAAGAATTGCTCAACTCTGGGATCGAACAAGAGTTACTGAATAACTCTAACTACGTCAGGACTGGTAGTTTGATCTCAAACATAGATATGTTTGATGCTAGTTTCTTTGGCTATACTCCTAAACAAGCTGAAGAGATAGACCCGCAACAAAGGCTATTCCTCGAATGTGCTTGGGAAGTAATAGAGAGGGGTGGTTATAACCCGGATACCTATCAAGGTTCTATCGGGGTTTATGCTGGCATTACCATGAGCAGCTATTTCTGGAACAACGTTAATCCTTGTTTTGACTTTTCTTACCTCAATAGTAGTTCTTTTCAACAATTGCTGGCTAATGACAAAGATTACTTAGCAACTCGTGTTGCTTACAACCTGAATCTAACTGGACCGGCTATCACCGTTCAAACTGCTTGTTCCACTTCATTAGTAGCTGTTCATCTAGCTTGCCAAAGTTTGCTCAATGGGGAATGCGACATGGCTCTTGCTGGTGGTGTAACCATCCGTGTGCCTCAAGAAGTGGGATATTTGTATCAAGACGGGATGATTCTCTCCCCAGATGGTCATTGCCGAGCCTTTGATGCCAAAGCTGAGGGTACAAGGTATGGTAATGGTCTCGGAGTTGTACTACTCAAGGGACTCGAAGATGCTATTGCAGACAAAGATTATATCTATGCAGTAATTAAGGGTTCAGCCATTAATAACGATGGCTCTTTGAAAGTCGGCTACACCGCACCTAGTGTAGTAGGTCAAGCAGCGGTTATTTCAGAAGCTCAGGCTGTGGCTGGTGTGGAAGCAGAGACGATCACATATGTAGAAGCTCATGGCACAGGGACAAAACTCGGAGATCCGATTGAAATTGAAGCTCTGACCAAGGTTTTTCAGCAGAGCACCCAAAAACAAGGCTTTTGTGCTATTGGTTCAGTAAAAACTAATGTTGGGCATTTAGACGCAGCAGCAGGAGTAACGGGACTGATTAAAGCTACTTTGGCTCTCAATCACAAATTAATTCCCCCTAGCCTGAACTTTGAACAACCCAATCCCAAAATTGATTTTGTAAATAGTCCCTTTTTCGTCAATACAAAATTGTCAGAATGGAAAAGCAATGGCACGCCTCGCAGAGCTGGAGTTAGTTCTTTTGCCGTGGGAGGAACTAACGCCCATGTCATTCTCGAAGAAGCCCCAAAACAATTTAAAAACCAAGATATATATCAGCGTCCCTTACATTTATTAACCCTTTCAGCTCAAACTAAAGAAGCACTCGAAGAATTGGTTAGTCGTTATCAAAATTATCTAGAAACTAACCGAAAAATAGAACTAGCAGATATTTGTTATACAGCCAATAGTGGACGATTCCACTTCAACCATCGCCTTGCTATTATTGCCGCTGATCGACAACAATTAGCAACAAAACTCAGTAACCGAAGTGCTGGGGAAGAAGTAGTTGGGGTGTTTCAAAAAGAATTTTGTACCAGCAGTAATGTTCCTCAAGTAGCTTTCCTGTTCACTGGTCAAGGTTCCCAATATCTGAATATGGGACGGCAACTATACGAAACTCAGCCAACTTTTCGTCAAGCTTTGGAGGAATGTGACGAAATTCTGAGTTCGCTACTAGATCAATCTCTTTTAGCCGTTCTATATCATCAAACAACGGATGAGTCTGGTTCATCGCTACTAGACCAAACAGCTTATACTCAACCCGCCCTATTTGCTATCGAATATGCCCTCTTCAAGCTCTGGCAATCCTGGGGCATTGAACCAAATGTGGTCATGGGTCACAGTGTAGGTGAATATGTCGCAGCAACGGTAGCAGGGGTTTTCAGTTTAGAAGATGGTTTGAGATTAATTGCCAAGCGAGGGCAGTTGATGCAACAATTGCCATCTGTCGGTGAGATGGTATCGGTCATGGCATCAGAGTCGAAGGTGCAAGCAGTGATCGCAAACTACACGGAGAAATTGGGGTTAGCTCAGTCTAATGTGGGTATTGCAGCCATCAACGGACCAGAAAGTGTTGTGATTTCTGGAGCGAGTGCTGCGGTTAAAGCAATTAGTAGCAGCCTGGAATTGGAGGGAGTGAAAATCAAACTACTACAGGTATCTCACGCCTTCCATTCACCTTTAATGAGACCAATCTTGGCAGAGTTTGAAGCAGTAGCTCAACAAGTGAACTACCACCAACCTCAAATTCCACTCATATCTAATGTCACAGGAGAACAAGCTACCTGTGACATTAGTACACCGGACTACTGGGTGAATCATATCTGCCAACCAGTGCGGTTTGTCCAAAGTATGGAAACCTTGTACCAAGAAGGCTATGAAGTTTTCTTAGAAATTGGACCAAAACCAATTTTGTTAGGTATGGGAAGGCAGTGTTTACCAGAAGAGGTAGGTGTCTGGTTGCCTTCTCTGCGACTAGGGATGGAAGACTGGCAACAGATGCTTTTCAGTTTAGGACAATTGTATCTACAGGGAGCTGAAGTGGATTGGTTGGGAGTCGATCAAGATTATGGCTTTCAGAAAGTAGTATTGCCAACCTATCCATTCCAAAGACAACGTTATTGGATTGAACGGAGTCAAGGCAGAGGTGAAGACAAAGCCAAGCAAAATTTATCTGTTTCAACCTCATCTCCTGTAACTGAGCTATTAGATCGAGGAGACTATAAGCAGTTGACAGCAATGTTAACAGGAAACGGCTCCTTGACAGCAGTTGAAGTCGTGCAGCAACTGATTCACCACCATCAACAATCACTGGCACAAGCAGCTCTCAAGGATTGTTTGTACCATATAGAGTGGCAGCTCAAGCCTTCAACTCTAGCTCCAGAAACCCCTTCCCAGAATGGTCAATGGCTGATTATCGGAGGTGAGGCAACTGTGGCACAGAAGTTAGCAGAGCAGCTTGAGCAAAAACAGCAGAGTTGCTATGTTGTCAAGCAATTTCCTCAAGACTATTCACAACTGTTGCAGCAGGTTCAACAAGAAACTGAGCTGCCCTTGGTAGGGATTGTGTATTTGACCAGTGAGGAAGTCCCTTCTCAGATAAATACGACTTCTTCTCAAAGCTTGCTGGGACTACTACAAACCTTACTGCAAGACGACTCTTCAACTCCTGTAAAAGTTTGGGTAGTTACAGCAGGAGCAGTAGCTAAGGGAGAGCATCCTATCTCTGTAGCTCAGACTCCTCTATGGGGTATGGGAAAGGTTGTGTCACTCGAACACCCTGAGTTGTGGGGAGGATTAATTGACCTAGAACCAGGTAAAACTGCTGAAAATCACATGGAATGCCTTTTAAGGGAGCTGCTCAACCGTGATGCGGAAGACCAGGTAGTCTACCGTGGGGGTGAACGTTATGTACCCAGATTAGTGCGCAGTTCAGTTCCTACCTCGAAAATATTCAAAGTAGAGCCGACAGGAAGCTATCTGATCACAGGTGGATTGGGATACTTGGGATTGAAAGTAGCCGATTGGCTGGTTAAACAGGGTGTCCGCCATCTGATCCTACTTAGTCGTAGTGGTCTGACAAAGGAAACTCAACCCGCTGTGGAAGCACTGCAACAGACTGGGACTAATGTCAAAGTCCTGGCAGTCGATGTGGCTGATCTAACCGATATGGAACGAGTCTGGAAGCAGCTTGAAGCTGAGGAGAAACCTCTCAAAGGGATTATTCATGCGGCAGGAGTAGGAAGATTAGATACTCTCGAAGAGTTAACACCGGAAAAATGGGAGGCAGTGCTGCGTCCTAAAGTACAGGGTGGATGGAATCTACATCAACTATCTCGGAATGAGAATCTGGATTTCTTTGTCTGTTTCTCATCCATTGCCTCAGTTTGGGGCTCCCGAGGTCAGACCCATTATGCCGCAGCTAATCAGTTCCTAGATGGGTTGGTGCACTATCGTCATTCTTTAGACTTACCAGGATTAGCAATCAATTGGGGAGCCTGGGCAGGGGGTGGCATGACCACAAATGAGGCTCAGAGATGGCTAGCTCAAATTGGAGTAGAAGCACTCTCACCGGAGTTAGCTATTTCTGCATTGGAGCACCTAATATCTGCTAACCAAGTTCAGGTGACGGTGAGTCGCAATAACTGGCATCGCTTCAAGACGATGTATGCCGTTAAACGTCCGCGTCCACTCTTAGATCTCATAGCTGTTCTTCCTGAAGATATTGAAGATAAGACCAATCCAGCTCCTGGTTTGCTACAAAGGTTGGAAGCTGTAACCGAAACTCAGAGAAGGGAACTGCTGCGACAAGCACTACAAGAGGAAGTCGCTCGAGTTTTAGGTTTACCCATCACAAACAAACCAGGTTCAGAAGTAGGATTTTTTGAGATGGGCATGGACTCGCTGACCGCTGTAGACTTAAGGGATAGACTGAGCAAGCTTTTGGGAGTAAATTTATCTTCAACTTTGACCTTTGATTTTCCCAATATTGAAAAGTTGGAGAAATATCTAATCAACCAGCACCTTGTCAAAGTTGGTCTTTTTCGGACTGAGATTGATCAAGATCAACAAGAAGACGATTCACTGGAAGCTAAACTTCTAGACGAGATTAAGCAATCATCCAATCAAGAGCTTGAAAGCTCAATTGATCAAATATTGGAATCGATAATCAATTAAACAAAGTTATGTTGAATAAATTTACTAAAAAAGAGCAAATATTGAGTGAAAAACAGCAAATTAAGCAACTGTCTCCTTTGCAGCGAGCTGCATTAGCTCTGAAAAAATTAGAGACTAAGCTGAATAATACTTTGCACGAACCAATTGCCATCATTGGCATGAGTTGTCGGTTTCCTGGTGGAGCCTCTAGTCCAGAGAAATTCTGGCAGTTGTTGCAAGGGGGGAGCAGTGCGCGATCGCAAATCCCAAGAGAGAGATGGAATATTGAAGCCTATTACGACCCTGACCCAGATGCTCCGGGTAAGATGCTCACATGTCACGGCCACTTTGTGGACAATGTTGACCAATTCGATCCAGAATTTTTCGGCATTTCCCCTCGTGAAGCAACGGCAATGGATCCCCAACACCGCCTACTGCTGGAGGTGAGTTGGGAGGCATTAGAGCAAGGTGGGCAAGTGTTAGAGCGCTTGGAGGAAGCTGCTGTTGGGGTCTTTATCGGCAATGATGGTCGTGACTACGAACAATTGCTCCAGCAGCATTTGCAACAGGAGCCAGAGAGTCCATTAGTCACCTATGCAGGAACAGGTAATGCTTTATCCAATGCAGCTGGTCGTTTAGCTTACACCTTTGGTTTTACCGGACCTACAGTCACAATTGACACCGCTTGCTCCTCATCTCTGGTAGCCATTCATCAAGCCTGTAATAGTTTACGACTCGGAGAATGCCAGATGGCTCTGGCGGGAGGAGTGAAATTACATTTAACCCCAAACTCCTATATTGATGCCTCCAAAGCTAGAATGATTTGCGCCGATGGTCAGTGTAAGACTTTTGATATTTCAGCAGATGGTTTTGGACGGGGTGAGGGCTGTGGTATGGTGCTGCTCAAACGTCTGAGTGATGCACAGGCTGATGGAGACCAGATTGTAGCAGTGATTCGGGGTAGTGCAGTCAATCAGGATGGACCGAGCAGTGGGTTAACAGTGCCCAATGGGCAGTCGCAACAAAGATTAATCAAGCAAGCTCTAGCTCAAGCACAGGTTAAGCCTTCTGAGATTAGTTATTTGGAAGCTCATGGAACTGGGACTTCCTTGGGAGACCCTATAGAGGTAAATGCAGTGGTGGCAGTGCTGGGAGAGGATCGCACTCCAGAATATCCGTTGTGGATGGCTTCGGTAAAGACAAACATTGGTCATTTAGAAGCAGCTGCGGGAGTATCTGGACTAATTAAGGTGGTGTTATCGCTACAGCATCGACTCCTGCCAGCCCATCTAAACTTGCACCAACCTAATCCCAAGATTGACTGGCAGCCTTGGCTACAAGTACCAAAGCAACTGACGCCATGGGAAGTATCAGGTCATCGGTTGGCAGGGGTAAGTTCCTTTGGATTCACTGGGACGAACGCCCATGTGGTAATAGAGGAAGCACCATCTTCACAAAAAAGTCCTCAGGTAGAGAGGGAAAGACCATGGAATATATTGGCGTTATCTGCCAAAAACCAAGAGGCATTGCTGCAACTAGTCCAAAGCTATAGTCAGCATCTGGAGAGAGCTCCAGAGCAAGAGCTGGTAGATATATGCTTCACTGCTAACACTGGAAGGTTGTCATACATTCATCGCTTGAGTTTGGTAGCGGCCACAAAAGCTGAACTGCAAGAGAGACTGAAGGCTTTCGGCACAGAGGAAGAGGTTACCGGGCTCGTGAGTGGGGTCGTCAGTGGCGGTGAGTCCCCCAAAGTGGCAATGTTATTCACGGGTCAGGGTTCTCAGTATGTGGGTATGGGTAGACAGCTTTATGAGACTCAGCCGACTTTCAGAAAAGCTCTAGAACAATGTGCGGAAATTTTGCAACCCTACCTGGACAGGCATTTACTGGAAGTTCTCTATTCATTGGAAGCAGAGGAGTCTGTCCTGGAACAGACTGCTTATACCCAACCTGCTTTGTTTGCCCTAGAATACGCCTTATTCCAACTCTGGCAATCCTGGGGCATTAAACCAGATGTAGTCATGGGTCACAGTGTCGGAGAATATGTAGCAGCAACTGTAGCAGGAGTTTGGAGTTTAGAAGATGGCTTGAAACTAATTGCAGCCAGGGGAAGGTTGATGCAACAGTTGCCCTCTGGTGGTGAAATGTTTTCAGTCATGGCTTCAGAGTCTAAAGTTCGAGAAACATTGAAAGAAATGGCTCTTGGTGAGCAAGTGGCTATTGCAGCAATCAATGGGCCCCAAAGTATAGTAATTTCTGGAGAGTCAGAAGCAGTAAGAGCGATCGCTACTAACCTAGAATCGGAGACAATCAAAACCAAGCAACTACAAGTATCCCATGCTTTCCATTCACCATTAATGGAACCGATGTTGGTCGAGTGGGAAGCTCTAGCCAATCAAATCGCCTACAATCAACCAAAAATTCCAATCATATCTAACGTTACAGGAACAACAGCAGATAGTAGCATTACTACCGCCCAATATTGGGTAAATCATGTACGTCAACCGGTAAGGTTTGCCCAAAGTATGGAAGCTTTAGACAAACTTGGCTCTGAAGTATTCCTAGAAGTCGGACCGAAACCAATACTATTAGGCATGGGAAGGCAATGTCTACCAGAAGGGGTCGGTGTGTGGTTGCCATCATTGCGTCCGGGAGTAGATGCATGGCAACAAATGCTCTTGAGCTTAGGACAGTTATATGTACAGGGAGTCAAAGTAGATTGGTTAGGATTTGACCGAGATTATGCTCGTCAGAAAGTCACGTTACCCACTTATCCTTTCCAGCGAGAACGCTACTGGGTGGAAGCTCCCAAGACTGTCGTTCTATCAGGTCAACAGGTACACCGATTGTTGGGCAACAAGCTGGAGTTAGCATCGACGGGACAGACAATCTACCACCAAGACATAAACTTGAACAATCATCCGTGGATTGGTGATCACCGTGTCTATGACACCCCAGTGATTCCGGGTGTGAGCTACATAGCTATGACCCTAGCCGCAGTTGGAGTACCAGCAGCAGTTGAGGATATTAACTTCCAGCAACCACTCTTCCTTGCCGAGTCCAACACCACACGGGAAACACAGTTAATGCTTCATACGGCTGACAATGTTGGTAAACAATTTGTAGAAGTCTTCAGTCGGGATGGTGCTAAGCAGGAGGAATGGCAACAGCATGCAAGTATGAGCGTTTCAGAGAATCCGCCACCACCTCCTACTCTGAGTGTAGATATCCCGGCCCTATGTGAGCAGTTGCGACCACTGGACACCGATACCCTCACTGAAATCTATGCCAGTATCTCCCTGGTTTACGGTCCAATGTTGCAGGCTGTCCGACAGGCGTGGATAGGTGAGGAGACTAGCCTGCTCGAAATTGAAGTCCCAAAGGCACTGGCATTCCAGTTGGCTGGGGAACCTATCCATCCGGTGCTGATTGATGCTTGCACACGCCTAACGCCAGATCTATTCGATTTCAGCTCTGACTCAGGTGTGTTTTGGGCACCTTGGCGGGTCAAAGAGATGACGCTTTCGCATCCAACACCGAGCCGCTTCTATGCTTATGTGGAGGAACCATCCCGCGTCAACGAGCAGTTGCAGACGCGCTCTTATGACATCCAGTTGCTGGATGAAACAGGTCAGGCGTTCGGTCGCATTAACGGTTTCACGGTCAAGCGAGCCCCAAGTCAGCTATTTCTGAAGAGTTTACAGCCAGATGTGAGTAATTGGCTTTATCAGCTACAGTGGCAACCCTCAGAGGTTAAGGAAACAGTACCCTTGGCTACATCGCGTATGTGGTTGTTGTTTGTACCTGAGGGAGTTTGGGCAGAACAATTGACAAGCTCTTTGGCTCAACTTGATCAGCAGTATGTAGTAGTCTCACCAGGAGACGATTTTCGGTATCTGAGCGAGTATCACTACCAAGTGTGTCCTACCCAAAAGGAATCTTTCCAACAATTGTTGCAGAAGATAGTTGAGAAAGGGGTTACTCTGCAAGGTGTGGTTCACTTGTGGAGTCTGCTCAGTGACTCACAACAGTTGAACCAAGCTCAAGAACTTGTCTGTGGAAGTACACTACACTTAATCCAAGCTCTAGGCGAAGTGTTTGATTCTCAAGTACCCCCTCTGTGGTTGGTAACTCAGGGAGCTCAATGTATAGCAGCTCAAACTACCATACATGTGCAGCAATCCCCTTTGTGGGGTCTGGGTCGGGTGATTGCGTTGGAGCATCCCGAGTTTAAATGCCACCGTGTAGACTTGGATCCGGACAATGCCAGCATTGCTGAGGGAGTAGAAATGCTACTGCAAGAGTTGTTGGCTCCTGATGCTGAAGACCAAGTAGCCTATCGACAAGGAGAACGCCATGTAGCTAGACTGGAACGTTTTGTGCCCCAATCTTCAGGCGAATACCCTCAGCAACTCCGGCTGAGAGCTTACGGCACTTTAGACAATCTTGTACTTCAACCTCAGCAGCGCCGACAGCCTGAAAGGGGAGAAGTGGAGATTCAAGTTAGGGCAGTTGGTCTCAACTTCCGCGATGTTCTCACTGCTTTAGGCATGATGCAGGAATATACTCAACATCTATTTGACAGTGCCGAGCAGGTAGTCTTTGGTGGGGAATGTGCTGGTGTGGTGGTAGCTGTAGGCTCTGATGTTGAGCATTTACAAGTAGGTGATGAGGTTGTGTTGGCTTTAGCCATAGGGTGCCTGGCCCACTATATGACAATTCCAGCTGATTTAGCACTACCTAAGCCCCAACACCTAAGTTTTGAAGCAGCAGCCACTTTGCCTACAGCTTTTATCACAGCTCACTACGGATTGAACTATTTAGCCAACCTACAACCGGGAGAACGAGTGTTGATTCATTCCGCTGCAGGGGGAGTTGGACAGGCTGCGGTTCAGTTGGTTCAAAACAGGGGAGCCGAAGTCTTTGCGACAGCCAGTCCTCCCAAATGGAAGTTTTTGCAGCAGCAGGGAGTAGAGCAAATCATGAATTCCCGGACTCTGGAATTTGCTGAGCAAGTACAAGCAGCTACTGAGGATATGGGAGTGGATGTGGTGCTCAACAGCTTCAATGAAGAGTACATTCCCCAGAGCTTTCAAGCCTTAGCTCATGGAGGTCGATTTATTGAAATCGGTAAAATTAATATTTGGTCACAGAGCAAAGCACAAGAATACCGTCCGGATGTCAAGTATGAGGTTTTTGACCTGGTGGAGATGGTGCGAGAGCAGCCTGAGCTAGTAGCGCAGCTCTGGAGCGAACTAGGCACAGAGTTGAAGACGGGGAAATTGCAACCTCTGCCGCATCAAGTGTTTGAGTTAGGACAGGTGCACGAAGCTTTCCGATATCTTCAACAAGCAAAGCATATAGGGAAGGTTGTGGTTGCTATTCCCCCATTGAGAGAACAAAAGAAAGAGATACAAGCACAGGGTAGCTATTTAGTGACAGGAGGATTAGGCGCTTTGGGATTAGAGGTCTCAAAGTGGCTAGTGGATAAGGGAGCTCGTCACTTGGTATTGATGGGACGCCGTTCTCCTTCAGCTGAAGCACAAATAAAGATCGCACAGTTGGAGGATATGGGGGTAAAGGTGAGCGTTCAGCTTGCTGATGTTTCTTGCTCCCAGCAAGTATCTCAGATGATGGAGAGAATTGAAAGGGAGTTGCCTAGCTTGCGAGGAGTGATTCATGCCGCCGGGGTTTTGGATGACGGGGTACTGCAAAATATGAGTTGGCAGCAGTTCGTAAAAGTAATGCTTCCCAAAGTACAGGGTACTTGGCATTTGCATCAACTGACCAAAGATCTACCCTTAGATTTCTTTGTTTGTTTTTCCTCCATGTCTTCTCTGCTGGGAAATCTTGGTCAAGGAAATTATGCCGCAGCTAATGAGTTTATGGATGCAGTAGCTCATTATCGTCGCAGTATGGGGTTGCCAGGATTGAGTATCAATTGGGGAGCCTGGGCATCATCAGGGATGGCAGCTAGTTTAGCAGGTCAGCATCAGCAAAGGCTGGAAACCATTGGTATCCGTGCCATAGAACCTCAGCAAGGAATGCAGGCATTGGGGTCATTGTTATCACAGACTCCCAGCCAAGTTGGGGTTTTGCCCATTAATTGGTCAAAGTTTGTCAGTACACTACCAGGTGGGCAAAAGATGCCATTCTTGGAGGCATTGATTTCTACTGAGCCATCATTAACCCAAAAGTCAGCATTTAGAGAACAACTAGAAGCAGCAGCTGTTTCAGAGCGTCAAGAGTTATTAACAAATCACATTCGCTCAGCGATCGCCAAAGCATTAGGTTGGAGGGATGGACAAAAAATAGGAATGCGTCAACCTTTGTTTGACTTAGGATTAGATTCTCTGATGGCAGTGGAATTGAAAAATCGCTTGGAGTCAAGTTTAGAAACTAACTTAAGTTCAACACTGTTATTTGATTATCCTACGGTAGAGGCTTTGGTAGAGTATTTAGCAAACGATGTCATCCCAATAGAATTCTCTTCCAACCTAGATGAAATAGAAAATTTAGAACAAGAGGAAATAGATAACACATTTCGTTTTCAGGAAATGTCTGAAGATGAAATGGCCAATATACTGGCTAGAAAATTAGAATCTCTGGAGGGTAAAAAAAGCTAATGAAAAAAAGTCAAAGTAGCCGAACCATAGACTATAAAGCATTAATGGAAAATGCTTTTCTCCAGATAGAAACTTTGCAGTCTAAGTTAGAAGCTTTTGAAAATCAAGAAAAAGAACCCATAGCGATAATTGGCATGGGCTGTCGCTTCCCTGGTGGAGTAGATTCTCCTGAAGCCTTTTGGCAGTTACTCAATGATGGAGTAGATGCGATCGCCGAAGTACCTAAAAATAGATGGAACATTGATGAGTATTATGACCCAGACCCAGATGCTCCCGGCAAAATTGCTACCCGCGACGGTGGTTTTCTCTCCGAAATAGATCGCTTTGATGCCCCATTTTTCGGGATTTCTCCCCGAGAAGCTCACAGCTTAGACCCCCAACAACGCTTGTTGCTCGAAGTGAGTTGGGAAGCTATCGAAAGGGCTAACATTGTCCCGGACAAATTGTTTAATAGTCTCACAGGAGTTTTTATTGGCATCGGTAGTAACGACTACTTAAATAAGCTGGCAACCTCTGAAATACCAGAAGCTTATTGGGGTACAGGTAATGTACCGAGTGCCGCTACAGGTCGTTTATCATACATCTTGGGACTTACTGGACCGAATCTGGCAGTAGATACTGCTTGCTCTTCCTCTTTGGTATCAGTGCATCTGGCTTGTCAGAGTTTGCGACAGCGAGAATGCAATCTAGCTCTAGCAGGAGGTGTGAATCTAATTCTATCTCCCAAGTTTAGTATTGTTTTCTCTCAGGCCAAAATGTTATCTCCCGATGGTAGGTGCAAGACCTTTGATGCTTCTGCCAATGGTTATGTGCGTGGTGAAGGATGCGGAGTGATTGTTTTGAAACGACTTTCCGACGCACTAGCTAATGGAGATAATGTTCTAGCAGTAATTCGCGGCACGGCAGTCAATCAAGATGGACCGAGTGGTGGTTTAACAGTACCTAACGGACCATCTCAAGAAGTTGTGATTCGCCAAGCCTTGGCCAATGGGGGTGTGGAGCCAGCCAGTGTCAGTTATATTGAAGCTCATGGTACCGGAACTTCCCTGGGAGACCCCATTGAAGTCGGAGCGTTGGGAAAGGTATTTGGCAAAAACCACTCTATTGAACAGCCTGTGATCATTGGTTCCGCTAAAACTAATATTGGTCACTTAGAAGTAGCAGCAGGAATTGCAGGTTTGATGAAGGTAGTTCTACAACTGCAACATGAACAAATAGCACCATCACTGCATTTTAATCAGCCTAACTCTTATATTAATTGGTCACAATTACCTCTACAAGTTCCGACTAAACCGACCCCTTGGCAAACCAATGGGAAAAGTCATATCGCGGGAGTAAGTTCCTTTGGTTTTAGTGGGACTAATGCCCATGTGATCCTAGAAGAATCACCAATAGAAGGCAATAGACAAAATCCCCAAGAAGGGAAGACAACAGGCAACAGTGAAGATTACTTGGAACGCTCAGTTCATCTGTTAACACTCTCAGCCAAAACCCAAACTGCTCTTAGTGATTTACTCAGTAATTCTCAAAATTATCTAAAAACTTATCCCAAACTAGAAATAGCCGATATCTGTTATACAGCCAACACAGGACGTACCCACTTCAACCACAGACTAGCAGTTGTTGCCTCTAACCGACAAAAATTAGTGGACAAACTCCGACAGCACCAACAGGAAGAAGAGGTAACCGGAATTTTTTCAGGGGAACTGCCCAACAACAACACAACACCCAAAATCGCCTTTCTATTCACAGGGCAAGGCTCACAATATGTGAACATGGGCAGGCAGTTGTATCAAGAATCACCAACTTTCCGTGAAACGATTAACCAATGTGAGGACATTCTCAGTAACCTAGAAACGTTTCAGGAAAAGTCACTACGAGAAATACTCTATCCAACAGATGACTCATCAGATTCCTCCCTACTAGCTCAAACAGCCTATACTCAACCTGCTTTATTTGCCATAGAATATGCCCTATTTAAACTCTGGCAATCGTGGGGGATTAAACCAGATGTCGTTATGGGTCATAGTGTAGGAGAATATGTAGCGGCAACTGTAGCAGGAGTATGGAGTTTAGAAGCTGGTTTGAGGCTAATTGCCGCTAGAGGCTCTTTGATGCAGAAATTACCTGCTGGTGGCGAGATGATTTCAATTATGGCATCAGAGTTGAAAGTTCTAGAGACTTTGAAAGGGATGTCCCTAGGAGAAAAAGTAGCCATAGCAGCCATCAATGGACCCGAAAGCACAGTAATTTCTGGCGAAGCCGAAGCAGTAAGAGCGATCGCAACTAATTTTGAATCCGTTGGCATCAAAACCAAACAACTACAAGTGTCTCACGCTTTCCATTCTCCTCTGATGGAACCGATGCTAGCAGAATTTGAAGCAGTAGCCAAAGAAATGAGCTATAGTCAGCCTCAGATACCTCTAATATCAAATATTACTGGTCAACAGGTGAATTTGGAAATTACCACTGCCGAATATTGGGTAAATCATGTGTGCCAACCAGTGCGGTTTGCCCAGAGTATGAAAACTCTGCATCAGGAAGGATATGAGTTATTCCTAGAAATCGGACCTAAACCAATATTATTAGGAATGGGGCGTCAATGTTTACCAGAAGAAGTGGGTGTCTGGTTACCATCATTGCGTCCGGGAGTAGAAGAATGGCAACAGATGCTCTCTAGTTTGGGACAGTTATATGTACAGGGAGCCAAAGTAGATTGGTCAGGATTTGACCAAGACTATAACCGTGATAAAGTAATATTGCCAACATATCCCTTCCAACGACAACACTACTGGGTAGAAACAAAAGATAATGGATATCAAAGCAATGCTTCTTTTGCAGAGAAAGATACTAATACTGAGATCGTCAACCTCCTCAGTAAAGGAGAAATTGACACCTTAGCACAACAACTGGAAAAAGCAGCAAACTTTTCACCAGAACAGCTTAAACTTTTACCGAAAATCTTAGAACTACTAACTAAGCAACATCAGCAACAATTAGCAGCAGCAAGGATTAAAGATTGGTTCTATCAACTTCAGTGGCAACCTTTACCTGAAATTTACCTAAAAAACGGCATTCAAGTGAGTCATTGGTTGATTTTTGCCGACAATACGGGGGTAGCAGAGAAATTAGCCCAAAAATTACAACAGCAAGGACATAAATGTAGCTTAGTTTATCGAGCAGATAAATATCAACAACTAGCAACAGGAAGATATCAACTCAATCCCTCTGCTCCTGAAGAATTTGGACAACTTTATGAAGCCATTATAGAAACCAGTCAACTGCCCTTATCAAGGGTAATCCATTTGTGGAGCTTAGATGCTCCAGTTACGGAACATTTAACCCTAAACACCTTAGAGCAGACTCAACTGTGGGGGTGTGCTAGTGTATTGCACCTGCTACAAAGTGTGCTCAAAACTACCAATGTTCCTCAATTATGGCTAGTCACCAGGGGCGCTCAGTCAGTATTATCGAACATGGAAAAACTAACAGTAGCTGCCTCACCCTTGTGGGGATTAGGTAGAGTCGTGTCTCTAGAACATCCGCAGCTTTGGGGGGGATTGGTAGATTTAGACCCGCAAACATCAGAAGAGGATGTAGAAAAGCTGTTGCAATTACTAGTAAACAACTCAGAAGAAGACTATCTAGCTTTACGAGAAGGAAAAACCTATGTAGCCCGTTTGGTTCAGCAATCTCTTCAGGCATCTGTTGAAGCACTATCCTTAGCATCTGATGCCACTTACTTAATTACAGGAGGACTCGGAGCTTTAGGGTTACATACAGCACAATGGCTAGTAGAAAAGGGCGCTCGACATCTGGTGTTGACTGGACGTAGTGCTCCATCAGAAAAAGTACAAGAAATCATAGAAAAGTTAGAACAAGCAGGAGCTAAAGTTAAGGTTTTGTTAGGAGATATTTCTCTTGAACAAGATGTTGCCCAAATTATTGAACAGATTCAGACATCTTTACCTATACTAAAAGGTATTATTCATGCCGCCGGAATACTTGATGACGCAACCCTGCAACAGATGAGTTGGGAGAATTTTGCCAAAGTAATGGCACCAAAGGTAGGAGGAACTTGGCATTTACATCAATTTACCCAAGAGCTACCGTTAGATTTCTTTGTCTGCTTCTCTTCAATAGCTTCCTTAATCGGTTCACCAGGTCAAGGAAATTATGCTGCTGCCAATGCCTTTATGGATGCTTTGGCTAACTATCGTCGAAGTAGAGGATTGTCTGGATTAACTATTAACTGGGGTCCTTGGGCGTCTGGAGGAATGGCGAATAATTTAGCGGCTCAGCATCAAAATCGCATCCATACCAGTGGAGTTAATGATATTGCCCCCGAACAAGGAATGTCTGCCTTGGAGCAACTGTTAGCCAATCAAACTCTAACTGGACAAATTGGTGTAATATATGTAGAGTGGTCATTATTGGCACAACAGTGGAGTAATCTAAATAAAAGTTCATTACTACAGGAACTATTACACCAAGATGAATTACAGCAACAAGATATTCTGAAGCAGAAGCTAGAACGAGAAATTTTAGATCAATTAGATAAGGCATCAGCAGGCGAACGTAAGGAAATTCTAAAGGAACACATTCGAGGGCAAGTAGCCAAGGTATTAGGCTTAAGTTCATCTCAATTACCAGAAATCAATTTGGGCTTTATGGAAATGGGGATGGACTCTTTGACAACAGTGGAATTAAAGAATCGATTACAAGCTCAACTAGGGATTACCTTACCTGGGACAGTAGCTATGGAATATCCCACAATTGACAAACTATCTCGGTATATATTTGAAGAAGTCATGGGATGGAAATCAGTAGCAGATTCCGAGAGTAATTTACCTGAACGAAAAGAGGTAGATGTAGATGAGCAGATTTTGCCAGTTATCGAAGATATCTCAGAAGAGGAATTTGAAGCACTAGCAGCTCAACAATTAGAAAAAATTAAGAGTATGCTTTGATAAACTTCTGAAATAAGGACAGTTTAATTAATCAAAAAGTCAAATAATAAGTCAAGGATCAAAATTCATGGAACCGACTACCAACAAAGAGCAACTATCATTATCCAAACAGATGTTTCTGGCGCTAAAGCAAGCAGAAGCTAAGTTGGAGATGATGGAACTTGCCAAAAGTGAACCTATTGCCATTATTGGTATTGGTTGTCGATTCCCAGGAAATGCCAACACTCCAGAAAGCTTCTGGCAACTGTTAGCTAATGGTGAAGATGGAGTTAGAGAAATTCCACCTGAACGCTGGAATCCAGATTATTTTTACCATCCTGACCCTGATACTCCAGGGAAAATGTATATCCGTCATGCTTCCTTAGTGGATCAGGTAGATCAGTTTGAGCCTGAGTTTTTTGGCATCTCTCCGAGAGAAGCCCATAGCCTTGACCCACAACAACGTTTTCTTTTAGAAGTAACTTGGGAAGCTTTAGAAAGAGCGGGAATTAACCCCCAACAATTAGAAAATACCCACACAGGAGTGTTTCTAGGTATGGGTCAAAACGATTATGCTGATTTGGGTTTTAACCAACTAGAAAATATCAGCCCTTACGATGCTACAGGCAATGGCTTTTGTTTTGCCGCAGGTAGGCTATCTTACTTCTTGGGATTGCAAGGTCCATCTTTAGCAATAGATACAGCTTGTTCAGCATCTCTGGTAGCTATACATGAGGCTTGCCATAGTCTGCGTCGGGGTGAGTCTAATCTGGCTTTAGCAGGAGGGGTACAACTGATACTCTCTCCTCACGTTACCACCGCACTATCAAAATTGAAGGCTCTATCACCGGATGGCAGATGTAAGACTTTTGATGCTGCGGCGGATGGTTATGGTAGGGGAGAGGGATGTGGCATGGTAGTACTTAAGCGCCTGTCTGATGCTCTTAAAGATGGTGACCAAATCTGGGCAGTGATTCGTGGTTCAGCGGTTAATCATGATGGACCTAGTAGTGGGCTGACAGTACCTAATAAACTAGCCCAAGAACAGCTTATTCAACAAGCTCTCAAAGCAGCCAAAATAGAACCATCTCAGGTAGGTTATGTGGAAGCTCATGGTACAGGAACTTCCTTAGGGGATCCGATGGAAGTTAGAGCCTTAGGCACGGTGTTTGAGGAGGGACATAACCAAGAACATCCTTTGAGGATTGGTTCAGTTAAAACCAATATCGGTCACCTAGAAGCCGCAGCGGGAATTGCCGGATTGATTAAGGTAGTTCTACAACTCCAACATCAAAAAATTGCACCATCACTGAATTTTAAACATCCTAACCCCTATATTGATTGGGAGAATCTACCTCTAGAAGTTCCCACTCAACTGACACCTTGGTCCTCATCCAGTGGTCAACGAGTGGCAGGAGTTAGTTCCTTTGCTATTAGTGGCACTAATGCTCATATAGTGCTAGAAGAAGCTCCAAGAGAAGGCAACAGGCAACCCCCCCCTGTGTCCCCCCAAGGGGGGAAGGCAACAGGCAACAGTGAAGATTGCTTAGAACGTTCAATTAATCTACTAACGCTGTCAGCGAAAACAGAAATCGCCCTGGCGGAGTTAGTCATTAGTTATCTCCATTATCTGGAAAATCATCCAGAATTGGAGCTAGAAGATGTCTGTTATACAGCCAACACAGGAAGAGCTCATTTCAAACATCGATTAGCGGTTATTGCTGCTGACCGCAAAGAACTAGTAGAAAAACTACATTACCAGGAAACTGGGGAGCAAGCAGTTGGACTATTTTCTGGACATGCTAGCAAAAATCCACCGAAAATAGTTTTCTTGTTCACTGGTCAAGGTTCCCAGTATGTGAATATGGGAAGGCAACTCTACGAAACTCAGCCGACTTTCCGTAAAGCTTTGGAACAATGTGACCAAATTTTAGAGTCCTATCTGGAATATCGACTCTTAGAAGTTCTCTATCCTCAAAATGCACCATCATCAAGCTCCTCTCTACTAGACCAAACAGCTTATACCCAACCCGCCTTATTTGCTATAGAGTATGCCTTGGCTAAGTTATGGGAATCTTGGGGAATTAAACCCAATGCGGTAATGGGTCACAGTGTGGGAGAATATGTAGCAGCAACAATAGCAGGAATTTTTAGTTTAGAAGATGGTCTAAAACTCATTGCAGCTAGGGGAAGGTTAATGCAACAGTTACCCTCTGATGGTGAGATGGTTTCAGTCATGGCTAAGAAGTCAAAAGTTCGTGAATTGATTACCCCCTACACAGACAAGGTCGCAATTGCTGCAATTAATGGACCAGAAAGTGTGGTTATTTCTGGTGAAACAGAAGCTATTGCAGCTATTGTCAATCAATTAGAGTCAGAGGGAGTCAAAACTAAAAGACTACAAGTATCCCATGCTTTTCATTCACCATTAATGGAACCGGTGTTGGCAGAGTTTGAAGCTGTAGCTAATCAAGTTACCTACCATCAACCAAAAATACCACTAATTTCTAATGTTACAGGCACAAAAGTAGACAATAGTATTACCACAGCCAACTATTGGGTCAATCATATACGCCAGCCCGTAAAGTTTGCTGCTAGTATGGAAACCCTGCACCAACAAGGTTTAGAAATATTCCTAGAAATAGGAGCCAAACCAATATTATTAGGCATGGGACATCAATGTCTGCCAGAAGGGGTAGGTGTCTGGTTGCCTTCTTTGCGTCCTGCGGTAGATGAATGGCAACAGATACTCTCTACTTTAGGACAGTTGTATGTACATGGAGTTCAAGTAGATTGGTCAGGATTTGACAGAGATTATAACCATCAGAAAGTCGTGTTACCAACTTATCCCTTCCAACGTAAAAGGTATTGGGTTGAAACAACTAATGATTGGGATGGAAAAGCAATCTCTACAACTAAACTCCATCCTCTGATTAATCAAAAGTTTCAATCTCCCTTATCAAAAGAAATCTTTTTTGAGTCTTACTTTAGCACTGAAAATCTGCCATTTTTAGCTGACCACATTGTGTATGAACAAGTGGTAGTTCCTGGTGCCAGTCATATCTCCCTCTTGTTAGCAGCGGCATCTCTAACCTTTGCCGCAACCGAATGTCAAATCGAGGATATTCTGTTTCCTCAAGCACTGGCAATTCCGGAACAAGGGGTGCGAACAGTTCAGGTGGTTTTGACACCGCAAAATAACTCTTTTTCATTTCAAGTGATTAGCTTTGACGACTCTTTAGAATCACAGATTAATCAAGTTTCAAACAATGGTAGTCACATCAGTGACTGGGCAGTTCATGCCACAGGAAAATTGTCTGTTGCCAATGCTGAGCAATCACTAATACCTCTAGAAGAAATTCAAGCCAGATGTAGCCAAAAAATAGATAGTGCAGAAATTTACCAGCATCTCTGGGATAGACAGATTCACTTAGGACAGAGTTTCCGTTGGATAGAGCAGGTATGGTTAGGAGAGGGAGAAGTTCTTTGTCAAATGAAAGTCCCAAAAACTATCCTTAATACAACAAAGTATCAACTACATCCGACTCTAGTTGACTCGTGCTTTCAATCAATAATCGCACTTGTTTTAGATCAATCTGGCAACAAGAATGAAACGTTTGTTCCGTTCAGTATAGATAAATTCACTTTCTATAATAGTTCTGATAATGATCTGCTTTGGTGTTATACCTGTGGCTCGAAAGATAAACAATCAGGAGAAAAATTCAAAGCCGATATACAATTGTTTGACCAACATGGGCAGCTAGTTGCTCAGGTTATTGGTTTTGAAGGTAGGAAAGCTAATCCCAAAATTTTGTTGATGACTCTGGGTTCAGATTTGAGTAATTGGTTGTATGAAGTAGAATGGAGAACCAAAGGTCTTTTGGGCAGGTTGCTACCTCCAGATTTTCTGCTAGATCCTGTAGAAGTCTCCCAGCAATTGGCTCCCAGTCTCACAGAATTAGTAACTCTCTTAGATAATGCTCGCACCTCAGAAATCGGAACTCAATTAGAAGAATTAAGCGTAGATTATATAGTGCAAGGTTTGTTGCAGATGGGTTGGTCATACCAGCCGACAGAGAGCTTCGACTTAGATGCAGCAGCCCAATGTTTAGGGGTAGTTCCAACTCAGGTAAGGCTATTCGAGCGTCTACTACAAATCCTAGCAGAAGTAGGAATACTCCAGTCTAATCAACAGCAGTGGCAGGTTCAAAAAACAGCGCAGAAAGTCAACCCGAGTAAACAAAGCCAGAGTCTACTAAGTCAATATCCAGATGAAGCAGCAACATTGACATTATTGGAGCGTTGTGCATCTCAACTAAGCGGGGTACTACGAGGAGAAATTGACCCAGTGCAACTGGTGTTCCCTCAAGGGGATTTAACCACAGCAACCCAACTGTATAAAGACTCAGCTGTAGCAAAAGTGATGAACACGATAGTGGAAAAAGTCATCATGAAAGCTATGGAGAAGTTACCACCTAGCCGAGGAATACGTTTGTTGGAAATCGGAGCCGGAACAGGAGGGACGACAAGCTATATTCTGCCTCACCTCAATCCTAACCAAACAGAATATATCTTCACCGATATAGGAGCATTGTTTACGAGTAAAGCCCAAGAGAAATTCCAGGATTATCGATTCTTGGGATATCAAACCTTAGATATAGAGGTAGACCCAAGCAGCCAAGGATTTGAGTCTCATCGATATGATGTAATTATTGCGGCCAATGTCCTCCATGCAACCACAAGTCTTAAGCAAACCTTATCCCATGTGCGACAACTGTTAGCACCAGGGGGGATATTGGTCTTGTATGAAGCAACAACTCGATCTCGGTGGGTAGATTTAATCTTCGGACTATTAGAAGGATGGTGGAAATTTACTGATTATGAATTAAGACCAGACTACCCTCTGCTGAATCGGGAGCAGTGGAAAAAAGTATTGAGTGAAACAGGTTTTACTCAAGTAGTGACTCTGCCAGAAGTTGAAGGAATGGCAGAAGCTTTGTCTCAACAGACGGTGATTGTAGCCCAAGCAGCTTCAACAAAGTTAGAACCAACGAAGGAGACACCAAAGGGTTGGTTGATACTAGCAGACCAACAAGGAATTGCTCAACAGCTAGCTAGCCAACTGCACTCAGAAGGAGACGTTTGTACCTTAGTATTTTGGGGAGAAAACTATCAACAGATTGCCCCAGGAGAATTTACCATTAACCCCGACAACTTCTCAGAATTTGAACAACTAATAGAGACAGTAAACGCCAAATCACCATCGTTATCTGGAGTAGTGCAATGTTGGACAACTGAAGCGGGGGTGATTAATAACATCAACTCTGAGGAATTAAAAAACTTATCTAAACTAGGGTGTGGCACTACTTTATCTTTGGTACAAGCATTAGTCAAAGCTGGGTTATCCCAACCACCCCAGTTATGGTTAGTCACTTGTGGTGCCCAACCAGTACCCTCAAGTTATCCGGTAATACCAGGACTAGCCCAATCTTCACTGTGGGGAATGGGGAAAGTGATTAGCTTAGAACACCCTGAACTAAACTGCGTGCGCATAGATTTAGACCCACACCAGACGATAAAGAAGCAAGCTGATGTACTATTCAAAGAAATCTGGTCTAAGGATCAAGAAGACCAGGTAGCATGGCGAGGAGATGGGCGTTATGTGGCTCGATTGGTGGCTAGTCACCATCAGCAGACTGATGCCACTACCGAACAGTCTTTGAGTTTCCGTGAGGATTCTACCTACTTGATTACAGGAGGTATGGGAGGTTTAGGGTTACTGGTGGCTCGTTGGATGGTGGACAAGGGAGCCAAGCATTTAGTTTTGTTAGGACGCCGTGCACCGGATGATGCTGCCAACCAAAAACTGACTGAGTTAGAAATGGCTGGAGCTCAAGTGGTCGTGGAAAAAGCTGATGTGTCTGATGTTGAATCGATCACCAGAGTGCTGTACAAAATTGAGCATTCAAAAATACCATTAGCAGGGGTCATTCATGCGGCAGGGATGTTGTCAGATGGAGTGCTACAAAACCAGAGTTGGTCGAGCTTTGAGCAAGTGATGGCTCCCAAAGTTCAAGGAGCTTGGCATTTGCATCAATTCACCCAAAACCAACCATTGGACTTTTTCGTGCTGTTTTCTTCCGCAGCATCTCTGTTGGGTTCACCGGGTCAGGGAAATCATTCTGCAGCCAATGGGTTTCTTGATGGTTTAGCTCACTATCGTCGAGGAATAGGATTACCCGGATTGAGCATTCATTGGGGAGCTGTTGCTCAAGTGGGAGAGGCAGCTGAACGGGGAGCAGATGTTAGGGGGCAGCAGCAGGGTATGGGTGCGCTCTCTCCAACTCAGGTGTTAGAGTCCCTTGAGCTACTGATGAGTAGTACAGCTAAGGCTCAGGAAAACAACCTATCAGATATAGAAGTAGGAGTTGTGCCAATCGAGTGGTCAGCTTGGCAAGAAAGAGTAGCTCAATGGCCTTTCTTTACAGATTGGCAGGAAACAATCCAAACTACTTCTGAAATATCCAAGTCAGAATTTTTGTTAAAGCTTGAAGCAACAGCACCCAGCAAACGTCGCTCATTATTACTAGCTCATGTCCGTCGTCAATTAGCCCTCGTCTTAGGAATCAATCATCCCGAATCCATTTCATTAGAAACAGGATTTTTTGATCTAGGTATGGACTCTTTGACCTCTGTAGAGTTCAGGAATAAATTGCAAACTAGCTTTGATTGTTCACTACCATCAACTATAGCTTTTGAGTATGCGAATATTGAGTCTTTAACTGATTACCTAGAAAACAAAGTGATTCTATCATCAAATAGTACAGCCGCCAGTGAGGCTGAAACACTAGATGATATGGTAGATGAAGGTTCCTTAGAATCAGAGCTTTCAGAAAGTCTAGCTGCTGAAATTAATCAGCTTTCAGAAGATGAAATGGATCTAGCAGTTTCCCAAGCTGTAAGTCAGCTTGATCAACTTCTATAAGTGAAGTCAGTAAGTAATAGCAAATTTCTTAAAATAAGAGAGTACAGAAGCAATAAAGATGGAACTTAGCTCCCAAACAACCCAACTATCCAATCAGCAACTTCTGCTGCTAAAAATTCAACAAGCAACTGCCAAACTGCATGAAATTGAAACAGCAGCTACAGAACCAATAGCCGTTATTGGCATTGGCTGTCGTTTTCCTGGTGGAGTTGATAGTCCAGAAACTTACTGGAAATTGCTCCAAGAGGCAAGGGATCTCAGGACAGAGATTCCTAAAGACCGATGGGATGTTGATTTATACTATGATTCAGACCCTGATGTACCTAACAAAATCTATGTTCGTCAGGGTTATTTTCTCCAACAACCAGTAGACCAATTCGAGCCAGAATTTTTTGGGATTTCTGGTACAGAAGCAGCCAATATGGACGCCTCACAACGCCTGCTTTTAGAAGTTACTTGGGAAGCTTTAGAAAATGCAGGTATCTCCCCCAAAAGTTTGAAAAATACTGATACAGGAGTATACGTTGGTCAGATGACCAATGATTATGCAGTTATTGGTACAAATCGACCTGACAAATTACCTGATTTTTATTTAGGCATAGGCTCTAATATGGGTATGTCAGCAGGTCGAATTGCCTACATTTTGGGGTTACAAGGACCTACTTTATTCCTAGACACATCTTGTTCTTCATCTTTGGTTGCCTTACATTTGGCTTGCCAAAGTTTACGTTCTAGGGAGTCGAATCTATCTCTAGTGGGAGGGGTAAACTTGATGCTTGCTCCTAATACTACTCATGTACTTTGCAAAGGTAAAGCTTTATCACCTGATAGTCGGTGTAAAACCTTTGATGCCAGTGCTGATGGTTTTGCCCGGGGAGAGGGTTGTGGAATAGTTGTACTCAAGCGTCTTCGAGATGCTCTAGCAGATAGTGACCGTATTTTAGCACTGGTAAAAGGTTCAGCAATTAATCATGATGGGCCTAGTAGCGGGTTTACAGTTCCGAATCAGCAGGCTCAGAAAAAGGTAATTCATCAAGCCTTGAACAATGCCAAGGTTAATCCCTTACAGATTAGCTATGTTGAGTGTCATGGTACGGGTACGTCTTTGGGAGATCCTCTGGAGGTAAGAGCGCTCGACGAAGTCTATTGTCAACAAAGAACTAAGGAACAACTTCTGTTCTTAGGTGCAGTCAAAAGTAATATTGGACATTTGGAAGCAGCAGCGGGAATAGCTGCTTTGATTAAAGTTGTTCTAGCTCTTCAGCATCAAGAGATTCCGGCAAATCTTCACTTCAATCAGCCTAATCCTCGGATTAATTGGGAGCAAATACCAGTTAAGGTTCCGACAAAAGCTTTCCCGTGGCTCAAAGGAGAGAAACCTCGTTTGGCTGGAATCAGTGGATTTGGCATGAGTGGAACGAATGCTCATGTAATTTTAGAAGAAGCGCCAATACCGGTCAAAAGCAAGTCCTCAAGGGCCACGGGTGGTCAAAAGCAAGTCCTCAAGGACAGCAAAGGAGCAAAACTCAAAAGAGAAGAGTATTTAGAACGTTCACTCCATCTATTAACTCTTTCAGCTAAAACTCAAACAGCTCTTGATGAGTTGGTCAGTAGTTATGAAAATTATCTCAAAGCTCACCCTGAATTAGGGGTAGCCGACATCTGCTATACAGCGAACACAGGACGTACTCACTTTAACCACAAACTAGCAGTTGTCGCTTCCAACCAACAAGAATTAGTTGACAAACTTCGACAACAGCAAGAGGGAGAAGAGGTAGTCGGAATCTACTCAGGAGACCTGCCAAACAACAGTACAGTTCCTGAAATCGCCTTGTTATTCACAGGACAAGGCTCCCAATACGTCAACATGGGAAGGCAGTTGTATCAACAAGCACCAACTTTCCGTGAAGCGATTAACCAATGCGAGGAAATTCTCAGTAGCCTAGAAACGTTCCCAAATAAGTTATTACAAGAGATTCTCTATCCAGCAGACGACTTATCAGATTCATCCCTACTAGACCAAACAGCTTATACCCAACCAGCTCTATTTGCCATAGAATATGCCCTCTTCAAACTCTGGCAATCCTGGGGCATCAAACCAGATGTCGTTATGGGTCACAGTGTCGGAGAATATGTAGCAGCAACCGTAGCAGGAGTATTCAGCTTAGAAGCTGGTTTGAAACTAATTGCTGCTAGGGGCTCCTTGATGCAGAAACTACCTGCAGGTGGAGCAATGGTTTCAGTGATGGCATCAAAGTCGAAAGTGCTAGAAACTTTGAAGGCGATGTCCCGGTCAGAAAAAGTAGCCATAGCAGCCATCAATGGACCCCAAAGCATAGTAATTTCTGGGGAAGCAGAAGCAGTAGAGGCGATCGCCACTCACCTCGAATCCGTTGGCATCAAAACGAAACAATTACAGGTATCCCATGCTTTCCATTCACCATTGATGGAACCGATGTTGGCAGAGTTTGAAGATATAGCCAATCAACTCACCTACAATCAACCAAGGATACCACTAATATCGAATGTCACAGGTACAAAAGCGGACAATAACATAGTGACAGGCAAGTATTGGGTAAATCATGTGCGCCAACCAGTGCAATTTGTCCAGAGCATGAAAACTCTGCACCAAGAAGGATATGAATTATTCCTGGAAATCGGACCTAAACCAATTTTGTTAGGTATGGGGCGTCAATGTCTACCGGAAGAGATGGGTGTGTGGCTGCCCTCATTACGTCCGGGAGTGGATGAATGGCAGCAGATGCTCTCGAGTTTAGGACAGTTGTATGTGCAGGGAGCTAAAGTAGATTGGTTTAAATTTGACCAAAACTATAACCGTGAGAAAGTAATATTGCCCACTTATCCCTTCCAAAGAGAAAGGTATTGGGTAGAAACTCAAAATGGCTACCAACCAAAACCCTATGGGTCAACCGCCAAAAACCTGCATCCGTTACTAGGAGAAAAACTCAACCTAGCAAGAATAGAAAATCAACATCATTTCCAATCATACCTAACAGCAGAATCCCCAGCCTACCTGAGTCAGCACCAAGTATTTAACAAGGTGCTCTTTCCAGCCACAGGCTATTTAGAAATAGCCGCTGCAGTTGGGAAAAATTTGTTAACGACTGGAGAGCAAGTCGTAGTTTCTGATGTAACCATAGTGCGAGGGTTAGTGATACCAGAAACAGACATAAAGACAGTACAAACAGTAATCAGCACCTTAGAAAACAATAGCTATAAGCTTGAGATATTTAGTACATCAGAAGGTGACAATCAACAGGCAAACCAGTGGACATTGCATGCCGAAGGTAAAATATTCCTAGACTCAACTACCAACACCAAAGCCAAAATTGACCTAGAGCAATACCAGAGAGAATGTAGTCAAGTAATAGACATCCAACAACATTATCAACAATTTAAGTCAAGAGGGATAGACTACGGCAACAGCTTCCAAGGAATCAAACAATTGTGGAAAGGTCAAGGGAAAGCCCTAGGGAAAATAGCCTTACCAGAGGAAATAGCAGGACAGGCAACAGACTATCAGTTACATCCAGCCCTCTTAGATGCTGCTCTACAAATCCTAGGTCATGCTATAGGCAACACAGAAACAGACGACAAAGCTTATCTGCCAGTAGGAATAGACAAATTAAAACAGTATCGTCAGACAATAACTCAAGTATGGGCGATAGTAGAAATACCAGAAAACACTTTAAAAGGAAGTATTAAATTAGTAGATAATCAGGGAAGTCTACTGGCAGAAATTGAGGGATTAAGAGTAACGGCAACTACAGCCGATGCCCTATTGAAAAGCCTGCAACCAGATATTAGCCATTGGTTTTATCAGATCAACTGGCAAACCCAACCCCTACCATCAACTACCCCATCATCAGCAACTGACAAATGGTTAGTTTTCGCACAGGATACTCAACTGGTAGAAGCACTACAACGCAAAAGTCACGAGTCTATCAGAGTCTCACCAGGAGATACCTATAAGAAACTAACTCAGCAACACTATCAAATCAATCCCACCAGTAGAGAACAATTTCAACAGCTGCTAGCAGAAAATTCAGGGATTACTCGGATTGTCTATCTGTGGGGAGTGCAGGAGAGCGAAAGCAAAGACAATCTAGAAATACAAACAGTTCAAGAACAAAGTTGTGCCACAGTGCTGCATTTAGTGCAAGCAATTATCAACAGCAAACCTGAAACCATCCCAAAACTGTGGTTAGTCACCCGAGGAACTCAAAGGGTAATCTCAGACTCAGAAGTAATCAACCCTGAGTATGGAAGCTTATGGGGACTAGGACGAGTCATTGCCCAAGAACACCCAGAATTAGGGTGTAAACGCCTTGATTGTGACCCAAACTTAGAGCAGACTCAAATATTAGACTCCCTAGTAGCTGAACTCTTATCAGAAGATGTAGAAGACCAAATAGCGATACGTCAAGGAAGTCGCTATGTAGCCAGACTAGTACAAAAACCACAGCAAAAACCAATCACCTCAGCGGACCAACCAGTGCAATTAAAACTGTCAGAATACGGAGTCATAGACAACCTCAACTGGCAGCCAATGCAGCGGAAAACGCCCTTGGCAAATGAAGTAGAAATTGAGGTAGCAGCGGTGGGGCTAAACTTCCGAGACGTGCTCAATGCCCTCGGATTACTCAAAGACTACTATGCCGAACACTTTAACATTACTAGCGCAGAGCAACTAACATTCGGCTTTGAATGTGCTGGGAAAATCTCCGCAGTAGGAGAACAAGTTTCACAGTGGCAAGTAGGAGACGAAGTAATAGGATTACTCTTGCACGATGGCTTGAGCAGTTTCATTACCACCTCAGTAGAGTATGTAGTAGCCAAGCCCAAACAAATGAGTTTCAGCGAAGCGGCGACTCTACCCTTGACATTCCTAACTGCCCAATACGGGTTGCAGCACTTAGCCAAAATTCAACCAGGAGAGCGAGTATTAATTCATGCAGCAGCTGGTGGAGTAGGGCAAGCGGCAGTCCAAATAGCCCAAGTTGCAGGAGCAGAAATCTTTGCCACAGCTAGTCCAAGCAAATGGGAATTTCTCCAATCTTTGGGCATTAAACACATTATGAACTCCCGCACCCTAGATTTTGCCGAGGAAATCATGAAACGCACGGCAGGAGAAGGGGTAGATGTCGTGCTCAATAGCCTCAACGGAGAGTATATTCCCCAGAGCTTGGCAGTATTAACCCCAAAAGGCAGATTTGTGGAAATCGGCAAAATCGGAATTTGGGAAAAAGAGCAAGTCAAGGAAAAACGACCAGATGTGAGTTATTTCCCCTTTGATTTACAAGAAGCAGTCCAACAGCAACCGGGTTTAATTGGGCAACTATCAGAAGAATTAACCCAGCAGTGGAACCAAGGAAAACTCAAAGCCTTACCTCATAAAGTATTTCCTAGTACAGAAATTACAGCAGCCTTCCGGTACATGCAGCAAGCTAAACATGTAGGCAAGGTAGTGGTTTCCATGCCAGAAGCCCAAAGTGAGCCCAAATCTATCACAGCAGACGCAAGTTATTTGATCACTGGAGGATTAGGAGCCTTAGGATTGGAAGTAGCCCAATGGATGGTAACTCAAGGAGCAAGAAATATCGTTTTAACTGGACGTCGTGCTCCGAAGGAAACCGCACAAAAAATTATTGAGGAGTTGGAAACAGCTGGAGCCTCTGTGAGTGTATTACTGGGGGATGTTTCTCAACGAGAAGATCTGGCGAAAATTTTCCAGCAAATTCAGGCATCATTACCCCCCCTCAAAGGAGTAATTCATTCTGCCGGGGTGTTAGATGACGCATTAGTACAAAATATGAGTTGGTCACAGTTTACCAAGGTAATGGCACCAAAGGTCCAAGGAACTTGGTATTTGCATCAACTAACCAAAGATTTCCCCTTAGACTTCTTTGTATGTTTTTCGTCTATAGCTTCTATGTTGGGTTCACCAGGTCAAAGCAATTATGCTGCAGGGAATGGGTTTATGGATGCCCTAGCTCACTATCGTCGCAGTATGGGACTGCCAGGATTGAGTATCAACTGGGGAGCTTGGGCATCAGCAGGCATGGCCGCTAGTTTAGCAGTTCAAAATCAGCAACGGATGGAGAGCATGGGCTTAAGTGCCATAGAGCCAGAAAGGGGCATGCAGGCATTGGGGTCATTATTATCAGAATCTCAAAGCCAAGTGGGGGTATTCCCGGTTAATTGGTCACAATTTATCAGGCAGTTTCCTGGTGGACAAAAGATACCATTTTTGTCGGATTTCATTTCCCAAACACCATCATTAACTCAAAAGTCGGCATTTAGAGAAGAGCTAGAAGCAGCACTGGTTTCAGACCGTCACGAGCTATTAACAACTCACCTTCGCTTAGCGATCGCTAAAACATTAGGCTGGAAAGATACACAAAAGATCGGCATGCGTCAACCTTTATTTGACTTAGGATTAGATTCTTTGACAGCAGTAGAATTAAAAAATCGATTGGAGTCAAGCTTAGGAACAAGTTTAAGTTCAACACTGTTATTTGATTATCCTACAGTAGAAGCATTGGTAGAGTATTTAGCCAATGATGTCATGCCGATAGATTTCTCTTCTCATCTAGACCAAACAGAAAAAGCACTAGATGAAGAAGATGTTGTGGCGGACGGCTCATCCCAATTATCAGATATCACTGAACTTTCAGAAATTGAACTAGAAGCATCAGTTTTGCAAGAAATTGAAGCATTAGAAAAGTTAATCTGAACCGAGGTGGCTATTGGTGTTTAAGTAAAGAAGCTAAACATCATACCTATAAAATCTAATACAACCTTATCCTTTGAAAACACCATGAACCTAAAACAAGAACAAGAAAAGGAACAATCACTCTCAGCCTTACAAAGAGCGCTTATAGCCCTTAAAGATGCACGCTCCAAACTAGAAAAATACGAAACTCAAAGCAAGGAACCCATAGCGATAATTGGCATGAGTTGTCGTTTTCCTGGTGGAGTAGACTCCCCAGAATCCTTCTGGCAACTACTCAATGATGGGGTTGATGCTATCTCTGAAGTTCCCTCAAACCGATGGAACATTAATAACTACTACGACCCAGACCCGGATGCTACGGGCAAAATTTCTACTCGTGACGGTGGTTTTCTCTCACAAATAGATGGTTTCGATGCTCCATTTTTCTGCATTTCACCCCGGGAAGTTCAAAGTCTAGACCCCCAACAACGCTTATTGCTGGAAGTAAGTTGGGAAGCAATAGAAAGAGCGAACATAGTCCCTGACCAATTGTTTAATAGTCTCACAGGAGTATTTATTGGCATTGGTAGTAGTGATTATTTAAATCAGCTGGCAACCAGTGAAGTACCACAGGCTTATTGGGGTACAGGTAATGCGCCAAGCGCTGCTACAGGTCGTTTATCATACATATTGGGACTGACAGGACCTAATCTGGCAGTAGAAACGGCTTGCTCTTCGTCTTTGGTATCCTTACATCTAGCTTGTCAGAGCCTGCGACAACAAGAATGCAATTTGGCTTTAGCTGGAGGTGTCAATCTACTTCTATCTCCTGAGACTAGTATTATTTTCTCTCAGGCTAAAATGTTATCTCCCGATGGTCGATGCAAGACCTTTGATGCCTCGGCAAATGGCTATGTACGTGGAGAGGGATGCGGAGTGATTGTTTTAAAACGACTCTCTGACGCGGTAGCCAATGGGGATAATGTTCTGGCAGTAATTCGTGGAACTGCGATCAATCAAGACGGAGCCAGTGGTGGCTTGACAGTGCCTAATGGTCCATCTCAAGTAGCGGTTATTCGCAAAGCGTTATCCAATGGAGGAGTAGACCCAGCAAGTGTTAGTTATATCGAAGCTCATGGTACGGGAACTTCCTTGGGAGACCCTATTGAAGTTGGAGCGATAGGAACGGTATTTGGAAAAACCCACTCCCAAGAGCAACCTTTAATAGTTGGTACCGCTAAAACTAACATAGGTCACTTAGAGGTAGCAGCAGGAATAGCAGGTTTGATGAAAGTAGTCCTGCAACTGCAACATCAACAGATTGCACCATCACTACATTTTAAGCAACCCAATCCTTATATTAATTGGTCTCAATTACCAGTGCAAGTTTCGACTCAACTCACCCCTTGGCAAACCAATGGTAAAAGTCGCATCGCTGGAGTAAGCTCTTTTGGTTTTAGTGGAACTAATGCTCATGTGGTTATCGAAGAAGCACCAAAAGAAGGTAACAGCTTATCGGCAACAGTAGAGGAGAATGGCAATTCGACTGTAAAAGAAGATACTCTAGAACGTGCAGTTTATCTATTAACTCTTTCAGCCAAAACTCAAGCAGCTCTTGATGATTTAGTTAATAGTTATCAAAACTATCTCAAAAATTATCCAGAATTAAGAATCGCTGATATTTGTTATACGGCTAACACATGCAGAAGTCACTTCAACAACAGATTAGCAGTTGTCGCCTCGAACCAACAAGAATTAGTTGAAAGACTCCAACAGCACCAACAGGGAGAAGAAGTAACCGGAATCTACTCAATAGAACTGCCAAACAACAGTACAGCACCTAAAATCGCCTTGTTATTCACAGGACAAGGTTCCCAATATGTCAATATGGGTAGGCAGTTGTATCAACAAGCACCTGTATTCCGCAAAGCACTTGAGCAATGTAATGAAATTCTCCTTGGTACAGAAACGTTCCGGGAAAAGTCCTTACTAGAAATTCTCTATCCAGCAAACCAAGAACAGTCTAATTCATCCTTACTAGACCAAACAGCCTATACCCAACCCTGCTTATTTGCCCTAGAATACGCCTTATTTAAACTCTGGCAATCTTGGGGAATCCAACCAGATGTGGTCATGGGTCATAGTGTAGGAGAATATGTAGCAGCAACAGTAGCAGGAGTATTCAGCTTAGAAGAGGGCCTCAAACTAATTGCAGCTCGTGGAAGATTGATGCAACAATTGCCCGCAGGTGGTGAGATGGTTTCGGTTATCGCCTCAGAGTCGAAAGTGCTGGAGATATTTAAGGCTATGTCCCTAGAAGAAAAAGTAGCCATAGCAGCCATCAATGGACCCGAAAGCACAGTCATTTCTGGGGAAGCAGAAGCAGTAGGAGCGATCGCAACTCACCTAGAATCCCTTAGCATCAAAACGAAACAACTACAGGTATCCCATGCCTTCCATTCACGATTGATGGAACCAATGCTGGCAGAGTTTGAAGCAGTAGCCAAACAGGTAACCTATAGTCAGCCTCAAATATCACTAATATCTAATGTTACTGGTCAACAAGTGGGCTCAGAAATTACTTCTGCCGAATATTGGGTGAACCATGTCCGGCAACCAGTGCGCTTTTCCGAGAGCATGACAACTCTGCACCAGGAAGGGTATGAGTTATTTCTAGAAATCGGACCCAAACCAATTTTGTTGGGTATGGGACGTCAATGTCTGCCAGAAGGGGTTGGTGTTTGGTTACCATCCTTGCGCCCTGGAGTAGAAGCATGGCAGCAGATGTTGCAGAGTTTGGGACAGTTATATATGAAAGGGATCAAGGTAAACTGGTCAGGGTTTGACCAAGATTACGCCTGTCATAAGGTAGCAATACCCACCTATCCATTCCAGAGAGAAAGTTATTGGATAGATACTGACAAAAATCAAGGGCAAAAAGCTGTTAATGGTAGCTCAAGTTTAATTGTAGACTTACTTAATCAAAGTGATATAGAAGGGTTGAATCAGGAATTAAGCTTTTCTACAGAATTAACTGCAGACGAACAAAAAATGTTGCCTAAGTTGCTAGGAATCTTAGTCAACCGTCACCAAGATTATCTGGAATTTAAAGGTAATGTAGTTTATGACTATTACAATTCTTTTGCAGAAATTAGTCAAGAAAAATTGAGTAAAGAAAAGCAACAAGAAAATAATTCACTGCAATTCTTAACTTTTGGAATATTACCAGAAAGTATTCCCGGTTTTTCCTGGCTAAAAATGTTGACTAACTCTAATCAAAACCCGACCCATAAAACAGCCTTATTAGAGGCACAGCAAGAGTTGAGAAGGCTATGTTTTTCACAAGTAGACTTCTCATCTACCAAAAAAGTGTTAGATTTTGGTTGTGGATATGGCTCGGATTTAATAACCTTAGCCAAAAATCACCCACACCTACAACTAAACGGTTATACAATTTCTAGTGGACAAGCTAAATTTGCTGCCAACCAAGTTAATGATTATCAACTGCAAGAGCAGATACAAATTTTTAACCGAGACAGTTCAAAAGATGAGTTTCCTGATAATTACAACCTGGCATTTGGATTTGAAGTAGCTCATCATATTAAGGATAAATCGCTGTTATTTTCCAATATAAGCAGGCATCTTCAGGAAGAAGGTCTATTAGTAATGGCAGATTTTATCGCTAATAGTGATGTTGATATTGACCACGAAGAAACATCATCTTACTTTATTACCAAACAACATTGGGTAGAGCAACTCTCACCAAATAAATTGCAATTAATTAGTGCTATAGATATTAGTCATGAAGTATCCAACTATTTGTATGATGCTGAATTTGAAGAAAATCTCAGAGAATTATATGAACAAAATCATGACGATAATGTTAAGTCAGCTTTTCAATCCTATAATCAGTTAGGTAAATTACTGAGCAAAGGATTGGCTAGCTATGTATTACTAACAGCAAAAAAACAAGAAAATTTACCACAAGAGCAAAGTTATCAGTTGAACCGAGAAATGCTAGCTCAACTGTCTTCTTACTCTGAAGTAGCTGTTAAACAATGGGTTTACGAACTGAAGTGGGAAACCAAAAAACATCAACAGTTGCTATCACCCAATAAACCAGGAAATTGGCTCATATTTGCTGATCAGCAAACGCAAGCATTGAAAACGGTCTTAGCAAAACAGAATCAAAATTGTCTCATCGTAACCCCAGGCTCTAGTTACAAGCAGTTAGATGACCAACACTATCAACTAAATCCCACGAATGCACAAGAATTTCAACAACTAATAAAAGAGTTGTTTACTACCCAAGATACCCTAGAAGGAGTAGTTCATCTATGGAATATTAATACCTCAACAGAAGAGTTGGAAGCTGCTCAAGAACTAGGTTGTGCCAGCGTACTATATTTAGTGCAAGCATTGGTGTCAAACTCGCAATCATCAATAGTACCTCTATGGTTAGTTACTCAGGGAACACAAAATGTAGAAGAGAATGAACCGAAACTAGCAGTACAGCAAGCACCAGTGTGGGGGTTGAGTCGGGTAATAGCACTAGAACACCCAGAGCTGAAATGTAGGCGAGTTGATTTAGACCAAACCAGGAACAGCTTAGAAGCCTTAGAAGCATTAGGTAAGGAACTCTTAAATCCTGATGATGAAGACCAAATAGCAATTCGTGGAGGAGTGCGTTATTCCGCTAGATTGGCAAGGCGAACCCAAAAGTCAATTTCAGAGCAAGAGCAACAGATAGCATTCGGAACAGAAGGCAGTTACTTATTGACTGGTGGTTTGGGAGCATTGGGATTGGAAGTAGCCCAATGGATGGTTAAGCAGGGGGCACGACATATAGTATTAAACGGGCGTCGTACTCCCTCAGAAACAGCTCAGGAAACTATCCAGCAATTAGAACAAACAGGAGCTAAAATCTCAGTCATACTAGGAGATGTTTCTAAGGAAGAGGACGTTGCTAGTATCCTGAAGCAGATTGAGGCATCTCAAGCACCATTACGAGGGGTGATTCATGCAGCAGGATTCCTGGATGATGGTGTTTTACAACAGATGAGCTGGGAGCGTTTCAGGAAAGTTATGGCTCCGAAACTACAAGGAGCTTGGTATTTGCATCAGTTGACTCAGAAGCTACCACTAGACTTCTTTGTTTGTTTTTCCTCCATTGCATCCTTACTAGGTTCACCTGGTCAAGGAAACTATGCCGCAGCAAATGCTTTTATGGATACTTTGGCTGACTATCGTCGGAGCATGGGCTTACCGGGATTAAGCATTAATTGGGGAGCTTGGGCTCAAGGAGGGATGGCTTCTCGTCTAGGAAGTCAACATCAAAGTCGGTTGCGTACAACCGGAATGAATCTTATAACTCCAGAGAAGGGATTGCAGGTATTAGGAGAGTTGCTATCACAGCCCGTTAGCCAAGTAGGAGTATTCCCCATAAATTGGTCTCAATTCTTAGGACAGCTGCCAGTAGGACATACAATTTCATTTTTAGAAGCTTTTGCTTCCAGAAAACTACAAAAAGAAACAACTAAGGATGAAAACTTTTTAGAACAACTAGCACTAGCAATTGAAAGTGAACGCAACCAAATTCTGATCGGTTATCTTCAAGTTAAAGTCGGTAAATTGCTGGGATTTGATAAATCCAAACTGCCCAATCCAGAGTTGGGATTCTTTGACATGGGCATGGATTCCTTGCTAACAGTTGAGTTAAGAAATCTCTTGAGTTCTAATTTGGGTTGCTCGATTAGTGCAGCTGAGTTGTTTGGGACTTCTAATATCCAAAACTTAGCGGAACATTTAATCAAAGAAATTTTGCCAGAGGGGCAAGAGGAAGAAGAAGTTGATCTTGATGACAGTCAAAATACACAAAACCTAGATTCTGCCCAGATAGAAACTCAAGGAAAAGTTGATCATGCGATTGCTGCTGAGTTACAAGAAATCAAGAATTTACTGAAGGAGGGTAACTGACAATGAGCAATGTTTCTAAAACAACCCAACAAGATGTATCCTCTCAAGAGGTGCTTCAAGTATTACAAGAAATGCGGAGTAGGCTTGAAGCAGTCAACAAAGCAAAAACTGAACCAATCGCTATTGTGGGCATGGCCTGTCGGTTTCCTGGTGGAGCTAATGACCCATCTACATATTGGCGCTTATTACATGATGGAATAGATGCTATTACACCAGTACCACCTCACCGTTGGGATGTTAATGCTCATTACGAGCCTAACCCAGAAATTCCAGGAAAAGCCTACACCAAACAGGGTGGATTTATTGAGCAAGTTGACCAGTTCGACCCTTTGTTTTTTGGTATTTCTCCTCGGGAGGCAATTAGTTTAGATCCTCAGTACAGACTACTTTTAGAAGTTACCTGGGAAGCTCTGGAAAATGCTGGGCAAACATGGACTAACCTTAAGAATAGTAAAACAAGTGTATTCATGGGCGTCTCCACGGATGACTATGCGAGTCTGAGTAATCCTATTCTTATTAATAATCGAAGTCTTGGTGTAGGTCGTATTTCTCATTTACTTGGTTTACAAGGGTCTAATATACAGTTAGATACAGCTTGTTCAAGTTCTTTAGTTGCGATCCATCTAGCTTGTCAAAGTTTGCGATCAGGAGAATCTAATTTAGCATTAGTAGGTGGAGTGAATTTAATCTTATCACCAATCAGTACTATTGGCCGCTGTACAATGAAAGCACTATCCCCTGATGGTCGCTGCAAGACTTTTGATGCTGCGGCTAACGGTTATGGTCAGGCAGAAGGATGTGGTGTTGTCGTTTTGAAGCGTTTGTCCGATGCAATTACTGATGGTGATTTAATTTCAGCACTTATCCGAGGTTCTGCAATCAATCACGATGGACCTAGTAGCGGTCTTACAGTTCCTAATGGAATGGCCCAGAAACAAGTGATTCAACAAGCCTTGAGCAATGCTAGGTTAGAACCCCATCAGGTGAGCTATTTGGAAGCTCATGGGACAGGAACTGCTTTAGGAGACCCCATCGAAATAGAAGCTTTGGCCGCAATATATGGCAAAAATCGTCCAGTGGATCAGCCTTTAGTAGTTGGTTCCGTGAAGACTAATATTGGACACTTAGAGGCAGCCGCAGGTGTATCAGCTTTAATTAAGGTCGTTTTAGCACTTCAGCATCAAGAAATTCCACCTCATTTACACTTAAAGCAGCCTAATCCCTATGTAGATTGGGATAAATTACCAATTAAAATACCAACTTCATTAATGCCTTGGAATTGTGAAGCCAAACCGAGAATAGCAGGGATTAGTTCTTTTGGTATAAGTGGCACTAATGCTCATTTACTCTTGGAAGAGGTTCCTGAGCTAATCAAGGGTCAAAAGGCAAAAGGAAAAAGTGAAAATGACTTAGAACGTCCCCTCCATATACTAACCCTGTCAACCAAGACAGAAAAAGCGCTCGAAGAGTTAGTCAGTCGTTATCAAAACCATTGGGAAACTTATCCAGAATTGGCTATCTCAGATGTCTGTTACACAGCTAACACAGGACGTGCCCAGTTTAACCATCGCCTAGCCGTTATTGCCTCTGGCTCAGAGGAATTAACACAAAAACTTCGGCAACACACAGCAGGGGAAGAAGTAGTTGGAGTTTTTTCTGGCAAAGTACCCAATAGTGGCAGTGAGAGCAAAGTAGCTTTCTTATTTACAGGTCAGGGTTCCCAGTATTTGAATATGGGAAGGCAATTGTATGAAACTCAACCTACTTTTCGTCAAGCTTTAGATACATGTGACCATATCCTGCGTCCTTACCTGGACAATCCACTCCTAGAAATTCTATACCCTCAAGATGCACAAAAGTCAAATGATTCTCCACTAGATCAAACTGGTTACACCCAACCAGCTCTGTTCTCTATTGAATACGCTTTGCTGAAGTTATGGGAATCTTGGGGTATTAAGCCAAATGTCGTGATGGGTCACAGTGTGGGAGAATATGTAGCAGCAACAGTAGCAGGAGTATTTAGTTTAGAAGATGGCTTGAAACTAATTGCCGCTAGAGGAAGGTTAATGCAAGGATTACCTGCTGGTGGAGAGATGGTTTCAGTTATGGCTTCAGAGTCCAAGGTTCTAGAGACTCTGAAGGCAATGTCCCTAGAAGACAAAGTAGCAATAGCAGCCATCAATGGACCCGAAAGCATAGTCATTTCCGGTGAAGCTGAAGCCATTAGAGCGATGGCAACTCACCTCGAATCAGTAGGCATCAAAACCAAACAGCTACAAGTATCCCATGCTTTCCATTCACCCTTGATGGAACCCATGTTGGCAGAGTTTGAAGCTGTAGCCAATCAAATCACCTACCATCAACCCAGGATTCCCATCATATCTAACGTCACAGGCACAAAAGCAGACAAGAGCATAGCCACAGCCCAATATTGGGTCAATCATGTGCGCCAACCGGTAAGGTTTGCCCAAGGTATGGCAACCTTGCACCAACAAGGCTATGAAACTTTCCTAGAAATTGGAGCCAAACCAATATTATTAGGTATGGGCAAGCAATGTCTATCGCCAGACGTTGGTGTGTGGCTGCCATCTTTGCGTCATGGAGTGGATGAATGGCAACAGATTCTTTCAAGTTTAGGACAGTTATATGTACAGGGAGCCAAAGTAGATTGGTCAGGATTTGATCGAGATTATAGCCGTGAGAAAGTAGTATTGCCAACTTACCCATTCCAACGAGAACGGTATTGGGTAGAAACTAGTATAAATCAACAACAAGTTGTATGCTCTGGGGAGCCAAACCTCCAAGGTACTCCTGAAGGTACGAGTACTACTATCGTTAAATTACTCAGCCAAGGAAATACTAAAGAGTTAGCAGAAAAAGTCGAAAAAACTAGTGATTTACCACCGGAACAGTTGAAATTATTACCGGATTTATTAGCCTCATTATCTCAACAACATCAACAAGAATTAGCCAGATTAACTACCAAAAAATGGTTTTATAAAGTCCAGTGGATATCTCAAGCTATAAAACCCCAACGAAACAAATCAAATAATCAAGTCTGTCATTGGTTGATTTTGACAGATTCAAAAGGATTGGGCAAATCTTTGGCCACTCATTTGCAACAGCTGGGAAATGAATGCAGTGTAGTTTATCAAGCTGATAATTATCAAAATTATGAACCAGGGATTTATCACATTAATCCATCTCATCCCCAGGAATTTGAACAAGTATATCAAACAATATTCGAAAACGGTAAATTACCCTTACAAAAGGTAATTCATCTGTGGAGTTTGGATACTGCTTCTGAACAAGATTTAACCACCGAAACCTTAGAACAAGCGCAACTATGGGGATGTGGCAGTACACTGCACTTATTACAAACTTTAGTCAAAAACCCCAACTCAACACCACCAAAACTCTGGATGATCACCAGAGGGACTCAACCTGTATTGTCACCAACAGAGAAACTAACAGTGGCAACATCACCATTGTGGGGATTAGGTAGAACGATCGCTTCTGAACATCCGCAGCTTTGGGGAGGTTTGGTAGATCTCGATCCACAGGGTTCCGAAGATGAGGTGGAAGTACTATTACAACAGATAATAGATAGTCAAAAAGAAGACCATCTAGCGGTGCGCAATCGCAAAATATACGTTGCTCGTTTACTCAAGCACATTCCCCAAGAATCTCAACCCCTGTCACTGCGATCTGATGCCACATACCTAATTACTGGAGGATTAGGAGCCCTGGGGTTGAAGACAGCAGCATGGATGGCAGAAAAAGGAGCTAGAAATTTAGTTTTAATCAGTCGTCGTCAACCCTCTGAGCAAGCACAACAAACGATTCAAAGTTTGGAAGAATTAGGCACTCAAGTAAAAGTTCTTTCAGCAGATATATCAGTTGAATCCGATGTCGCCAATATCCTAGAGCAAATTCAAACATCTCTACCCCCACTACTAGGTGTAATTCATGCAGCAGGCGTTTTGGATGATGGCCTACTGCAACAAACCAATTGGGAGCGCTTTACGAAAGTGATGGCCCCCAAAGTCAACGGGACTTGGAATCTACATAAATTAACCCAGCATTTATCCCTAGATTTCTTTGTTTGCTTCTCATCTATGAGTTCCTTATTAGGTTCACCCGGTCAAGGAAACTATGCTGCAGCTAATGCTTTTATGGATGCTGTAGTTCATTATCGTAGGGAGATGGGATTACCAGGATTAAGTATTAACTGGGGAGGCTGGTCTGAAGGTGGTATGGCGACTCGTCTTGCAAGTCAGCATCAAAATCGAATGCAAACGGCAGGGATAAGTTTGATTTCTCCAGAGCAAGGAATACAAGTATTAGAGGAACTTGTACGCACTCAGTCTACAGCACAGGTGGGAGTATTGCCTGTAGATTGGTCGGTATTGGCAAAACAATTTAGTTCGGCAAATCCAAGTTCTTTACTATTAGAACTCTTGCAACAGGAGACAAGCTCAGAAAAGACAGACGAACGCATTTTAGAAAAATTGCAAGCTGCACCAATAACTGAACGTCAAGATATTTTGAAAAATTATATTCAATTGGTAGTAGCAAAAACTCTCGGAATCAATCCATCAAAAATTTCCACTGATGACAATTTTGTAGAGTTGGGTATGGATTCCCTAATGGGAATGGAAGTTGTCAATAAACTTAGTGGCGACCTAGATTTTATTATCTATCCCAGAGAGTTTTACGAACGACCAACAATCGACTCCCTGACTCAATATTTGAGTGCTGAGTTGAGTGAAGATAATCTTGCTACTCAACCATCTCCAACAAGCTTAGAAATCTTTGCAACCAAAAGTTCACCTAGTGGAAACTCTGCACGTCCAGCCTCCGTCTCTTCACGTCTTCCTGGTATTATTTTTATCCTTTCGAGTCCCCGCTCAGGTTCAACTTTACTCAGAGTCATGCTAGCGGGTCATTCTTCCCTGTTTTCACCACCGGAGTTGCATCTGTTACCCTTTAACACCATGAAGGAGCGACAGGAGCAACTAAACCTTTCTTACTTGGGGGAAGGGCTACAAAAAACTTTCATGGAAGTAAAAAACCTGGATGCAACAGCTAGTCAGGCTCTAATTAAAGACCTCGAGTCACAGAACTTATCAATTCAGCAGGTATATGGGATGCTCCAGGAGAACATAGCACCTCGTCTACTCGTAGACAAGTCTCCTACTTATGCTATGGAGCCCACTATCCTAGAACGAGGGGAAGCACTCTTTGCTAACTCCAAATACATTTATCTAGTTCGTCATCCCTACTCAGTCATAGAATCATTTGTGCGGATGCGGATGCAAAAACTTGTCGGGTTAGGTGAGGAAAATCCTTACCGGGTAGCGGAGCAGGTGTGGGCTAAGAGTAACCAGAACATTCTAAATTTCCTGAGCCAGTTGGAGCCAGAGCGTCAGCATCAGATTCGCTATGAAGACTTGGTGAAAAAACCTCAACAAGTGCTATCCCAACTATGCGACTTTCTCAATGTTCCCTTCGAGCCAGAACTTTTGCAACCTTATCAGGGCGATCGCATGACAGGGGGTGTTCATCAAAAGTCATTGTCAATCAGTGACCCTAACTTCCTCAAACACAATACTATTGATGAGAGCTTGGCAGACAAATGGAAAACGATTCAATTACCTTATCCGTTGAAGTCAGAAACTCAACGGATAGCCAGCCAACTTAGTTATGAGTTGCCAAACCTAGTTACAACTCCGACAAATCAACAGCCTCAAGTCTCTACAACTCCCTCAACAGAGCAGCCTATTATGGAGGAAAAATTCCTGGAGTTCGGAGGAAATCAGATCTGTCTGTGTAGTTGGGGTTCCCCGGAGCATCCTGTAGTTCTGTGTATTCATGGAATTTTGGAACAAGGATTAGCTTGGCAAGAAGTCGCACTTCCTCTAGCAGCACAAGGTTATCGGGTAGTGGCTCCTGACTTATTTGGTCACGGGCGCTCTTCTCATTTGGAAATGGTGACTTCTTATAGTTCACTGACATTTTTAGCTCAGATAGACCGGGTAATTCAGGAATTACCAGACCAACCTTTGTTGTTAGTAGGTCATTCCATGGGTGCCATGCTGGCAACTGCGATCGCTAGCGTGCGACCAAAGAAAATCAAAGAGTTGATTTTGGTAGAACTTCCGCTACCTGCTGAGGAAAGCAAGAAAGAATCCGCAGTTAATCAGCTAACGACTTGTTTAGACTATCTCAGTTCTACTCCTCAACATCCCATCTTTCCTGATGTGGCAACTGCTGCAAGTAGGTTGCGTCAAGCGATACCTAGTCTGTCAGAAGAATTTTCTTATATCTTAGCTCAGCGAATTACACAACCAAATCAAGGTGGAGTTCGCTGGAGTTGGGATGCAATTATTCGTACTCGTTCTATTCTGGGTTTAAACAATTTACCTGGTGGTCGATCTCAATATTTGGAGATGCTCAAATCTATCCAAGTTCCGACTACGTTAGTTTATGGAGATAGTAGCAAACTAAATCGACCAGAAGATTTGCAACAACAGAAAATGACTATGACTCAAGCTAAACGAGTTTTTCTGTCAGGAGGGCATAATCTTCATATTGATGCTGCTGCTGCTTTAGCATCACTTATCTTAACATCCTGAGGGGGTGACATGAGCCCCAAAAAGCTTACTATATAAGGTTTTGATGCCAATGGGCTCATGGAAGATACAGTCCCAAATTGACCCTACGAATGATTTTATGGCAAGCTCAAACCCTTATAAATACGTCCAAAGTCAGCCCAAAACAGAATGTATCTTTTGGAAAATTATGGGCTGAAATGATTACTCAGTAAGGATTTCAGCTTGCATGTCACCCCCCCAGCTTAACATCACAATAAGCAGGTGCACAAAATTAATTACCCATTTTCAAAAAATCAAAGCCTTACACTGTAAGGGTTACAGAGATTGGTAGTAGTAAATTAATTTTGTTTAGGTGCTTAAAACCTGTTACAGTAGGCTGGATGTGGATTTCGACAAGATTCAGGTACAATACTAAGGTATAGAGGTTATTTGATAATGGAAACTAAAGAAAAATTTTTATTCTTCCAACTCTGGTGGGAAATTCCACTAGCATTGTTATCTTTGATATTTTATAAAGCTGTTAAGGGACTTATACCCATTCTTTTTCAAAAGAAAACCAAAACCAAGAAAAAAATAGCAGACTTAACCAAAAAAGAAGTTTATAAATGGCGATTTGTTTCTGAAGAACTGCTAAAACAGCCTCTGGTACTATCCTATATTTTAACTACTGGTCCTCGATGGAATGTCCACGCCATTATTGCCACTACAGAACCGGTTCCAGTCAAAGAATCATTAAAAATTGATATCAGTTCTTGTGTGGCTTCAGCTCAGTCATGGAGTATAGGTATCTATAGTTTTCCTGAAGGCAAACCTGTCAAATACATAGCATCTCATGAGCCAAAATTTCATAAACAATGGCAAGAAATCAAACTGGAACCGGGAAAATATAATTTAGCTTTAAGATATTATAATTGGTACGATCAAGTCAGTTTACCTGCTGTTATTATGGATAATAATCAAATTATCAATACTGAATCAGTTAATAGTAGTCAGATTAACAATTACTTCAATTATTTGCCCAAATTAATAGGACAAGATAATATTTTTTATCGATTTCTTAATTACTATATATTCACTATTCTAGTATGCCAGAAATGGCTACCTAAAGAATGGGTTAGAAAAGAATTTTTACCTGTGGGAGACCCCAATAATGAGTTTGTCTATGGAGTTATTTATAAAGGTTACTATTTGGCTCTGACATTAAATCCATTATTACTCACTAATTATGATGTTTATTTAACCACATACAATCGTTCTAGTCTACCAATTAATTTTTGTCAAATTAATACTGACAAATACACAACTTCTGTGATAGAAACCGACGGTTTTTATTTAGTGCGATTGCGTCCTAAGTCAGATTTAGACAATAATTTATTTCAGCTAAATTGGATTAGTACAGAGCTTGTATCAGAAGTTTCCTGTAACCGTTCAGGGGGCGAAGTCTGATACTCTAGAAGGGGAGCAGGTCAAAGTTGTAGACCATATTAACTATAGCAATCCGATCTGATTCGTGAAATATAGTGGCCGAAGCGTTCCCGTAGCGTCGGCTACGCCGAATCGCGATAGCCTCGACTGCACCGAATCGCTATAACCCTTCCCCAGCAAAAAATTGATATTTTGCTGATGGAAAAAATGATTGAGGATTGCTATAGGTACTATCACAGCAAGCTAAAACCCATGAGGGGGCTTTAGTTTTAGTCCAAATTTTATGCATAAGTGACATGCTCCTAACCTGGGGTCTTTTAATAGGGGGAGATATCATGAAAATGCTCCTATAAAGAATTAGAAAAGAGTAGTAAATTTTAGCTATTCATGATACAACAAAATTGAATTATATAGCGTTTTTCGCAGTTATGATGTACAGTATGTCACGAAACACAAAATTGAACATCGAATGCAGCGATCGCATAACTATACCCAGCAGCCAAAGGAAGAAGACTACAGCGAAATTATTGATGTGCGCTCCCCGAGTGAGTTTGCTGAGGATCATATGCCAGGTGCGATTAATCTACCTGTGCTCGATGATCAGCAAAGGGCTAAGGTGGGGACTATCTATAAACAAGTGTCTTCCTTTGAAGCTCGCAAAATTGGTGCCTCTCTAGTTGCTGGGAATATCTCTCGACATCTGGAAAGTCACTTTGCTGCTAAGGATAAAAATTACCATCCCTTAGTCTATTGTTGGCGGGGTGGAAAGCGTTCCCAGAGTTTGGCAGCAGTGTTAGTTCAAATTGGCTGGCAAGTTACAGTTCTCGACGGGGGATACAAAACCTATCGAGCTTATGTAAGGGAACAATTAGAACAGTTGCCACAACAGTTTACTTACCGAGTATTGTGTGGACTAACCGGTAGTGGGAAAACCCTGATCTTGCGGCAACTTGCTAAGGAAGGTGTTCAGGTACTGGATTTGGAAGAGTTAGCCAATCATCGAGGTTCCCTGCTCGGTCAAGAGTGGGAAGGTGAACCATTATCTCAACCATCCCAAAAATGGTTTGAATCCCTGCTATTGGAAAAATTGCAACACTTTGATGTCCATAAGCCAGTATGGGTGGAAGCAGAAAGCAATAAGATTGGACAAATTTATTTGCCTCATGCAGTATGGCAAAATATGAAGGATGCTAGCTGTGTGGAAGTTGAGTTACCCTTGGCACGTCGAATTGAATGGTTGTTGCAAGAGTATCCTCACTTGGGTACTAACCCTGAGTTTTGCAAAGCTAAACTAGAGTGTCTAAGGTCTCGCTATGGCTGGAAAAAAATTAACCAGTGGTATGGAATGATTGATAGGGGTCAAGGTGATGCTTTGGTAGGAGATTTGCTTGAAACTCATTATGATCCAGCTTACCGCCGCTCGATTAGTAAGTGTTATGGAAATGTAGTATCAACCTTACCGATTGTGGATTTATCAGATCAGAGTGTTCATAATTTTGTCAAAAGTTTGGTGTCTTTGACGGAATTATGCTGTTGAATTATTTTACCCACTACCATAAATTATTACACAATTGGGCAACGCCAAATTATGACTCATGCAACACTTCTGCCCGTTCCCAGTCCTCTGGCACCCCATAGGTTTGATACCTTTGGCAGCGTTTGACATAGAGCATCGCTGCTTTATCCTGGGGATTGGTTTGTAAAACTGACTGAAATATCTGTTCAGCTTGGGCGAAGGCTTGCCGATGGTAGAGAAAAGCAGCTTGTTCAAAGTTACTCTTAGTTTGTCTCTTTAACTGCTTCAGTTGTGGCTGATCTTGATCAAATAGCTCAAATACTGCCACCGGTTGATTTTTTCCCTTAACTTTGACTCGATCCAAAAACCTATAACTGTACTTTTGAAACTCATTCAGGTTATAGAGGGTTTGTTGGCTAATCATAATCCCTGCACCATAAAGTTTGGTTAATCCTTCCAAGCGGGAAGCAAGATTCACTGCATCAGAAATCACCGTACTTTCCATCCGCTTTTGTTCACCGATGGTTCCTAGCATTAAGCTACCTGTATGTAAACCAATACCGATAGTAATCGGAAGATATCCACTCTTGCACCGATGCTGGTTGTAGAGTGCAACTGTTTGTTGCATCTCAAGTGCACCTTGAACCCCATCATCCGCTGATTCAGGAAAAAGTGCCATAACTCCATCTCCAATGTACTTATCAATAAAGCCATTGTGAGCGCGAATTGCTGGACTAACTCGACTCAGATAGCTATTAATAAAATTAAAATTTTCTTGAGGAGATAACTGTTCTGATAGGCTGGTAAAAGAGCGAATATCAGCAAAAAGAACTGTCATTTCTTTTTGAACATGGTCCCCTAATTTAACATCAACAATACTTTCATATCCTAGGAAGCGCAAAAAATCATGGGGAACAAACTTACCATAAGCCGAGGTAATTTTAGAAAGCCGTAGATGACTTTTAATTCGGGCTAACAATTCATGTTTAGAACAAGGCTTAGTCAGATAATCATTTACCCCAAAAGTAAACCCTTCTACCAAATCGGAAATTTGATTGTTGGCGGTTAACATGATCACCGGAAGTTCACTGGGCAAAAACTTCTGGCGAATTTTTGCACAGACTTCATAGCCCGTCATGCGGGGCATCATCACATCCAGTAAGATCAAGTCAGGCTGGAAGCCAGTTGAGAGCATTTCTAAAGCTTCTAAACCATTAGTGGCTGTAGCGATCGCATAGTTTTCCATGGAAAGATAATTGCTAATAACCTGGCGGTTGACTGGTTCATCGTCCACTATCAAAATTTTGATATATCCACTGTCTGCTGCTAAGACTCCAGTAAAGTTCGGGGTTTCATTCGTCAAGTCCGGAACTGGAGCAATGGATTCAATTGGCAACATTGCTGAGGTCTGCTGAACCGGCCTCTGACACACTGGCAAAGTAAATGTAAACTGGGAACCAGACTTATTTTGCGATCGCTTAGGGGATCCTCCCAGACAGCATTGTGCTTCTCCCAGCCTAAGCGATCGCACATGAATTTTGCCACCGTGTAACTCGACTAACTGTCTAGTAACCGCTAATCCCAAACCCCTCCCGCCGTATTCTTTAGTCCTGGAGCAATCTACTGATTCAAAGGAGTCAAAAATCCGATTTAATTTATCTGCTGGAATACCAATTCCTGTATCTGAGACAGTAATGACTAACATTGGTAACTCGTCATTGCTAACGGGTAACTGCTCAGCTGATACTTCAACCTTACCAGATTCAGTAAACTTAATAGCATTCTCGATTAAGTTATAAATAATTTGTTGCAGCCGATTTTCGTCAGCATCGACCAAGGGCATATCGGCAGCAATTGAGTTAATTAACTGCAAAGGTTTTTTGCCAATTAGAGACTGGGAATGCCCAAGGATGAGATTGGCTATTTCTCGCAGGCTGACTGGCTTAATTTGAAGTTCAAGATGTTTGTGTTTTAGCTTGGAAAAATCCAGGAGATCGTTGACTAAATTCCCTAGTCTTTTTCCACTAGATGCAATGATGGCAAGATTAGCGTTTGCTTTGGAGGGCAATTGTCCTGCAACACCATCCATCAGGGATTCAGCAATGCTGATCATGCCATTGAGGGGAGTGCGGAGTTCGTGGGAGGTATTGGCTAAAAATTCGTTTTTCAGTTGATCGAGGTGCTGCAATTCAGTATTCTTGGCTTCTAGGGTGGCAAACGACTCTTGCAATTGTCTTGCCATGTTATTAAATGCCTTAACCAAAACCCCAAGTTCATCGGAGCGCTCCTGATTGACAATTTGGTCAAATTGTCCCTTCTCTAGAGCAATGGCTGCATCCTTCAGTTGGAGGATAGGCCGGACAACCCAACGGGATGTAACGATTCCGACTTCTGTTGCCAGTAACAATGCTACTAGGCATAAGGCAATAGTAGTGCGGGTATGGGCGTGGATTTGTTCGATGAAATCCCCTTCTGGCACGACTACCACAATCAACCAATCCAAGTCAAACTGATCTTGAAAAGGCTGTATTTGTACAAATTTTCGTTTACCGTCAACAGCAAATTACCATTGCTGTAAAAGTTGAATTGGTTGTTTTTGATTCAGCTTGGTTGATAAAAATTGAGCAGTAGATTTAGTGAAAGCATTACTACTATCCGTTGCTTTAACTCGTTCGGCTCCGTAGTCTGTGTGAGTAGTGCGAAAAGGCTTTTCACCGGTAGAGGTTGCCACGAGCATTCCCGAACGTTCAATGATAAAAACTTGTCCAGTTTTGCCAACCTTTAGACTGTCTAAAAAATTGCCGATTTGTGATAAATTTATATTAGTTAGAAGTACCCCCTGCAATTGATCCTGTTTGTCGTAAAATGGCATTGATGCACCGAGATAGGCAGTTATGCCAGCAGTATTGGGGTAAATTTCACTCCAAGTTGAGCGACCAGCTTTGACAGCAGTTTTATACCATGGTCGAGTGCGCGGATCAAATTTAATACTGTCTAAGATTTCCTGACGCTTCTTGATGCAGTCACTAATGGGTATTTCCCCCAATACTGCGCTACATCGCTCCCCAGATTCGTTAGTAGAATAGGAGTAAAAAATATGATTGCTAGCCTTGGTAGAAACTCTTAGTATCAGTGTACCATCATCTAATCGTTCTGCTCCTAGGTTGTCTTTATTCTCTAAGCCTAATCCAGTAAATGTCAGGGTATTAAAGATCTGAAGCTGCCGCAAAAAGTAACGCTCTAATTGAGGAATATCTTGCCAATTCAATTGACCTAGATTGATGGCAGTGGCATTAATCTGATTCACTACATGAGGAATGGTTAGGTAAGATTCCAAATTCTGCTCAACCCGAGCATTGACTTCTTCAAGCAGTTGAGTAGCAACATCATTAACCGCTCTCTTGCTGTTTCTATAGGACAGATATCCCACAAGTCCCACAGCTGCGAAGATTTGCAGGACAAATGGTATGACCAAGATCAGGCGAAGGGGAACTTTCCCAGAAACCTTGGAAACCCCTTGGGCTAAAGATTTGAATATCATTTGCTTGTGCCATCCTGCTTGACTGACAAATCCTTAGGAGTTACATTCACAGAATTCCCAGAAATCTAAAAAAAGTAGCGTCAGCACCCTTGACTAAAGTAAAGGGGCTTAAAGTCCTTTATTTACTGATGCCTGAATCCTTAGAAAGGACTTCATAAATCGTAAGCATTCAGCCGTCAGCCGTCAGCCGTCAGCCGTTGGCCTATGGCTGAATGCTGAATGCTGAATGCTGAATGCTGAATGCTGAATGCTGAATGCTGAATGCTGAATGCTGAATGCTGAATGCTGAATGCTGAATGCTGAATGCTTACCATAAATCAAAGGACTTCATAAATCTTTATCTGGAGTATTGCTTTTTTGGTGATCAAATTCTCTCAAGGAAGTATAATAAAGTTATTTTTCCATCAACACTAACGTGATTTTTGGTTTGGGAGCATCAAAATGCTTACTTTAAAAGTGTTCTCAGTGGGTACAGTTGCCGTCCTATTAAGCAGTTGCTTAATACCTGAAAAAGCCTTGGCTAGTCGTCTTGATTTCACAGCTGAAGCGATTGGCAGTTCAAGTCCTTCAACAATACTAAATGCCAGTATTGGTCAAACCCTACAAAACGGTGATTTTACCATAGAAAGGACTGGGGATAGCACTACCCTTGGTAATGGGATTGATGAAGATACGAGTTGGAGCTTTGATTTTTCTGACTTGGCAACATCAATCAATGACTTATCCCAAGCGAAACTAATTTTAGACCTGACACCAAACAACGCCCTGATTACTACCGATTTATTTGGTATCAGAGGATTGGATACTATTACTATTGATCTGATCCGCAATCTCCCAGTAGGAACTAAGCAATCGCTGTCTTTAAATTTACTGGAGTTTTACGAATCAGGAGAAATCGTGAACGTCTTTAATGGCAATAGTGGCAAAATTCCGGTATTTTATGGAGATGATGCCATTGTATCTCGTGCTGAGCTGTCATTGTCTACAGGTGAAAGAATTCCCGAACCTGCTTCTACCCTAGGGATTTTAGCTTTGGGAGCGTTAGGAATTAGTTCCGTATTGAAGCACGAACTCAAGCAACAGAAACAAGCAAAGCAGTAACATCAATCAAGATTGATCATTAGTCAACCGGCAAAAATATAACTAAAAATATAACTAGTATGTTGTTGACGGTTGATGATTGAACAGTTAACAGTGAAAAGTTAACTTTCAATCGTCAACCATGGCCTTTCGGCCACGCGTGCGCGTTCAACAAAAATTTCATCAACGTAGCAAAGCATTCCAAGTAGCAGGACCAACAATGCCATCAGGTTCTAGTTTGAACTTGCGCTGAGCCGCTTGTACTGCAGCTTTCGTAACCTCTCCAAAGACCCCATCCACTGTGGCTTTTAAAAAACCAAGAGATTTCAGTCGCCTCTGCAATTGCTGGACGGCTGGACCACGCATACCTTGTCGGAGAATAGGTAAGGTTATAGCCCTAGGCTTACTTCTCTCGACAGTGACTGAATTGCCTGTTGTGGTAGTGCGATTACCAAAGCCAGTGCTGGTTGCTGGGGAGGAAGGGTTGGGGCGAGTTGTGGTGGTTTGGGTAATAGCTTCTGTGATGGAAGGTCTCGGAAACGATGAAGCTGAGATGCCATCAGAGGTGGTCGGTGGTGTTCTACTTGCTGAGGGTAAGGGATTTGAAGTAGAGGTTGAGGATGTTGGATTGGGTGGGATGCTTGGAAACAGAAGATTCCATTCAGCAGCTCCCATGATGCCATGGGGAGTTAAACCCGCTTGTTGCTGGAGCTTGGAGACAGCGATCGCAGTATTATCTCCATAAAACCCATTTACCTCTCCTGTGTAATACCCTAATAATTTAAGAACTGCTTGTAATTCAGATACTCTTTCCCCCTCACTACCAATGTCGAGAGTTGGTCGGTTGATTTTGACTGAGGTAATTGCTTGAGCCAGTTTTGGGACAACGCCATTGGCTTCAAGGGCAACTGCTGGCAAATTCCCTAAGCTAAGGGCTACTGATCCAAAGATAGTTATACCGATAATGCTGTTAGTGGTGTCTATAGAATCCATATTTTTAAAGCAAATTCAATCTTATCACGACTTAATTTAACTTTATCGATTAAAGGGGATTTATTGACAACAATACATTGAGGTCTCCCCAGTTTTTTAACCAGAGAAGACCTCAAGTTTTTGCTTTGCTCAGTTAACCCAGAAAGTTGATTGCAACAGCCGGTCCGACTAGAGAAATATAAGGTTCAATGAAATAGCGATTAGCTGCTGCTTGGGCCATCTCTGGAGTAACCCTTGTCACATCCTGTTGAAATAGGGTATCAAACCCAACTCCTAGCCCGATCGTCTCATACCAGCCATAGACTTGAGCTAGCTGACCATTGGTTTGTTTACCTAGTGCATACTGACCAAGAAGCTTATTTTTGGCAACTTGCAATTCATCCTGACTCAGTTGTTGAGAACAAAGACGTTCCACTTCGGTAACCAGACCAACCAAGGCAGTTTCTGTATTTTCCGGTGCTGTCCCCATGTAGGCTATAAACGTAGAAGCCGACTGGCGTGTCGGAAACAATGCTGAGACATCATAGGCTAAACCCCGCTTTTCTCTGAGTTCTACAAACAAGCGGCTAGAAAGACCATTTCCCAGGTAGGTATTCAAGAGTTTGAGGGTAGCAAAGTCAGCCTCTTGTACGGCTGAGGTAAGATAACCCAGCATCACAATCGACTGCTGCGTGTCTTGGGCAGTAGTCACTTGGCAGGGTTGGGCAATGGGGGACGGTAAGGAGGGTTTGCTCAGGGGTGTATCGGGAACTTGCCAATCCCCAAACACTTGCTTTACCTGCTCAATCGCATCTTCTGAGTTAATACGACCTGCAATACTAATTATTAGGTTATCGGGGCGGAAATAAGTCTGATGATAGTGTTCTAAGTCAGCTCGACCGAGTGTAGATACGGTCGCTTCTTCTCCCAACACTGAAAAGCCGTAGGGATGGTCTTGATACATTGCCTGTCGCAATTGCTTATAGGCAATGTTAAAGGGTTGCTCCTGTTGCGCACGAATAGTTTGAATGGTTAGGTACTGCTCTAGGTCTACCTCAGCATCTGGGAAACTAGGCGATCGCAAAATCTGCCCTGCTAGCTGTAACATTTCAAACCAGTCAGCTGCAATGGTTTTCAGGGAGAGTAGAAAATAATCGTTAGCTGCATCAGCACCAAGTTGAGCGCCCATAGACTCCACCCGTTCGGCAATGTCTATGGAGGATAATTCTTGGGTTCCCTTGGTGATAACTGCTGAGACGAGGTGAGATAGCCCAGCTTGGTTTGGTGGATCGAACTGACTACCTGCCCGAATAAATAGACGGCTGGCAATGATATCAGCAGCAGCATTTTCAACTACTATCACCACGATGCCATTATCTAGCACTGTGCGATGGATATTCTGTTGTTGCTTTAGTGTGATATTAGGCATGATGGTCTTAGGTCTTAGGCTTGATAGTCTTAGGTCTTAGGAAAATTGTAAATTCCAAATTTTAAATGCACGAATTCCCACTTTTACTACATGCCTTTGTGAGGAGTTACTACCTTTAATGAGTTACGATCTAAGCTATCCTTTTGAGGATTGTGATAGCTTAGGTAATAGGTATAAATATACCGAATCCCCTAAGTTAATTACATCTAAATATCTCAGCTTTTGAATCTAAAAATGAGTTACGATCTAAGCTATACTGTTGAGGATTGTGATAGCATAGCGATGGGGATAAAGATACCGCTGGGCTAATTGCATTACGTCATTAGCTGTTAGCTTTTGAATCTCAAGCGGATAACTATAGGCTGCTTCTGCTGTAGCAATAGTGCTGTAGTAACCATACAAACCAGCAAGTTGACCAGCAGATTCTGTGGAAAAAATATAGTCGTTATAGAGCTGACGTTGACAGCGTTTGATTTCTGTGCTTGACACTGGTGTCTGTTGCAATTGCCACAGGTGTTCCCTAATTATTGCTTCTACCTGTTCCAGGTATTCGGGTTCTAGGTAGGCGGTAATAGTAAACAAACTCGAATCACGCTGTAGAGAGAAACTACTACCAATGTCTTGCACTAATTGTTTCTCTTCCCTTAATTCTCTTACCAAGCGAGAAGAGCGTCCATCAGCCAGGAGCACAGACAGTAAATCCAAACCACAGGCATCCCCAAGCTGATCTATCCCTGGTCCGTGCCAAGCCATCAATAGACGTGCGTGTTCCAGGCGAGGCAAATTTAGTTCCTGACGTCTAATTCCGATAAATGGTGGTTCAGCTATCACCTCTGGTTTAGGACAATCAGTGGGGGAAGCAAAATCTTGAAATGACTGGTCAACTATAGTTAATGCTGATTCTTGGTCAATATCACCTACAATCACCACAGTCATATTTTCCGGCTGGTAATGGCATTGGTGGAAACAGCGCATTTGTTGGGGAGAGTGAGCCATCAAATCCGCTTCCGTACCCAGAATCGGTCTGCCATAGGGGTGACGTTGGTAAACGCTCTCAGAAAGAGCCTGAAATCCCACCCAATCAGGATTATCGTAGCTGCCACGAATTTCTTCTAACACCACACACCGTTCCCGGACAAATTCTTCTTCAGGAATAGCAGGATGCAAGAGTAATTCTGCCAAGGGAGGCAGGGTCTGTTTTAAGTACTCAGAAGCACTGGTTACGAAAAAATGAGCAAAGTCATGGCTAGTAGCGGCATTCGTTACACCACCGTGGCTTTCAATCACATAGTCAAACACACCAGGAGCAATGGTCTCGGTGCCCTTAAAAATCATGTGTTCCAAGAAGTGAGCCATGCCAGACCATTCTTGTGGTTCTGCGATCGCACCAGCACCAACCCACACATCGGCCACTACTACTGGTGTAGCGCTTAGGTATTGATGAATGACATTCAAGCCATTGGTCAGTTTGAAAACACTAGCAGGAAACTTTATTTGAGGCAGGGGCTCAGATAACAATGCTTCTAATCTCAATGTGTAACTTCTTACATGATATTACTTAAGGTTAATTTAGGTTAACCCAGTGTTAAAGATCATGTTTGCTACTTCACAGTTCTCCTAACTAAGTGCCAGGACTGTGTACCTGAATCAGAGCCCCATCAGCAGTATAGATTTCCATACGGATTTCAGAATTATAGCTAATCCCTTTGAGGGCATCTTCTAACGTCAATACGTGATTCACGATGCCAGCTTGAGCCTCTACATCACCTCTGACTTGAGCCGTAATCGCTGTTTGTCTGACCTGATACATATAAGTCGGTGTTAATTCTACTTTAATCAGACTTTCATCAATGGTGTAATTACAAACTCGAGTTTCCCCAGTACAGATTTGTTCAAGATCACCACCAATTTGTTTTAACTTTACCTGCAACTGCAACTTGCTTTGAACTGCCTTAAGGGCGTTTTGATAAGGCTCAATTAAAGACTGTGCATTTTTGTGGTAGTATGTGGAGTTTGGAACTTGCTTCACGTAAGTTAAAGCGTTGCGCCAATGAATCGCAGCCACCGACCATTGTTGCTTTCCCTGAGCCTTTTGAGCTAACTGAGCCAGACGTAGTCCCTGATTGTAGGCGTTGGTAGCAATTTTTTCCTGGGTTTTGCGATCGCGCGCCCTGGCCAGATTAGTTTTATAGAATTCCTCCAGTCGTTGCTTGTCCTCTTCAACGGTTGTTCCTTGAGGAATTTTGTTCAGACGGTCTAATGCGGTTTTCCAAGTACTATAGACTAGTTGCCATTCCTCTAAAGTCTGGGCTACACCCTGACGAGCTTGGGCAATCTGAGCCGCTTTCTTAGCTGCTTTCATAATCTGACTCGCCTGTCTTTCTTTGACTAATCGCCGATTAACTTCGTCTAAATTGACCTTATATAGCTTAATTTTCTGTTGCGCTATAGCATTAAGGCTACTCTCCTTAGGCATTTGTTCAAGGCGGGCAATTGCCTCTCGCCACAGTTTTTGAATTGCAATCCACTTTGATGCCTTATGGGGAGGATTTTTCCCTTTATGACCTGCCCTAGCCGCCATTTGCATGGCTGTCACTAACTGATCTAGGTCTTTACCTCTGATTTGATAGGCTTGGAGCAATCCTTGTGCTGTGTCATGCTTCATTGACCAAAACGGAATTGCTTTGAGTCCTTCAATCGCTGTCTTTAATTGCTTCTGAGCTTCGAGAATGTCCTTTCCCGATTTAGGTTTTTTGAGGGTGTCTGCTGACTTTTTACTCAATAGCTGAGCTTCATTGAGTACAGTACAAGACCCAAATACGCAGGGACGGGTAAAAACATAAAAGCCGCCGGTTAAAAATACTAGACCCAATCCCATGCCCACCACCACCAACAAAAGAAACGTACTTTTAGAATTTCCTTCATCGGGTTGTAGTGTTTCAGGGAATGGCTCATCGGTTTGAGCCTCGGGATCAGAAAGTGGTTCGTCCCAAGGGTGGGCTGCAACGTCAGAATCCATTGATTGATCGTTGCTGTGGTTAGACTCAGGGGTGAACTGGTTAGAATCCATTGCCTGTAGCAGGAGGAAAGCCAGGGATACCAAAAAAGGTACTTAATCTTAACCCAAAATATACTCCTATGCTTCCAGTGGTTAGGCAGGAATTGGTGAGATATTAAGGCAACAGTGAGGAATTATAGGGGTTAGGGGGGAATTTTGAAGAATCAAAGAAGCAAGGAGTGACATCCTCGACCACCATAATCTTTGATTCGGTCTAGACTTCCCACCTTACGATTAGACATTCCTAGATCGGGACTTATCTAGAACGATGAACAAACACCTGCCCTAATCTGGAGTTATGAACTAGTAACTTCTATAATAGACATCTCCAGAAACTCGGTTTTGACCCAGGCAGTGCAAGGGTTTGAGGTTAATTTTTGGAGATGTCTAATAGATGAATAACTAAGTGATGGCGTTTAAAGCGATCGACACCTGCTTCCCTTCTACCTATCCTACCTAGGGGCTACTGGGGGAATAATTTTGCTGTTTTTAATGACCAATTTAAGGATCCGTCAGCTGGTAGACGCTTTCACCGAAGTGTTTCTACAGCATTGACCAAGTGGCAAAAGATTTGAAACGTCGTGGTTAGGATTGTTCGCGAATCATGCATCTGTTATAATACCAGGCTAAAGAATTATTCCGTGAGATTGGCATTCCGGTTTTGCCTGCTCAACGCATTGACCATCCTACCGACATCAAGGGATTAGAGATTCCCTATCCGGTGGTGCTCAAATCTCAAGTCTCTACTTATGGAGACAACCCAGCTCGTCGGATCCGGTGTGTAGAGCAATTGATTCGTCACCCCATCACCCGTTGGTCGGATTTACATCATACTTTGCATACTACAAACTGACATGGGGAATGTGGGTTATAACCTGTAACCTACAACCTGTAACTAACAACCTACAACCTGTAACCTACAACCTGTAACCTTGTTGAGCCTAGTTTTTTGCAAAGTATCGTTAAGCGGGCTGGAATTTGGTTGAGATTGTTTACTAGAAAACAATCCTTTGGGAATAAATCGATAAAATAGAGGATGTAGGGTTTATGATAAGACCCAACTAATCGTCGTTTTCAACTGACCTAGTTTAAATTTCAATTAATTTATGGAAATTAGTGGCTCATCTGCCAACTCTTCTGACCCTCACCCATATAGATGGGCAGAAGTCTTGGGTACGGTAATTGCGCTGTTGACCTTAACATTACCTTTGTTGATCATCGCTTACTACTCTTCTTCAAATAACTACGTTAATGTTTTGCCACAAACCCCCTACTCGCCTACGACGAGAATAGAAAATTGACATACAAGTTTTTTAGATAACCAAAGCACAATATGTGGGTGCGCTGATTTAAAAACCTTCAATAGCTGAGGTGTAATATAAAATGCCAGCGTCATGTCTCCTAGGCAATGGCGTAAGGGGGATTCTGTGAAATCTCAGCTTTATAGAAAGTTTAAGTTGAATGGTATATCACTTGCCTTGGCTCCTTGATGATAGTTAAAAGGAACAAGGAAAAGGAGAAAGGGGAAAGAGAGGAGATTGGTGTCGTCTCTTTCACCGAGGCTACCTCTTATCAAGCAAAGGGAAGGGAGACAAGGGAAAACCATCAACAATGAACAACAATGAACAATTACCAGTCTCCTTCGCTATATGCCAGCTTAAGTCGGTAGCCTTCACCCATAACCTTTCACTTTTCACTTTAACTAAATCTCTAGGTCAAAAAAACCTTTAATTTAAAGAGACTGAAAAAAATCTAACTAGAAAATAAAAGAGTTTGTAAAGTTGCGGAATTTACCGGTTTAGGGATTGAAAATTATGTCAATGTGCGTAAAGATTAGTTTCGCCTAACTCCATCTTTGGGCGTATTCCCAAAATGATTTTCATCCCAAAAGGATTCTGGCAACACTTAACCAATTTAGGTTTACTGACTTTGGTTTACCTTGGGCTGGCAAACTTAGTCCATGGATTGATTGGAGGAAATACATTAGTACCACCAGTTTGGTCTCCCGCAGGAGTTACCCAAGCAACCGTATTACTACTAAGGGAGCATCTTTGGTGGTTAACCGAACAACAAGGAGTTTTGCCATCGGTTTCTTGGGGACAATTTTTCTGGACTGTGTCGGCTCAGAGGTTCTGGCCAGTTTCTGTAATCACTGCTCTCGGCTATATCTTGTCAGTATTGCTCTCGATCGGATTGGCACTGTTGTGGCAGCTTCGTCCTTCCCTAGAACGGCGACGAGATGTATTGGGTTTCCTAGGGGTGTCGATGGTTGCCACACTCATCGCTCCGACTGTCAGTCTAACTCACTTACACCTGAGTGGTGAATTTGATGGTAGGAATTTCGGGGGGATGTGGTGGAAATGGTGGTTAGGGGACTTAATGGTGGTTTTAGTCGTAGTACCAGTGTTTTTAGTTTGGTGCTACCTAGTGAAGGAGTTGAAGGTTGGCAGGTTGTTCGCGTTCGCGCAGCGTCGGCTTTGCCGAAAGCGTGGCCAATTGGCCAAGGTTGAGAAGGTTGAACAGTCAACCCAAACTAACCTCCAACTGTCTAACCAACAACCGTTAACCCCTCAAGCAAGCATAAAGATCAAGCAAATTATTTTGGCAGCTATCTGGCTGATTTCACTGTTGACAGTGAGTTGGGCAGTGTTTGGGTCGGACATTGCGCCAGAAATGGCAACCTATCCCCTCGCCTGCTTGACATTTCCCTGGCTGATTTGGGCTACCCTCCAATTTGGTCAACGCCTCACCACCCTAGGCTGCTTGATGGTATCGAGTATTGCCATTGTAGGAACCAGTCTGGGTACCGGACCGTTTCTTGCCAGCACCGGGGACTTGAGTGAAGCAGTTCCCCTGCTACAGGTTTTCATGATACTGATGGCGACAATCGCTTTATTCTTGGCAGCGATTACATCAGAACGAAACTCGGCGGCAGAGTTGTTACTCTTAAGCGTTGCCAAATACCGCAGCATATTCGAGAATGCTGTCGAGGGCATTTGTCAGACCACACCTGACGGAAGCTATATCAGTGCTAACCCGGCACTAGCGAGAATATATGGCTATCAATCACCGGAAGAACTAGTAGCAAGTGTCACCGATATTGCCCACCAACTTTACGTTGACCCTCAACGCCGGGCAGATTTGCTTCTACAGCTACAGGAAGATGGTGTTGTTTCAGGGTTTGAAGCACAGATTTATCAAAAAGATGGTAGTATAATCTGGATTTCCAAAAACGTGCGGGCTATCCGCGATAGTAGTAACTTTCTACTCTACTACGAAGCTACAGTTGAGGAGATCACAGAGCGCAAGCACGCTCAAGACGCACTCCTTTACCAAAATGAACGGCTGGAATATCAATTTCAAGAGCGAACAGCTACCCTGAGGCAGCTCAATCGACAATTAATCGCGGAGGTTCTTGAACACAAGCGCATTGAGGATGCGCTTAGGGAGAGTGAGGAACGGTTTGCTCTGGCTATTCAAGCCAACACCAACGGACTCTTTGAAATCAACCTGAAGACCTATGATCATTACTACTCACCCCAATTTCTCAGCCTGATTGGCTACCCATTGGATCAAGATGGACCGACCATTAATGAATTACTGGCACTGATTCATCTTGAGGATCAAGATCAGGTGAAAGCCATCCTAGATAACCTATGTACTGGACGAAGTTCTCAGCGATGCAGCGCGGTCTTGGGGGTTTCCCCCATGAGCGACTGCATCAAGAAGTGGAAACAAAAGTTTCGTCTGCTGCGCACAGATGGCTCAATTTCCTGGATTCTCTCCACTGGTCTGGTGATCACAGATGATAACGGTGAAGTGGTTCGTCTAGTTGGCACCTTTACTGACATTACTGATAGCCAGAGAGTTAAAGCCTTGTTAGCTGGACAAAATCGTATCCTGGAAATGATTACCCAGTGGGAGAAGCTGCCAGATGTACTAGACCGACTAGCTCGGTTGATTGAGGAGCAATTGCCCAAGATTAGGTGTGCTTTCTTGCTGGTGGACAAAAATGGGGTTAATCTGCGTCATACTGCCGCTCCCAGCCTTCCAGAATCCTACATTCAGGCGATTGATGGTATGGTTATTGCTCCATATATGGGTTGCTGTGGCACTGCCGCCTATTGGCGAGAATCGGTCATGGTTAAGGATATTGCCACTCATCCCCTGTGTGGAAGTATCAGGGATTTGGCACTCTCCCACAATCTCAGAGCGTGTTGGTCTATCCCCATTTTGTCCACTCAAGGGACGGTGCTAGGCACCTTCTCAACCTATTACACTGAACCTCATACCCCAAACCCCGAAGAGCAAGAACTGGCGGATAAAGCCACCCAACTAGCTAGAATTGCCATTGAGCGCTCTGTGGCACAGGAGGATGTGCTCCGTACAAATGCCATGCTCAAAGCGCAACAAGAAGCTGCCATTGATGGAATTTTAGTGGTTGATGAAAATTTTCGGGTGGTTTCCTACAACCACCGTTTCTCTGACTTGTGGCAGACTCCAGAACAATTGTTTGAAACCAATGATATTCAAGAATTGCTCAAGCAGGTGAGTTCTCAACTGAAGCATCCCGAAGAATTTCTAGCTCAGGTGGACTATCTCCAAGCTCATCCCAAAACAACGAACTACGATGAACTTTTAATCAAGGATGGGCGTATTTTTGACTTTTATTCAGCACCAGTGCTCACGAGTGGTGGGGATTACTATGGTAGAATATTCTGCAACCGAGATATCACTGAACGCAAGCTATCAGAGGCAAAACTACGGCAGGCGGAACAGAAGTATCGCAAGTTAGTTGAGTCAGCTGGTGATGCCATTCTGATGGCAGATGCGGAAACCGGAATCATCCTGGAAGCCAATCAGATGGCGGAACAGATGCTGGGCCGTCGGAGAGCTGAAATTATTGGCTTGCATCAGAGTCAGATTATTCCACGAGAACGATTCAAAGCCTACTCCCAAAGTTTCCAGCAACATGTGGAGGCAGGGGGTGTATTTCAAGAAGAACTGGAATTACTGCATCAAGTTGGTACAACGGTGCCTGTAGAAGTTAGTGCCACTACTTTAGAGCTGCAAGGCAAGACAGTTGTGCAGGGAATTTTTCGAGACATTAGCGATCGCAAACAGGCAGAACAGGCGTTGAAGCAGGCTAAAGTTGACGCGGAAGTAGCCAATCGGGCTAAGAGTGAATTTGTAGCCAACATGAGCCATGAATTACGTACCCCCCTTAACGGCATTTTAGGTTATGCCCAAATCCTCCAAGAGGAACCTAATCTGAGCGCTACGCAAAAAGAGCAGCTCAGTATTATTCAGCAAAGTGGTCAGCATCTGTTAACCCTACTCAATGACATCCTGGATCTATCAAAAATCGAAGCCATAAAAATGGAACTGGATGTCAGAGATTTTCAGTTTCCCAAGTTTCTGGAAGGTATTGTGGAAATTGTGGTGATCAGTGCTAAACAAAAAAACCTTTCATTCCGTTACGAATTCCTTTCGCCCCTGCCTGAATTTGTCAAGGGTGATGAAATAAGACTGCGACAAGTTCTGATGAACCTTTTGGGAAATGCTGTCAAATTTACAGATACTGGCGGGGTAACCTTTAAAGTTGGTTATTTGGGGTGTTCAGAGTTGAACGTTGATCGGTCTTTAACCGAAAAGCAAGGTACTCAAAAAATGCGCTTTGTCATAGCAGACACTGGCATTGGTATCCCACCAAAACAACTAGCAGAAATATTTTTGCCATTCCATCAAGTGGGTAACACTGACCGTCAGGTTAATGGTACAGGCTTAGGACTATCGATTAGTAAACGTTTAGCGGAATTAATGGGTAGTGAATTAAAGGTGAAAAGCACTGTCGGTCAAGGTAGTATTTTTTGGCTAGATTTAGATTTACCAGACGTTTCCCAGGAACAACAAGGAGGACAAGGAATTGTAGAATCCACTAAGGAAGAGAAAGCTGAAGACGTTATGCCTGTAGCTCCATCGCCAGAGAAAATCTCCGTTCTGTATGAACTCGCCATCATCGGTGATATTAGAGGGATCCAAGAGGAAGCTAATTTGATTGAACAGTTGGATGATAAATTCATCCCCTTTGCTCAAAACTTGCGTCAATTATCAAAAGGCTTTCAAGAAAGACAAATACTGGAATTTGTTAGGAATTACATGGATAAAAAAGACCGCGAAGCTCATGGTCAATCAAAGGATTAAAAAAAATATAAAGTTATTAAAAAATAAATTATATATCTTTAAAATAACTAGCCATTTAAATGATGATTTAAGCCATGAATAAGTTATTATAGTTTTAAAGGTTATAGTTTTAAGGTTTATAGTTTTAAGGGCTTATTTATTTTTTGTGAGATGATATCAGATTATTTGGGCTCTTATTAATTAGCCATTGCTTAGCGAAAAAAAAACCAATAATAAGTTCATGTAATTATGAATATTTACTCAGTAACTCAAGCTAATAATCATTCCTATTCCAGCCAAATAACCCTAACCGAGAGCTATAATAAAATTGGCTATAAAGGTGTAATTGTGATTGTTGATGATAGTCCGACTAATTTAGGGGTGATGTTTGAGTTGTTGAGCAATTCTGGCTTCAAAGTCTTAGTCGCTCAAGATGGCTATAGTGCCCTCCAGAAAGTCAACTATACTCAACCGGATCTAATCTTACTGGATATTATGATGCCCGGAATTGATGGGTTTGAAACTTGCCGTCGCTTGAAAGCTCAAGAGTCAACTAGAGACATCCCAGTTATTTTTCTGACGGCTCGTACTGATACTCTCGACAAAGTTAAAGGTTTCAAACTCGGTGCAGTAGATTATCTCACCAAACCAGTGCAGCAGGAAGAAGTAAGAGCGAGAGTCAACACTCACTTGAAACTCGGGCGTTTACAAAAGCAACTACAAGAACAAAATTTTCAGCTGCAACAGGAAATCAAGCAGAAACAAGAAGCTGAGCATAAATATCGCAGTATCTTTGAAAATGCCAATGAAGGCATTTGTCAAGTTACACCAGAAGGACAATTTATCACCGCTAATCCAGCACTCGCAAGTATTTTGGGCTATCAGTCGCCAGAACAACTGATTAATCAAGTCACGGATATTGGGAAACAACTCTACCTCGCACCGATGCGTCGTGACGATATATTAGCCCTAATCCACAAAGAAGAAACGTTATCAGACGTTGAGTCCGAAGTCTATCGGAAAGATGGTATGGTAATTTGGATTTCGGAAAATATACGAGCAGTCAGAGACAATTTTGGTGATTTACTCTACTACGAAGGCACAGTTAGCGACATTACAGAGCGTAAAAAAGCTGAAGATGAACTTCGTCGTGCCCGAACCCAAGCTGAGCTTTTGCTGCTTAATATCTTGCCCCAACCGGTCGCAGAACAGTTAAAAAAAGGAGAACGTACCCTGGCAGAAAGTTTTGAAGATGTCACCGTTTTGTTTGCTGATTTAGTTGACTTTACCAAACTCTCAACCCAAACCTCTCCCACCGAACTGGTCGAAATTCTCAATGTAATTTTCTCAGAGTTTGACCAACTAGCTGAGGAGCATGGTGTCGAAAAAATCAAGACGATTGGTGATGCTTATATGGCTGTTGCCGGTCTGCCAAAACCCTGCAATTATCATGCGGACGCGATCGCTAAAATGGCATTGGATATGCAAAAATTAATTGCGCAGTACAATGCTCAAACGAATCAAAATTTCCGTCTCAGGATTGGCATCAACAGTGGACCAGTGGTGGCTGGGGTAATTGGAATCAAAAAATTTAGCTATGATTTGTGGGGTGATACCGTAAATATGGCTAGCCGTATGGAATCTCAGGGTATACCAGGTAGCATTCAGGTTACAGTTAGGACCTATGAGAAATTAAAAGATAAGTACCGGTTTGATAAACGGGAACCGTTTGAAGTCAAAGGAAAAGGGAAAATGACTACTTATCTGCTCACAGGTCCTAAAGCAATGGGTAATGGGTAATGGGTAATGGGTAACTGACCTAACTATATTTGACTGAACCCTTGACGGATTTCTTTAGTTCAGCCTTTAGTTCAGCAGTTCAGCAACAAGGTAAATTAAACTAACCCATGGAAAAACGACCCAGATTGAGCAACCTGTGCTACTATCTGGGAAAATCCTCCTAGCTGAGATCACCAATGGGTAAGGTTCTGGTGTTAAACGCCTCCTATGAGCCGCTCAACATCACCAACTGGCGACGGGCAGTTGTCTTGTTGATCAAGGGTAAGGCAGAGCGTATCGAACATAACGGCAAATACGTTTACGCAGATTTTCCACTGCCTACAGTGATTAGACTGCGCCATTACGTACGGGTACCCTACAAAGAGATTCCCCTTACCCGTCGTAACATCCTGCACCGTGATGGTCACTCTTGTCAATACTGCGGCTACAGTGGTGATGACTTAACCTTAGATCATGTGATTCCTCGTTCTCGCCATGGAGGTGAGTCCTGGGAAAATATTGTTACAGCTTGCGTGCGCTGCAACGTCAAAAAAGGGAATCGCACCCCCAAAGAAGCCAACATGATGTTGCAAACCCAACCCCGGAGACCTTATAGTAGTCTCCACTTTGAAATTGCTAAACACTTAAAAACTGGACGGCATCAGGAATGGCGGAAGTATGTGATTGGTGCCTAGTCTGCTAACTCATGCCACGACTAATCAAGCCAAAAGGGGGTTGACCAATGGCTAATGACTAATGACTAATGGCTAATGACTGATGACTAAATAACTAATGACTAACAATTTACTTAACAGTGGTGCATCTAGCTTAGATTCAGAACAGGTTGATGCTAAAGCGCAACCGTCATCTACTCAAGATCTAAATCCCTTCGTGGGAAATTCCCAAACAAAAAGGCGGCAGTCGGCTACATCAGGTTCAAAAGTACATTCAAAAGTACAACAGTTGCAGGAGACTCTAGAGCGTCACCAACATGAGCGGCAACTGATCATCCTACAAGATTTCCCTGACCCAGATGCTCTCTCTAGCGCTTGGGCTTACCAGCTGATTGCCCAGCAGTATAATATCCAATGCGATATTGTCTATGCTGGTACCCTCTCTCACCAGGAAAACATTGCCCTGGTTAAGCTGACTGGTTTACCAGCCAAACGCTGGAGTGTCGAGACCACAAAAAATCAAGATTTATCGGTGTATCAGGGCTATGTGCTGATTGATAACCAGGGTACAACCACCCAGCTATTACCGATTGTTACCGAGGCCAATATTCCTCTAATTGCAATCTTTGATCATCACACTAGTCAAGGGGAGTTGAAAGCAGAATTTATTGACCTTCGTCCTCAAGCAAGAGCAACCGCGACGCTATTAACCCATTACCTTCAGGCTGGGTTACTACAGCTTGATAGTAGCATTAGTGAACACATCAAATGTGCTACAGCCTTGATGCATGGTGTGCGCTCTGATACTAATATGCTGATGCAGGCTCAGGAAGAGGATTTCTTGGCAGCTGGATATCTCAGTCGCTTCTACGACAGTCAACTGCTTAACGCTATACTCAAAACATCCCGATCTCGCCGAGTCATGGATGTGATTGAGCGATCGCTTAAATATCGCATTCTCCAAGATAACTTCTCTATGGCTGGTGTGGGCTATCTTCGCTATGAAGACCGGGATGCTATTCCCCAAGCTGCTGACTTTTTAGTTACTGAAGAAAATGTTCACACTGCTGTGGTTTACGGGATTGTTTACGATGAAGACCAAGAATTAGAAGTGGTGATTGGTTCCTTGAGAACCAATAAGTTAACCCTCGACCCTGATGAATTTATCAAAGAAGCTTTCGGTCAAGACAGTCATGGGCGTTTCTTTGGTGGTGGACGCATGATGGCTGGTGGCTTTGAAATTCCGACGGGATTCTTGAGTAGTTTTAATGACAAATCGGAGTATGCCAAGCTCAAGTGGGAGGTGTTTGATACCCAAGTCAAGCAAAAACTACTGCGGTTAGTTAATCCCGAGGATACGGTTATCTAGACTAACTAATACCAACTGATGAACTCAGGAGTGTTTTCAGTGAGCGCGATCGCATTTTAAGCGAATCTCAACATCAGCCCATGGAACTCTACTTAATTCGCCACGGTATTGCTGCTGAGCGAGGCACCTACCACAACGATCGAGAGCGGCCACTGACCAAAATTGGCCATGAAAAAACTAGTAAAGTAGCAAAAGAGCTCCAGAAACGAGGGCTACATTTTGACCTAATATTGACTAGTCCATTGGTCAGAGCTAAGGAAACCGCTGCTATCCTCCAAGATGTTGGTTTAGGCTCATTGGTTGAAGAGTCAGAGAGTCTCGCTCCTGAGGGTGACATTCACCAATGGCTCAGTTGGCTACAGCAGAGGTGGCGAAAGACTAATGCTCAAAGACGTTTAGCTCTAGTTGGCCATCAACCGGATTTAGCTAATTGGGCGGAAATGTTGGTGTGGGGAGTATCCAATCAAAAACTAGTGCTAAAAAAAGCTGGAGTAATTGGGTTAAAGCTTCCTAATACTGGCAAGCCCTTCGGTCGCAGTGAGCTATTCTTGCTGACCTCACCGAAATGGTTACTATAGCAATGGGGATTTGAGTTGTAAAACTTCTGAAGAGGGGGAAGACAGGCAAGACAGGTAAGAGGGGGAAGAATATCACGATTGGTTCTTTGAGCACAAATTCATCAAGCACAAATTCATCAAGATTGTTGGAGATTGCTATAATATAGTCATTACACTAAAAAGTAATAATCTTTGTAGCACGGAAGACTTAAGCACTAATCTCTGGTAAGTTACCCTGAGATGACTGAAGATTCTGTAGGTAATAACATGATAGCTTGCGAGTACCAGCCAGGTTTAGAAGGCATTCCAGCAGCTCAATCCAGTATCAGCTACGTTGATGGGCAGAAGGGAATACTAGAGTATCGTGGCATTCGGATCGAAGAACTCGCATCAAACAGTACTTTCCTAGAAGCCGCCTATCTACTGATTTGGGGTGAGCTACCTACTAAGAACGAACTTTATGAATTCCAGGAGGACGTTCGCCTCCACCGACGGATCAAGTATAGCATCCGGGACATGATGAAATGTTTTCCAGAAACTGGTCATCCCATGGATGCTCTACAAGCCTCTGCTGCTGCTTTGGGTCTGTTTTACTCCAAACGGGCTCTAGACAATCCAAAATACATTAGGGAAGCCGTGGTTCGGCTGTTGGCTAAGATTCCTACCATGGTAGCAGCATTTAAACAGATGCGCAAAGGGGACGATCCAGTACGCCCTCGGGATGATCTTAGCTATGCAGCTAACTTTCTGTATATGCTCAATGAGCAAGAGCCTACTCCCCTAGAGGCTCATGTCTTTGATGTTTGCCTGACCCTCCATGCCGAACATACTATCAATGCATCTACTTTTTCGGCTCTGGTGACTGCTTCTACTCTTACTGACCCTTATGCAGTAGTGGCATCAGCGGTGGGAACTCTAGCTGGTCCGTTACACGGAGGGGCGAATGAAGAAGTGATTACCATGTTGGAAACCATCGGCTCAGTGGACAATGTCCAGTCTTACTTGGAGGAGCGCTTGCAGCGCAAAGAACGAATTATGGGTTGTGGTCACCGAGTCTATAAGGTAAAAGACCCGCGAGCAACGATACTTCAGAACTTAGCGGAACAACTGTTTAAGGAATCTGGCACAGACAAGTACTACGACATTGCTTTGGAGTTGGAGAAAGCAGTGGAAGAAAAACTGAGCCACAAGGGGATTTATCCCAATGTGGATTTCTATTCTGGCTTAGTTTACCGGAAGCTGGGTATTCCGAGTGACTTGTTTACACCAGTGTTTGCGATCGCACGAGTTGCGGGTTGGCTAGCTCACTGGAAGGAACAGCTAGCAGTCAATCGAATTTTTAGACCTACTCAAGTCTACACTGGCACTCACGATGCTCCCTATATTCCTATGGAAGCTCGTTAGTTGTTAGTCATTACTTATTGGTTATTAGTTATTGGTAATTGGTGATTTTGGCGTGGGTGATTCTTGAGGAAAGTTCCACGAATACTTATGTACTCGGCTCCCTCAGCCAAATGCCTAAGTTTTCGTACCTAGTTTTCCTTGCTTCAAAAGCTGATTGCACCTCAAGTAGCGTGCGCTTCGCGCATATGATCCCCGAAAATAATAATTACCAATTACCAATTACCAATTAACTAATGAAATTTCCGTTAATAAAAAAATTCAATAAATTTATAATTTGGACATTAATAGGAGTGGTGGTATTGGTAGGTTTTAACATTATCATTCCTGCCCCTCGCCATACCCCAAAAACTACCAATAAAATTCAAGGAATTTGGGTAACTCATATTGGTAACAACTTTCTATCCTATACAGGACAAACTGACAATGTATTTCACCAGTTATCTGGTCTGAATTTTAATCGAATTTACGTTGATGTTTATAATGGTGGAACTACCTATCCTAGTAAGTATTCCCTCAAAAATAACCGGATTACCTTACCATTCACCGACCCCCTAAAAGCCGCCATCAAAGAAGGTGAACGTCAAGGATTGAAAATCTATGCTTGGTATGAGCATGGCATGATGCTTCATCTGAATTCAAAATTTGCTAAGCAGCATCCCGATTGGCTCCTAAAGACGTCAACAGGAGAAAAAGCTATCGATCAACATCTGTGGCTAAATCCAAAGCACCCAGATGTTCAACAGTACTTCATTAATTTATTTACTGAAGCTGCAAAGAACTATCCCAATCTCTATGGTATTCAACTAGACGATCATTGGGGCATTCCAACTCAGTTTGGAAATCACGCCAGAGTGATGACAGAATTAACCCGTAAAATTTACCAAGCGGTTAAAAAAATTAACCCTAACTTAATTATATCTCTTTCTCCCAACTCCCCAAGTTTTTCCTACAGAAAATACTCTCAAAATTGGTTGTATTGGTTACGCCAAGGCTTGATTGATGAAGTGATCGTCCAAATTTATCGCCAGACAAGCCAAGAAGTAATCAATACTCTAAAATCTTCTGGTTTACGAGAAGCTAGTTATTACGTTCCGGTAGCGGTAGGTATCTACAGTGGAGAAGTCTATCGCCCTAAGCCCATCAATGAACTCAACAAGCAGATAGCAATAGCCGAAAACTATGGTTATGGTTATTCTCTTTTTTGTTGGGAATCTACCTATAGTCCCTTTCGTGGTGTAAAACCAGAGCACAAAGAAGCGTTTGTTAAAACTTACTTGGGCACAAAGAAGCTTTTTTTTAACCTTATAAGGTTTCTGGAACTATTAGTTTAAGCAGTTAGCTATAGCAAAGGGAACAGCGGATCTGGGAACAGGGAATAGGGAATAGGGAATAGGTAATAAGGAAAAAAAATTTCTGTACCTCATAGCGTTCAGAAACGTTATAGACTGAAGTTCCCCCTTTGACAAAAAGGGCAACCTATGCTGGGTAAGGAATAGCAGATTTTCTGTCGGTCATTTACTGGGTACAAATAGGGAAACACCAAGTAAATCTAACGCCTTTTGTTGGACTGGTGTGGGTTGAGTAATTTTCAAAAAAGTCAGATCAGCCCCCTCTAATTTAGAAGCAATTGTGTTGAGAGTAATTGTTCCTAAATCTGCCATCAAAGTGGAAAAGCTGTGTACGGGTAAGTTCTGGGCTGTCCGCTTCTTACGAGCCTTGGATAAAGCTTTTTTTGATCGTTTAACAGGAGTAACTCCATCCCAATCAATGGGGGTGCCCTCCTCGTCATCAAAAAGAATCGGTGCTAAAGCCTGCTTCATATGCCATTCCACATAATAAGCCAGCATACAAAGAAAAACGTGAGATTTAACTCGGCTTTCGAGATGGTGATAAATCGGACGGACTTTTAAATCCATCGTCTTATAAGAGCGAAAAGCCTGTTCGACTTGAGACAGACTTTTGTAAGCTTTCACTGTAGCTGGAGCATCTAAAACTTCGGTGTCTACAGAAGTACGAATGACATATAATCCATCCAAGGCAGCGGCGGCTTTTAAGCCTTGGGGCTTGCGGGTGTAGGAAAAGCTGTTGTTCGTGATTTCCAGTTCAAAGAACTTCCCCACTCGATATTTGTTAATCACCTTTCCGACTCGAAGGCCAATTTGGTCAGCACCCTTTAAAGCCCTTTTTTCTCGGAGAGTAGCTTGAACAATTTTTTCTAATTCTTCTTCTGTTTTCTGTAAGAGTTTTTCTCGTTTTTGAGCCCTTGACTCAGCAGTTATTGGATTGCGACAAGCGATTAATCTTTCCCCCGGATAATCTACGGATTCCACTTCCACTAAATTTTGTTCATCAAACAGTCCCAGTTGAATCACTTCTTGCTCAGCCAAGAGTTTGATTTGAGCAGCAGTTAAGGCTGTAATCCAATCGAGATCCTCCCTTGTCGAGAACTCTTGGTTGATACGGGTTTGAGTAATCATGCCTCTATCTCCAACCCAGATGATTCTGGAGAGTCCAAAGCGATGACGGACTTTCTCGATTTGTAAGGCCATTGTGGTAGTGTCGGATGTATTTCCCTCAAAAACTTCCACAGCAATGGGACATCCTTCTCGATTACACAGCAAGCCAAATACTATTTGTTGTTTTCCTCTCTCTTGGTGCGCGTTCCCTAGGTCGGGAAACCCGACCGGGGTCGCACCGCTTTTTTTGTCTCGACTATAACCGTAGCTTGCTAGAGGACAGGTTTTTCCCTTCGGCGAAGCCGACGCTACGCGAACAAAATAGGTGGAACTGACATCATACAGAACTAATGCACCCTCTTTTAAATGCTTTTTCGCCAGTTCATTTTCAATTCTTGTTTGTCTAGCTATCAGCCAATCTAGGGCTTCATATAAGTCATCTTCATCTGTTGATTCTAATCCGAGTAGATGGCTCAAAGATGAACCACAAGTTTCCTGATTTAATCCTCTAGCCGTTGCCAATTTTGAACAGGGGTCAATTATTCGGGCAACTATCATGGCGATGATAACTGCCCGATTTTTTGAAGCTTTACCATCTATTAGTTCTGGAACTCCTAATTTGTTCAGAGTGCCTAGAACCCCGGAAATATGGCCATGAGGTAAGCTTCTTTTTATCTGAAAAGCCTCCCCATAATTTTCAACGGCCACTCCTCCTTTGAGTACAATGCGTAAATTTTCGATGACATCATCAGGTAATTTAGACAGATTAGCTAGGGTGCGTTTACGAACTTTATTTCCTTCTCGGTATGATTCCCTGAGAAGGACAGCAGGTGGTGAGTTTCGATTGGGAACTCGTTCTATATACATGACTACATTATCGCCAAAGTTACCCAACCTTGAATCTTAAGAAAATTGGAAAATTACATGGGCACACAAAGAGTAGGCTAAATAAAGCTTATCCCTTATGGGGATAGCCTTTCCGTGCTCTAGTAGTACAAAAGTACAGGGGAACTTCAGTTATAGATGAGCCGAAACTATTTACTTAATTTACCTGTTTTAACTCATTTATCCTCTTTATCCTCTTGCCCTTTCTCTAGATAAATCCTCAAAACCAATTAAATTTAGTTAAATTTTATTAAGATTAATTAAGGTATGCCCTACCATGAAGCAAAACCTGATTGAAGGGAAGGTGAGCTCCCAGCTAACCCGACTAACGATACCGATGATTTGGGGAGTGTTTGCAGTTATTAGGATTTTAACAACTGAAAACTCCGTCACAAAGCGAGCGGAGATGAAAGTTGATAGCGGCTTGACGCGCCTTTTAGCTTTTTAGCTATAGGGAGTCCTGTCCCACTAAAAAAAAAAAATATAGCAACATGACTTGTAAATTTGTGCTAAACGTATTATAATAATATAACAGAAAAGGTCGAGTTCTGATGATCATACTTGAGTTCAAGGCATACGGGAAAAAGAAACAGTATCAATCCATAGACGAAGCCATCCGGACTGTGAAGTTTGTACGGAATAGCTGTCTCCGTTTGTGGATGGATAATAAAGGGTTTAACAAATACGACCTCAATAAGTATTGCAAAACCTTAGCTAAGAACTTTCCGTTTGCCAATGAACTGAACTCAACCGCTAGACAAGCTGCGGCTGAAAGGGCATGGTCATCAATTGCTCGCTTTTTTGAGAACTGTAAGAAAAAAGTATCTGGAAAGAAAGGTTTCCCTAAGTTTCAAAAGCATTGCAGGTCAGTCGAATATAAGCAGTCAGGATGGAAGCTGTCCCCTGACAATAAATCAATTACATTCACTGACAAGAAAGAAATTGGGAAGCTTAAACTCAAAGGTACATGGGACTTGTGGGGATTTGACAAGAAACAAATCAAGCGAGTTCGGATTGTCAAAAGGGCAGACGGTTACTATGTCCAGTTTTGTGTTTCAGTCGATGTAAAAGAACAATTAAAACCTGCTGATGCGACTGTTGGTCTAGATGTAGGTTTAAAAGAGTTCTATACCGACTCCAGAGGTAAGACTGAACCTAATCCCCGTTTTTACAGGACTGGGGAAAAGAGATTAAAGTTTTATCAACGCCGAGTTTATCGAAAAAAGAAAGGCTCAGCCAACCGTAAAAAAGCCATTAATAGACTAGGCAGGACGCACCTTAAAATAAGTAGGCAGCGTGAAGAACATGCCAAGAGACTGGCACGTTGCGTAATCCGGTCTAACGACCTGGTCGCCTATGAAGATTTGAGGGTAAAAAATCTGGTCAAAAACCACTGCCTCGCCAAGTCTATTAATGATGCTGGTTGGTATCAATTTAGAAAATGGATCGAGCATTTTGGGACTAAATTCGGCAGAGTAACTGTTGCAGTAAACCCTGCCTACACAAGCCAAAATTGTTCTGAATGTGGTGAAGTGCTCAAGAAGTCGCTATCAACTAGGACTCACGTTTGTAAATGTGGGTGCGAGTTAGACCGTGACCACAATGCCGCGATCAACATCCTTAAACGAGCCTTGGGTACGGTGGGGCACATCGGAACCCTGGTTTTAAACCAAAACGCTTGCAGAGAATCGACCTCTACTCTTCCTGATTCCGGTCTGGTTGAGCAAGTTGGCTCGTTGAAGCAAGAATCCCCGTGTCTTTAGACCGGGGAGTGTCAATGTCCCGATTAGCTATGCCGGAACAGGCGTGATTCTAGTTGCCAGTTCGACGTTTAATGCCTTAGGTAAACCCTTACCATCAGTGGTGATGATGGTGACTCGGATGGTAGTGCTTTACATCCCATTGGCTTATCTAGGCAGTCAGCTATTTGGGGTTAATGGTATCTTTGCCGCTGCCTGTATTTCTAATGTAGCTGTTGGCTTAGGGGCATATATCTGGAATCAGAAAACTTGTGATATCAAAACTGTTTTAGCATTAGAGAAAGAATCAGTTTCTGCTGGCATGGGTCAGCTTTGAGGTAAGCTATCAGCAATCAGCAATCAGCTATCAGCTATCAGCTATCAGCTATTAGCTATTAGCTTTTGAATAAAATTTAATCTGAATTAAATTATCCCGTTCGCGTAGCGTGGCCATAGGCCTGCATAGGTTTATTTTAAGCACCGATTGCGCTACTTGAGGTGCTGCGCGAACAGTAGCGTGGCCAAAAGCCAATGGCTGACGGCTGACGGCTGACGGCTGACGGCTGACGGCTGACTACTGACTACTGACTACTGACTACTGACTACTGACGGCTGACGGCACTTCAAGTAGCGTGGGCGTAGCATATATGCTTACCTTATGACTTCACTGCTTCCAGCTCCGTTCGCTTTCGGCTTTGCCGAAAGCGGAGCCCACGGCCTTAGCTCCCTAAAAACATGTACCTCACCTAATTAAAAACCGCTATATAACAAAAAAGTGTTCCGCAGATTACACAACCTTATGGCTATCAATACAAATGATTTTTTATAAAATTTTACCGGATATAAATGATGATTATTAATCAATAATAGTACAAAAAAAGAGTTTAAATAATAGTCAATTAATATAGCTAAAAACATTTTTGTAAATAAATGTTAATATTTTAATTAATCCTTGCATTTTCTCGAAGATTTATCTATACTATAGAAGGTAAAAAATGAGACTAAGAACCGCGCTGAGTATGCCCGTTAATCATGACCAGCGCGGCTTTCCTCCCAACCAAGTAGGAGTTACTTCTATGATGCAAAAAAAAATCACGATCATCAATCCCAGCTTTTCAGCAAGTCACCGGATCTCCCTTGGGAATACTGAATTCTGACCTCGAAGACTGTAAGCATTAAGCTTATGGGCTATGGGCACGGTACTTGAGGTGCTAAAGGGTGCATCTCCTAAAAGCTGTTTGGGCTGGTGGGTGGAATGGGCATCAGCCGTGGAATGGGCATCTTACCCATTACAATTTTCGGGCAGGCTTTCCCAACAAAGTGCGAAGAGGTGGAAAATGAAGGCAAGCCCCCCCTAAAGCACCACTAGCAACTACTGTAGTTATAACCTAGCTGTTGGATTAGGGGCATATATGTGGAATCAGAAAACTTGTAATATCAAAACTGTTTTAGCATTGGATAAAAATTAAGTGTCTCATGAAAACTTTAAACCCTAGTAACTTATCTCTTGAGGATGTTCATCGTCTTTTGAATCTTGAAGAAGATTATGATGGCTCATTCATGCCCTTGTTATCCTTAGAACTGCTAACAGAGGTTGAAAAGCAGGAACTGGTGCAAATAAAGAATGATTTTCGTCCCTATCTAAGATCAGGAAAAGTCTCTGAAGGCCAGGTAAAGTTGGTGGTTATTGCTCCATTGCTAAGATTAGCTGGCTTCTATCACTACCCGATTACAATTTCCGTGGAAGAGGGGATTGCGGAAATTGATAGTGAAGACGAGGAGACACGAATTACAGGGCGGCTTGATATTCTAGCAATAAACAACCAGCAACCAACACCAGCTAATAACTATTTTTGGGTGTTGGTGATCGAAACGAAAAACAGTCTAGCTGACGTAACAGCAGGTTTACCACAATTACTGACTTATGCCTCTAAAAGTTTAGAGCATCAAAAATCCGTATGGGGGCTAGTGACCAATGGATTACGTTATCAGTTTGTTTATCTGCAGCAGGAAACTTCCCCAACTTATCAGCTGATGCCATTACTAAACCTGATGGAATCTGAGAGTTCTATTCAATTGCTAAAGGTTCTTAAAGCTATCTGTAAACTCTGAAATGTCATATCCTAATGTGATATTATCAGCAGGGATGCTTGCCCTAGTCATTCTTATTTACCGGTCTGAAGTAAAAGTAGATACACCCTGCATTTAGTTAATCTCTCCAATTCTACCATTACAGAAACTGAAGCATCAAAACCATGAGTATCCTTTATGAAGACCAATCATTGTTTGTGATGACGATGGAATCACAATCCAATTTCATTATTTCCCTATTGGTTTAAGCATTCAGCTAATGGTAATAGCCAAGACAAAATCGGTTTGATTGATATCAACTCCTTAGGTTTTGACAATGCGGCGTGTGCCAGCTAGACCTACAGCGAATAAGCCTAATCCCAGTACAGTGGAGGGTTCCGGTACACCAACTGGTTTGTTATCAGAGGGGTAGACAACTTTTATAGGGGATATTCCTGTTAGTTTACTACTGCCTTCACGATTAGACCCTACACTTTGCAGACGCACTGCAAACTTTTGCTCCTTAAACATATTGAGAGTTAAGGCTTCTGTAGCGTGAGATAGGGTAAAGCTAGTGGCTTGAATATCATCACCTCCGATACCATTGGTGCCAATCTTTAAACCAAAATCGAATGAGCCAGGGTTGCTCGGACCACCACCGTTGAGATTGACACCATTGCCAAGATTCTTAGTATTGGTTACCAAACCCCCGGTTACATCATTGCCACTAACACTCAAATCATTTGAGTTCAAATTGAAAGTGTCGTTAATATCGAAGAATACCCCAGTGATGTCGGCCAAGGTATCAGTCACTTCAAAGTTAAACTTAACATCATTGCCAACTTCCTCTAAAGTAATGTTGACTGTAGCTGGAGAACCGGTAAATGGAGAAATATCGAAGTCAAGAGCAGCCGCTTCAGCAGAGATGGCGGTCAATGTAGAAGCAGCGATGGTTACAGTAGCAGCTGCCATTAAAGAGGGCTTGATGTTCATGAGTGTGTAATCCTTAACTTTTCTTAATTATCAGGATTACAGGCTGATGTTTGCATTCAGGTTGCTTCAATGTATCCCTAGTTGATGACTTACTGTATCACTTCCGCAGATAGCCTAGGTCTAATTCCATAATGGCGATAATTCCAATAATCCCGCAAAATCTTGTTGTGGTCAAAGCAGAGATTAGATGGAACTTCCCAAGGGTGAAAAATGCCGAGATTTTTAGCATCATCAGCCGCTTTTGGTTCACCAGTTGCTGTAGCTAAAAACACAATACTAATGGTATGTTTACGGGCATCACGACTAGGGTCAGAATACACCTGGAATTGCTCAATTAGTTCAACCTGTAAGCTGATTTCTTCCTTAGCTTCCCGCAGCGCTGCTGTTTCTACCGACTCGCCGTAATCTACAAAGCCACCGGGAATTGCCCAGCCTAGGGGGGGATTCTCCCGTTCAATCAAAATAATCGGTCGATGGGGTCGGTCGATTAGTTCAATAATGATATCAACAGTGGGAGCAGGATTACGGTATTGAGTAGAAGTCATGGGTTAGATAACATATGCTTGAGTATTTATCATATAGCAAAGGAAACAGGGAATAGTGAATAGGGAGTAGGGAGTAGGGAGTAGGGAGTAGGGAGTAGGGAGTAGGGAGTAGGGAAGTTCCGATCATAAATTCTGACAATTAATATTGTGTAATATTGTGAGAAATGCGATATGTCCGATTACCCTGACCCAAAAACTAGAGACTAGACGGAATTTTATCTCTCGCCTGAGTTACAATAATTTTTTATTCAGCTTCACCACGATAGACTCAACTCGCCGACGATGCTTTACTGTTAAAGCTTTACCATCAAAGCTTTACCGTCACATTTGAAATTTTTAGTTAGCAGAGGCAGTTGACTTCGGTGGTGTAACTATCCCACTGAGGGGAAGGTGCTATGTTTACGCTCATCAATGCTTTATTTGCTTTGATCATGATCGGGATTTTACTCCTGATCGGCAGGTTTCTCAAACAGAAAGTTCCGCTGTTTCAATCCCTTTATCTACCAGAATCGGTTATTGCTGGGGGAGTAGCATTGTTACTCGGACCAGGAGTATTGGGTGCGATCGCATCTACCGTATCAGGTACAGATTCCTTACTAGCTGGGGGTTTGTTTCCGAAAGCCATGGCAACATTTTGGTCTCAGTCTCCTGGTGTCTTTATCAATGTTGTCTTCGCCGCCTTATTTTTAGGTGAAGCTATCCCCAGTCCCATAAAAATTTGGCGCAAAGCGGCACCTCAGGTAGCATTCGGTCAAACCCTGGCCTGGGGACAATATGTGATTGGACTGCTGCTAGTTCTGTTAGTCTTGAGTCCGATATTCGGTGTCGATCCCATCGCAGGTGCATTAATCGAAGTTGCCTTTGAAGGCGGTCACGGCACCGCTGCTGGCATGACCAATACCTTTAGAAAACTCGGTTTTAACGACGGTGGTGACTTGGCTCTAGGCTTGGCTACAGTCGGTATTCTCTCAGGAGTGATCGCAGGTACCTGGCTAGCAAGCTGGGGCAGGCGCAAGGGATACATCCACAGGAGCCCTGATCCCAGCAGTGAGCTACAACAGTTTCGGGATAAAATTCAAAATACAATTCAACAGACAATTCAACGAGAACCTACGGAAGTCAGGTTAACCAGAGCGAGATTAATGGATGGTTTACTGATCGATCCCCTGTCATTGAACCTTGCTTTTGTAGGAGTTGCGATCGCAATCGGCTGGCTAATCCTGGCAGTGCTCAAGTTTATTGAGTCAGTTACTTGGGGAGCCGGTGGCTTTCAAGTCATTCAGTATGTGCCTCTTTTTCCCATGGCACTAATTGGTGGTTTGATTGTCCAAGTAGTAACCGTGCGTCTAGGACTGGGGTCACTAATTATTCGACCCTTGCAGGAGCGTATCTCTGGCGTAGCGCTAGATGTGGTAATTGTGACCGCATTAGCGTCGATTTCCCTAAGAGTGCTGGGAAACAACCTCTTGCCATTTTTAATTCTTGCGATCGCTGGCATCGTCTGGAACATCTGGGGATTTATTTTCCTGGCACCCCGTATACTCCCCAGATACTGGTTTGAGCGTGGCATCGGGGATATGGGACAATCCATGGGAGTGACAGCAACCGGTATCTTGTTGATCCAGATGGTAGACCCAGATAACCATACCGGTGCTTTTGAGAGTTTCGCCTACAAACAGTTGTTCTTTGAACCGATAGTAGGTGGTGGCTTGTTTACTGCTGCTGCACCAGCACTGATTGTGCAATTTGGCCCATCGGTAGTGTTACTGCTAACCACAGGATTACTAGCTTTCTGGTTAATCTTTGGTCTGTGGAACTTTAAGCGGATGAGAAAGACATTTAGGCAAGCTAATCTTTGAAGGGTTAGGGCGTGTTTTCTTGCCTCGGAGATCCCCCATTATCCCCCTTAAAAAAGGGGGACTTTGAGTATGGCTCCCCCCTTTTTTAAGCTATGCTTTATAAACATCTTTCTTAACATAAAAATTGACAAAAAGAGTCAAGTGTGCATAGAGAGGCGATCGCCCTAAATTGACAAAAAGAGTTAAGTGTGTATAAGAGTGCGATCGCTAATCT
>NZ_JAAHHC010000021.1:0-119634 GCF_010672265.1 Moorena sp. SIO3A2
TTAGTGCTAAATTAACATCAATAGCTTCTTAAGCTTATTATAGCGTTAATTCAACGTAAAATTGACTTGGTCAATTTGATCGCTGAAAAGCAGTGCCTGAGAAAGTTTCAAGTTTTTGGAGAGGTCTTTTTCCTTTAATAATCTCATTCCAATCTGGTTTTTTTTGTAAGTAATAGTATAGGTAAGGATTAAATCCATAGGCAAAGAAAGACATATCTGGGGTAGTACACCAACCCCCAAACCGCATCGGATTGACTTCGATCGGTAATAAATTACCTTGATTGTCTCGTCTAAGCTCAATATGTACTGGAAAATTTTTTACTCCAGCAAATTTACCAATTTTATCTAAAAAATCGGTAAATTCTTCAAGATTACTTTCGATGATTGCTTTTGAAGAAATATAAAGCCGATCACTAACATCAGCATCTGAGGAAAATATGTGTTTAAGGATATTTAGAATAACCGGCTCACCAGTTGAATTATAATAGGCATCAACAGCGAATTCTTCACCAGTAATATATTGTTCAATTATAAATGAACTAGTGTCCAATACCTCCTTAGGGTATAAATCTTTCATTGGAGCAGTGTCTGCAATTATTGAATCAATGGTTTTAAACCACTGCTCCTGACTTGAAATCTGATAAACTCCCATGCTAAAAAAACCAACCTTTGGCTTGATGATACATGGGAGTGGAATTTCCTTAACCTGAATCTTTTTTAAATCGTCGGTGCGAACCTCTTTGAAGTAGAAGTTTGGATCTATTGTTTGGATTAGTTCTCGAAATTTAACCTTATTTTTAAATAACTGTATTTTTCGAGGAAGATTGCTAAAAGCTAAATATTTCGATATCCAACCAATCGCATTTTCAGATGTGGTATATATGATCGGATTATCTAACTCTCGAACCATTTCAATGGCTCGCTCTTCACTAATTAGGTTTGTCCCACTATAAAGCCCTAACTTCTTGGCTATATCTGTACCTACTACAGGGATACCATTGTCTTTGACAGTTCTTTTTAAAAATTCAGAGACATATGGCTTGTCTACAAAAAACATTTTATTCTCTCCGTAGTTAAATCTCAAGTGCATAACTGGAGGTTTCACCGGCACGCCCTTGCCCAAAATTTGAGGATGGCGAGAGGTTTCTCGGACCGTCTGCTCCAAACAGCTGTTAGACAACTGGCTAACATCGGAAGGATATCACGACTTTGCTAATTTCTTGCTCAACTTGATTACTGGACTTCAGGGTAATGGCATTTTCCAGCAACGCTCCAGAATTATACTATAAGTCAAGACAAGTATCAGATCGAGTTGCTGACTAACTTGAATCAGGTGCCGGAGTATGGTGCGATCGCAATAGTAACCTTTCCTAAGCCCCTTAAAGGTTCTGGTTTTCCAGCAAGGGTGTTCGCAATTATTCCCTAGTGCTGGAATTTACTGCTGGAATTTTAGTTAGCGAACGGCTATGGCGCGGCTATGCCGAACCCCTTTGGCTGCGCATACGCATCGCATTTATCGATTCATGATTATCTCTAGCAGCAATAAATCACAAATCAATCGAATTGCTATATAGGGCTTAGTGCTATATATATTTAGGAACCTTGGGCAGATTAACTGTCTTGATCGAGCACAGTCAAATAATTCTAATGGAAGAGGTTATCTACCGAGAGGCAGATCTAATCTAAGAACAGTAGCTCAATTTCTCAATTTAGAGGACACAAAGATGAAAGGGATTTTCGGTGCTCTACTGCCAGGACTGATCACAACCGGTTTTGTAGGCGCAACACTACTACCCGCTGCACCGGCAGCTGCTGGTGATTTATTAAGAGATATCGGTATTGGTGCCGCTGCTGGTGCGGTAGTTGGAGAATTAACTGACAACGGCTCATTGATTGGTAATAGTGCCAATGGCGCTGCCGCTGGCGCTGCTGTCAATACTACTAAGCGCAATAGAACTAGAGCTCGGCTTGACTACTCCCCCGCATAAATGACGGGGGATTCTAATAAGGATGTTTCGCCTCGGGGATGAATCCGCATCACGAAACACTGTTTTCTTATTAACTGACCACAGGAATACCCTGTGGGGACGAGTCAAAACGCCCCTACCCAGTTCGTCTAGGTTAATACCTAGCGTTCTGCTTACTTTGCGTATTATATTGGCAGCACCATTACAATCCGCATTGACATACCAATTCATTGCTGTTCGGTATAAACCGCGTTTCGTTCTTCTCCCTGATGGCTTCCAATCCTTGGGTTTTTCACCATATTTAGGCAGATAGTCACCATCTAAGAACGATGCTTTACTGGTATAGCTTTCCTCTGTTTCTATGAACTCGATTCCATACTGTTGACAAAGCCCGGCTATTCTCTCTTTCAGTCTAGCTGTAGGTATTGGCACAAATTCTGAGTTAGTCTTTTTACCTAGACCTATCTCATTCTTGCCTCCTTTATTCCAACCAAAAATAACTCGACCAATTTTATTTTTTAAGCAATGATTGATAACTATTCTTGCGGCTTTGTTAATTCCATCACGCATTTGACGGTTACGTTTTTCAGTTATCGCCCCTAGGTGCTTAGACCAAAATCCTTGTGGTTTGCCTTGTTTAATTGTTGATATCTGTTTGTTATACCAACGATTCATTGATTTGATCTGCTTACCATCAATAATAAAGCTCGTTCCTACATTAGAAACACAGGTTAGCCAATTATCCAATCCTGGGTCAATCCCAAGTACATTATCTGGTTCTACAATTGGTGTTTCTATTTCTTTTTTATAAACCAACTCAACATAGAAACATCTATTCTTTGGCAGTATTCTTAATTCTCTGATGTCATCAAATTCAATATTGCTAGGAAGAGGCAACCTAAAACTATCAAGCCCAAACCAGCACTTTACTTGTCTGCCCAATGGTATTCTTATGTTTCCATCTATTAATCTTAAAGCTTGCTTGGGATAACTGACCAATGCCAAACCTCCCTTTTTTCTATACTTGGGCAGTCTCGGTCTATGCTCAATCTTCCCTTTTCGGTATGCTTTAATCAATTCTTTGTAGGATTTAAAAGACTCGTAGACCGAACGAAGTATTTGTTGTGCTGCTTGGGAGTGAATTGCCTTATAGTGACGATTGAGCTTGTATTCTTTTTCTAGCTCAAACTTGCTGATGTAGCGATTGGCTTTAAAGTAGATTTGACGAGCAAAGTAGATTCCCATATTTGTCAATCTATGGGATTGTATGCATAAAAAGTTGAGAATTGCCGACAATTCTCGATCTGGATTTAATAAAACCTGCTGACAGCCGTACACTTGAATCACCTCCCTTGCATTTCCCATTTTACCATAAACAGGACACATAAATGTGTCTGCTGTGACGGCTCGCTCGGTTTCATCCCCTGCTTAAAAGACAGGGGCTTTCACCATCGCTTTTCGGTAACAGTGCCGGGAGTCTAGTTCAAGATGTCGGGTTTGGCGCTGCTGCTAGTGTTGTCACTGGCGTGATCATTGACAATGGCTCGGTGGTAGATAATGCGGTTAAAGGTGCTGCTACTGGTCTGACCATTAACCTCCTAGACCGTTAAGACTTTTAACCCAAAGGAAAAACCAATGGGATGGGCAGAGCCGATCCCATTCGCCCCCACCAATTAGGATGCGCTATCACCACTATCGAAACCAAATCCCCCACCTCCAGGGGTCTCAATTACAAACACATCACCTGTATTCATTTCCACTACCCCAGTACTACCCAACTCCTCAACCGTTCCATCCTTCCGTTCCACATAATTTTTTCCCAAAGCACCCGCTTCACCACCATTTAACCCAAAAGGCTTCACCACTCGACGTCCAGATAGAATGCCTGCGGTCATAGGTTCTAGGAAACGAATCTGGCGAATTACGCCATTACCCCCACAATGAACGCCCTTACCGCCACTATCAGGGCGAATCCCAAACCTTTCCAAAAGTACTGGAAATCGCCATTCCAACACTTCTGGGTCAGTTAAGCGAGAATTGGTCATGTGAGTATGTACCGCATCTGTTCCATCAAAATCAACCCCTGCCCCAGAGCCTCCACAAATAGTTTCATAGTATTGATAGCGCTCATTGCCAAAGGTAAAATTATTCATAGTACCCTGAGAAGCCGCCATCACTCCTAAAGCACCATAGAGGGCATCGGTTATTGCTTGGGATGTTTCCACATTCCCCGCTACCACTGCTGCTGGATAACGGGGATTGAGCATAGAACCTTCCGGAATAATCACCTCCAAAGGCTTCAGACAACCAGCATTCAGGGGAATATCATCATCCACTAGGGTGCGGAAAACGTATAGCACTGCTGCTTTGCATACCGCTGACGGTGCATTAAAATTACTATCTAACTGAGCAGACGTACCCGTAAAATCAATTTTGGCACTACGGTTGTCCCGGTCAATAGTAATCGTGACCTGAATCTTAGCACCCCCATCTAACTGATAGCTGAAACTGCCATCTGTCAGCACATCAATCACTCGGCGCACCGACTCCTCAGCATTATCTTGGACATAACCCATATAGGCTTGCACTGTCTCTAATCCATAGTGGGCTACCATCTGCCGTAACTCTTGGACACCCTTTTCATTGGCAGCAATCTGTGCCTGTAAATCAGCTATATTCTGAGTCAGATTCCGGACTGGGTATTGACCCCCTAACAGAAGTTGGGTTATTTCATTTTCTCGGAATTTACCATTCTCAACCAGCAGGAAATTATCAATTAATACCCCTTCTTCCTTCACGCTCGTACTATTAGGAGGCATGGAACCGGGAGTGATACCACCGATGTCAGCATGGTGTCCTCGGGAAGCGACAAAGAATAGAGGGGAGAGGGGAGAAGGTTCCTTTAGCCCTAGGGAAGAGTTGAGGAAAACTGGGGTAACAAGGGTGACATCTGGGAGATGAGTGCCACCGTTATAGGGATTGTTGAGAATATAGACATCTCCAGGTTTGAGAGTATCACCATGGGCATCAATCAAGCTGCGGACACTTTCACTCATTGACCCCAAATGCACTGGAATATGGGGCGCATTGGCCACCAATTGCCCTTGTTGGTCGAAAATCGCACAGGAAAAGTCTAGCCGTTCCTTGATATTGACTGAATAACTGGTATTTTGGAGAGTTGTCCCCATTTGCTCTGCTATGGAACGGAATAGATTGTTAAAGATTTCCAGCATGACAGGGTCAGGATGGGGTGAAGCTTCGACGGTATTTGCTTGCAGGTTATCTATAGTGCTATTTGTCAACATTTCCAGGTTATCTTCCTGCTCCCCCAAACCAGATTTAACTAAAATCAAATGATTCCGTTCAGTCACCTCTGCTTTCCAACCAGGCTCAATCACATTGGTTCCGGTTGCCTCAATAATTAATGCCGGACCAAACACCGAATCCCCTGGCTGCCAATCCTCTCGCCTAAACACAGGGGTATCCCACCACCGATTAGCCGTATACATCTGCACTGTGGCAACGGGAGCACACATTTCCCCACTCTGACGAGACCGTATGGGTTCTGTTGGGATAGCCATCCGCTGAACTAACTCTACCGACACCGCTTCGACCATCAACTTTTTCCCTGGCACGATAAATCCATAGCGCTGTTGATGCAATCCCTCAAACTCTTCCGTGATCTGATCAATCCCACCAAACCCAACAACCAAGGCTGAATCGGTGCCTTCATAGCGCAAATGGACTCGCCGAATGACTTCAACCTCATTACTATTCCGATCCTGGGTATGGTTGTGGTTCAACTCTTCTATTCCCTGAGCCACCAACTTGGCCAAAATTCCCTCTAACTCCAACCCCTCTACTAACTCAGCTTCAACTGACTGTTCTTTCAATACCCTGATATCGGCTAAACCCATGCCATAAGCGGACAATACTCCAGCAAAGGGATGAATGAACACTCGCTTGATCCCTAAGGCTTCGGCAATTAAACACCCATGCTGGCCACCAGCACCCCCAAAGCAACATAGGGTATACTCGGAAACGTCATAGCCCCGTTGTAGAGAAATCTGTTTAATGGCATTGGCCATCTTCTCGACTGCGATCGCTAAAAATCCTGCTGCTACTTCCTCTGGTTTGCGGTTATCCCCAATCTCTTCTACCAATCCTTCAAACCTCTGGCTGACCACCTCAGCATCCAACGGCAAGTTACCATCCGCTCCAAACACCTTGGGAAAAAATCCTGGCTGCAACTTCCCTACCATCACATTGCAATCGGTCACCGTCAACGGACCCCCCTTACCGTAGGAAGCAGGACCTGGATTTGCCCCAGCCGACTCTGGTCCTACCCGATAACGGGCACCATCAAACTGGACAATGGAGCCACCACCGGCAGCTACTGTATTAATTGCCATCATTGGCGTGCGCAGCCGCACCCCAGCAATCTTAGTTTCAAAGGTACGCTCATATTCCCCGTTGTAATGGGCCACATCTGTAGAGGTGCCACCCATATCAAAGGTAATGATCTTTTCAAAACCAGCAATTCGACTAGTCTGTACTGCTCCGACAATACCCCCAGCAGGTCCTGATAAAATACTATCCTTCCCTTGAAACTGTTGCGCGTCCGCCAGTCCTCCGTTTGACTGCATGAACATCAATAGTCCAGAAGTTTTTCCCTGTAAGCCTTCAGACCGGGTAGCTTCAAGGTTATTTTCCAAAGCTTCATTGGTCAAGCCGCCAAGCTGCAACTGTTGTTCTACCTGATCTACATAGCGACGCAGAATCGGTGATAAATAAGCATCAACCACTGTGGTATCCCCCCGACTGACTAATTTCATCAAAGGGGTGACTTGATGAGATACTGATATTTGGGTAAAACCAATCTCTAATGCGATAGTGGCTATCTCTTGTTCATGAGTGGGATAGCGATAGCCGTGCATCAAGACAATGGCGCAGCTACGAATACCTTCATCATAAGCAGCTTGCAAGGATTGGCGGGTTTCAAGCAGATTGATGGGGATTAGCTCTTCACCCAGGGCACTGTACCGTTCTTCTATCTCAATCACCCGTTCATAGAGCATTTCAGGGAGCACAATTTCACGGGCAAAGATATTGGGGCGATTTTGATAACCAATGCGCAAGGCATCTTGGAAGCCCTTGGTAATCACTAGGACAGTGCGATCGCCTTTCCGTTCCAATAAGGCATTGGTGGCTACTGTGGTTCCCATCTTGATCGCTTCAATGGCATCACTTGGTATCGGCCTATCAACAGGAATCTCTAAAATCTCTCGAATTCCCTGTACTCCAGCATCTTGGTACCGTTCAGGATTTTCCGAAAGCAGCTTATGAATTATCAACTGGCCATCCGGGCGTTTTGCCACAATATCCGTAAAGGTACCACCTCGATCAATCCAGAATTGCCAGCGTCCAGTGGAAGTAGTAGTCATATTTGCCCGATTTTTAATAAAACATTAAACAGATGGGGAAGATGGCGGAGAATTTCCCAATAGTTTCCTGTCTCCATCAGCAACGTCCCAGCAAACTATATTTTCCCTTAAGACAGAGTAACTTAGGATTCCATGGCCACCAAGTCGAGGTCTCACCCGATCGGGGAGTGGTCATTCAATCGGAGCCAGGAATTATTTCTGAGATTGAGCAAACATAGCCCAAGTTGACTCTACAAGTTGACTCCAATTTAGACTAAAATTAGCGGCGTTGCTGAATCAACGAATGAATAGAAGTAGGGTGGGCATCCTGCCCGCCCGAAAAAATAAGGAATGGGCATCTAGCCCATTCCACAAAACTCTTAAAATTATTCCATTATTAAGCAACGCCCTAAAATAAGCCATTCAGAGCAGACGATATTTCATTTGATAATTCTTGTGCTGATTTAATTAGACGAAAACGATTTTCCGGATGTTGATATCCTTGTTTTTTAATATTTGCGTATGTATTCATTATACTTCCTTTGGCATTATTGATATCCCTTTCAGCCATATTAAATAACGTCGCATTCCACTCTGCATCTCCAATTTTAGGTAGTAGCAGGTAGAGAGTCCAATCATTGGGGGGTGATTCACAGCCATAGGGATAGTCTCCAATCAGGATGTAGCCGGACTTAAGTGCAGCATTATAGGTGAATCCATTGGCATTGTCTTCATTAGCCAATTTTATCATATCTTTTTTACTGACTCCGGACTGTAGCCTACCCCACTCGACATTACATTCGTTGAATCCAAATTCCATCTTTTTATATAATTCAAGGATAATTCCAGGAATTTTATTTTGATATGACAGGGAATTGTTGTCATCATTTATCCTAAAAAAAATATAATCTAAAGATTTTAAATTTTCACCATTACTTTGGTCGGTAGCACCTGCTAACTCTAGGTTGTTCCTTGGATTATCTAAAAATTGATTTGCCATCGCGGGTTGTATAACGATAGCGAACATCAACACCTGTGTAATTATAAAAACCTGAAAGCTTATCAGTAGTATTTTTTTCACAAAGTTATCCTTATTAAATAATTGGACGTTATTGCTGGGGCGCAACAGGCAAGCTGAAATCCTTATTGGCTAATAATTTCAGCCATAATTTACAAAAAGATACATGCTGTTTTGGGATGACATTGGACTATGTTATAAGGGTTTGAGCTTCCAGAAAATGAAAGGAAGGTCAATTTGGGTCTGTATCTTACCTAAGATCTTTGATCTCAAAGCCTTATATAGTAAGTTTTTCAAGGCTCATGTCACCCCATCAGCGTTTTTGCTTCCAGCTATTATCTTCTTAATTTTATGGGAGAGGCAGAACAAAATTATCAAATTACCCCAAAATCAAAAATCTAAATTCCTATTTTTATAGACTAGGGGACGTGATTTAGATTTAACAGTACCTTTTAGGGTACCTTTTAGGGTACCTTTTAGGGTACCTTGAGCTGAAAATATTACCCAGTAAGGATTTCAGCTTGCCTGTCACACCCCCAGCCGTTTAGATGTTTTTACCCAGATTTTAAAAGGTACCCATAAGGGTACTATCAAACCCGAGTCAGATTCAATATGATTTGAATAGTTGAATTAACTCTAGTGAGAAAAAAATGACTAAACTACACACCTCGGAAAACTTGACAATAGAGGCGGATGAATTTGAAAAAGTATTGAAAGATATGGAAACCCATTCTATATCAACAATTAAAGGCGAGACTACAAGTCCTATTCCACGGTACATATCTGTATATTTAGTACAACCAGAAATACCACAAGCTATCCCGAACGATTTTCAGGACAACCTTAAAAGTTCTTACCAACAAGACGTGCTTTCATGGAATGATACCCGTCAAAATGAACTAACCATGGTCACCGATCAGAAATTAAATAACAATATTAGTGATTCTGATTGGACTCAGACATTAAAAACTATGGAAGAAACTGATATCGCTAATGCGACAGCACGGATACAAAATTCATACGCTCAGATTCGTGAACAGGGTAATAAAAATCCGGAACAACGTTCAAGTTTGATTAAATTTGCCCAAACACTATCTAATTTCCAATCAACGATATTGAATTACATGGTAGATTTTATGCGAACAATAGCCCTTAAGATATTTGAGTGGGCTTCAAAAGCTTTTACGTTTATCAAAAATGCGGCAAACAGTGTCGTTAATTTTGTAAAAAGCTGGTTTTAACTTATTTTTCCAAGGTAAACACCAGCATCCAAGGTAAACCCCTATAATTTTTTATTCATACCTATAGTGTTAATTTAATTCAATGAACACTATATCTAGAAAATCCCTTGTTAATAAGCACAATAAGCTCTGGTTTATTGAGGACTACCCCTAGTTTATTGACAAGATGGGTTTACCCTTCACAACAATCAATAAAGGAAACTTAAAAACAATGAAACGTTTTTTGGCAATTTTTGTGCTTCTTTTGGCTTTCGCAACGGTTAACGTACAGTCAGCTAAGGCTTTATCTTTATTTGACGTAAACATTCAAAAATGTGATAAATTTGATCTTGTCTGGTATGATCGTGGTTCTGGAGCTGACCGAGATGGTGCATTTTACAGGCCAGTCCCCACCCCTGGTTTCTTCGTTGTTGGAGATTATGGACAAGGTAACTATGGTCAGCCTAATGGTGATGTATTGTGTTTCAAACCATTAAAAAATAGCGCATTAGCTAATCCTATAGACTTTGCGCTAATATGGAAAGATACAGGGAGTGGAGCACATCGTGATGGCTCTTTTTGGCGACCAATTCCACCACAAGGTTATAGTTGTATTGGAGATGTTGTTCAAGAAGGTTATGCAAAGCCATACCGTCCTGATTACAAATGTCTACATAATGATTTAATATCAGTAAGGCCTCCTGCTGAAAATACTCCATTTGTTTGGAATGATCGTGGCTCTGGGGCAGATGCGGATGTATCTGTTTACTCTGTTCCCGTTACTAGCGTTATACATGTTCAGGGTAACTATTCTTATCCCCCACATGGGCCAATCTATGATCTTAATTTAACAAGCTTCTGATTTATATAGCGGTTTTTCTCCTAATGAGGTACACATAATTTTTTACCTCTTCCCTCTTCTGACTTTACTGGTTACTGCTCCTTAAAAAATGTACCTCACCTAATTAAAAACCGCTATAAATTTTTACTTAGGAAGAAAACGAAGGACAGCAGATCCAATCGAAAAAAAAAGCGATCGCCCCTTTATAGGCGATCGCTTTTTTACTATTTAGTTGGTTGAAACTATTGTGGCTCTACCGTACTTGTTTCGAAAATAAAGCTGGAAGCGTGTATTCAAGGGGTTTTCAGCATTTTTAATCTCAATCGCTACCATTTCGCTATTCAGCAACGCCAAATAAATTAGTTACCCTATGGCAATCCAAAACCTGCCCTCTTAGTCGCCATATCGGTTTCATTATGATCAACTATAGATGATAATATGGATATACGGCGGTTTGCATAACTATCAGGTACACAGGATTGTTTTCCGACTTCCGACTTCCGACTTCCGACTTCTGACTTACCTGTTCCCTATTCCCTGTTCCCTGTTCCCTAAAATCCATAAATTTGTACCTAACTAAATGGCAAACCGCTGTAATTATCGACAATAGATGCATCGCTAGTTACTGTTGCAATCAATCTTATGTGTAAATCTAATTTAAACACGCGATTGCCATTACAATTATTATGCAAATAGAAGACTATTTCAACTTTCTGGCTCCTGATGACATTCGGATTAAAGGTCATCGAATTGGCATTGAAACAGTATTGTATGAGTATCTCTTTAAAGAGCGTACTGCTGAAGAAATTGCCAAAATTTACTCAACTCTCACCTTAGAAGAGGTCTATGCCACAATCCTATATTATCTACAGAACAAAGACACAGTCAGTAAATACATTGCTGACTGGCTAGATTGGGGACATCAACAGCGTAAAGCTCAAGCCTTGAATCCTCATCCGGCAGTGGCTCGACTCCGGAAAATCAAAGCAGAAAGACAAGCCCAGTTGAAAGCCAATTGAAAAGTTAATTATAATTGCACAATGTTCTTATGATCAGGAATATCAAGACCAAATTATGTAAGCATTCAGCGTTCAGCCTTCAGTGGTCAGTAGTAAGCGGTCAGCTTATTTTATTCAAAAGCACATCAAGTAGGGTTCATATAGCGCATCAACTGATGACTGATGACTGATAGCTGATAGCTGATAGCTGATAGCTGATAGCTGATAGCTGATAACTGATAGCTAACCAAATTATTCACTTGCCGATGACTTGAATTAATGAATTATTATAACTAGAAGTCTCAACAATACATTGCTGTTTGTTTGTATTATAATGCTCCTCATCGTAAGCATTCAGCCGTCAGCTATCAGCTATAAGCTTAAGCGGATCACAGGCTAGAAGCCTGTGCCACGGTACTTGAGGTGCTAGCAGGCGCTTTAACTGTACGGGGTCGGATCAGTAAAACGAGCAGGGATTTTCAACCAGCCGTTCCAGCACCTTAAACTTGTTTACTACCTCCCGTTGATTAGCTGACGGCTGACGGCTGATAGCTGAATGCTTACTCCTCAACAAGCCTAAGACTGAGAAGACTAGACTCGTGAAAGCAAAAGCCAAACCCAAGAAACTACTAGGTTTTTTATATACTTGCTTATTCCTTGGTTTAGGAATACTCCCCACAGTAGTCAAACCAAAGCCAGCCCTTAGTGCAGAATACATTTATTTTAACTATGGTCCATTAAAATTGTCCCTTTCCCGGGAATCTCTGGAAATTTTCGCCAATGAGGGCAGAATTACTAAAGAATTTGAGTTCTACGCCCAAATGCTGAACCCAGAAACCTTGGAACAGTTTCGGATGCTACTCCAAAAGCGGATTAAAATCAGTCCTGTGGCCATCTCCCGCTTAGGTAAATCCCCCATGGGAGAAGCCTTTCTAGAAGGTTTGGGAAAGATGATCAAAACCCACCCTGGTCGCAATGGTTTACATAGTCTTAGGGGGGCGCTGGTTTTGGCAGCAGCTGACTCCGAGGGTCTAACTATAATTAATATAGTGCGCCAGTTTCCCACCGAGGGGATGTTGATTGATACTGACTATATCTTCGATGTCCAAAAAGAGCTAGCTACCCTATTTCGATATCGAGATGCAGCGGTGAATGCGATCGCAAACCAAGCCACCCGAGAAGCGGCTGCTGAGAATACCATTGATGTCTCCCAGTTAACAGACTTACAACAACCAGGTTCTTATCAATACACAGAGCAAATCATCACCCTTTCCGGTCGCCGCCGTCAATCCCCTCTAGGGTTATCCGGAGAAACCAAGTTTGAGGTTGCTTTGTACTTACCCCAAGGCAATCGAAAACCAGCCCCCTTAGTAGTCATGTCCCATGGCTTTGCCTCAGATCGCAACCATTTCACCTATTTAGCAGAACACTTAGCATCCCATGGCATTGCGGTAGCGGTTCCTGAACACGTCGGGAGTAATGTTGAATACTCTCAAGCTATACTACAGGGACTAGCCAATGGAATCAATCCCGTAGAGTTTATTGAACGACCCTTAGATATTAGATATGTGCTCGATGAGCTGGAAGACCTCTCTAAATCTGACCCTAATTTTGCTAATCAGCTGAATCTGGAACAGGTAGGTGTGATTGGTCATTCCTTCGGGGGTTACACAGCTTTAGCCGTAGCAGGTGCAGAAATTAATGATTTAAGACTGCGCCAAGTGTGTCCTGATCAAGACCCAACCTTCAATCTATCTGTACTGCTCCAATGTCTTGCCAATCGCTTACCCCCGTTTAATTATGACTTGCAGGATCCACGGGTCAAAGCTGTAATCGCTGTTAATCCTATTACCAGCACAGCCCTTGGTCCAGCTAGCTTGGGTAAAATTAAAGTGCCAGTCATGATTATGGCAGGTAGCCACGACATCGTAGCACCAACTGTCCCAGAACAGATTCACCCCTTTATCTGGCTCAATACCCCAGAAAAATATCTGGCAATGATTGTTGATGGCAACCACTTCTCCACTAGTGGTGCATCGGGCGACGATTTTGCCCTGTTTCCTAAAGAATTACTTGGTTCCAATCCTCAGGTCGGACTTTCTTACCTAAAAGCCTTAAGCTTAGCTTTTGTTAATACTCATATTCGGGATTTATCAGACTATCGACCTTACCTTAGTGTCAACTATGCCCAAGTCCTCTCTGAGAATTCTCTAGAGCTACATTTAGTCAAATCTTTAACTCCAGAACAACTAGAGGAATCCTTTGGCAGTCAACCTCCCGAAACTATAATACCACAAATCGCAATTGAGCCAATACCGAAGCGTTCAGAAACAGTTTTAGAGCAAATTAAACGAACTGGCACCATAAAAGTTGGTATTAGAAAAGATGCTGCTCCCTTTGGCTACATTGATCCCAACGGAGAGTGGAAAGGGTATTGCTTTGAGCTACTCAATTCCTTAAAAGACAAAGTTGCCCAACAACTCAATAAACCCATAGAACTAAAAGTTGTTGCAATTCAATCAACCTTGGAAAATCGCTTTGCTATTGTCCGAGATGAAGCCGTACATTTGGAGTGTGGACCTAATACGATTAGGAGTGATATTGAAGCGATAAAATTCTCAACACCATTTTTTATTACTGGTACACACTTTTTAGTAGATTCTCAACAACCGAGAGTCTTCAATCGTTACCAAAGCCTTGACAGTTTAAAAATTGGAGTACTTCCCAGTAGCCTCACAGAAAAATTTATTGACCAAACCTATCCTAATGCTCATAAAATAGTTTTTCCTGGAGACATAGGTAGGTCTCAAGGAGTCACAGCATTAGTCAATAGCGATATTGATGCCTTTGCCAGCGATGGCATTTTATTAATTGGAGAAGTCACCAGACAAGGACTTTCCTCATCCCAGTACACCTTATCTCCAGATCAGCCACTGACCTGTGATTTCTATGGCATGATTCTCCCTAAGAGTGATCCGCAATGGCAACGTATTGTCAACTCCTTTATTGAAGGCGAAAAAGCTAAAGAAATATGGGGGGGATGGTTTACAAATTTGTTTCCCTATGTCTTATTAAATCTAGAGTATTGTATTGATAAGTAATATGTAAGTCAGTCTAGGAATTCATCATTCTTTTTTAGCGGTCACCATAAAAGAACGTCGCCTTCCAGGTACTGAACGGGGTGCGATTTGGACAGAGTAACGTCCATAATTTGCTCTTATTTCGACCGGTTGGATAACTGACGCATTCCACCCATGAGCAGCAAATAATTCTTCTGGTTGGTCTGTGCCAAAACGCCAATTTTTACTAATTAATCCTTTCTGAGTTTTGGAGCCTATTTGCCACGACTTTACACTTATTAAATCTGCAACCAAATAACTCCCTTTGACACTGACATCAGAAATTGTTTGCAGTAATGTATTTATCTCTTTTTTATCCAGATACATCAATAAACCTTCCATCAACCAAACTGTAGGTTCATTAGATTTATATCCATGATTTTTTAATAAATGCACCCACGGTTTTTGCAAATCTGTAGCGATGGACTGGCGATGACATTTAGATGGAATATCCTTAAGAATTGCTTCTTTCCGAGACATGATTTCTGGTAAATCAATCTCGTATATACATAGTTCAGGTGGTAAGGGTAGGCGATATGCCCTAGTATCGTACCCAACCCCTAAAATTACAATTTGACGTACCTCTGGTATTACAGATATCAGAAAATCATCAAAAAATTTAGTTCGGACTGCCACAAACTGGATGCGAAGGGTATTTGATTTCGGGTCTTTACCGTCTTGTTTTTCCCAAGAATCCATCAAAGACTGTATTTCCTTAGACCCAACTAACTGAGCAGCAAAAGGATCGTCAAAAAGTCGGTCTGCCCTTTTCGACTCAATAGCGCGTTTGGCCGCCATTACTACTGCGGTACGACAGACATGATTTTTGATTTCTGGGATTTTTTCGCCTTTTGCTGCCAGTTCGTTTTCCATAATTTACAATTTAGTGCTTGATCATGAAATTAAGGACAACCTTGCTGAGATACTGTACCATCGGGCATCGTGGCATTACACAAATTAGCCCCAGTCAAATTAGCCCCAGTCAAATTAGCCCCGGTTAAGTTAGCCTCTGTTAAATTAGCCTCTGTTAAATTAGCCCCACTTAGATTAGCATTTTGTAAGTCAGCATAACTTAATTTAGTTCTATACAGATAGGTATTACTTAAATCAGAGCTAGCCAAGCTCGCACCGGTTAAATCCCCTAAACTTAATGTGGCTCCTTTTAAATTAGCCTCATACAAGATTACCACAGGAGCAAAAACCTTATCTAATTTAGCATTTTCCAATGTAGCCGATGTTAAGTCAGCATCAAATAAACGAGCATCTACTAAATTAGCATTTGTCAGGATGGCTCGTTCTAAATTAGCGAGAGTTAAATCTGCTCCCTGGAGATTAGCATTGGTCAGATCTGAACTTACTTCTTCCGTGGCTCGTCGTTGGTAAGATTGAAGTTTAGGGTTCAGTAGAATACTATTGAGATAAGCCCCTGATAAATTAGCCCCTCTTAAATTAATACTTCTCCAATTACAGTTACTAAAATTACCAAAGCTCAAATCACGACCACTTAAATCATTGCCTAGATCGCAATTAGCAAAAGTGTTAGATTGGGCTTGAGCGGGCAACCCTATAAAACTGAGACATAAGATAGAATAAACTAGAGTTGAAGACACTAGAGTTATCGTTTTAAGCACCATAGTCATATTGAATAGTTAGGATTGAATCTTGAGAGCGTGAATTAATACCGAGTCAAATCTATAGCCATCCCTGTCGGAGTTGTGAGAGTAGTCAGTTGGAGCAACGGATGGTTAAGGAATGTAACCAATGGAAGTATGGAAAAACATAGAAGTCTCGCAAGATGGCTAAGAGGTTACCCAGAGTAACACGGATTTCTCTGAGGTTTGACTTCGGATTGATATAATAGTATATAGTATTTTACTGTCAGATGTGACAGTAGGATTGATCGGAACGTCGAACCAGGGAATAGGGCACAAATAGAGTTTTTTAGCTAAACTGTTGTACACTCGTCAACAGTAATTGACCATGAAGCCAACTCGCCAACTAATCCAAAACATTTTCAAATCGATAGTAGCCTCTGTCCTAATCCTGAGTCTCTTTGGATGTGCCGCCCTTCTAGACCAGTTAGGAATCGGGAATTACACTGTCAAACGGGTATCTGACGGGGATACCATTCTCGTCGCTGACAGGTTTGGCAAGGATGTCAAAGTTCGGTTTGCCTGTATCGACGCTCCAGAAATTGCCCATTCCAAAAAAGAGAAGCAAAGCCGCAAATTGGTAGACAAAAGTCAATTCAAATGGGGAAATAAAGCCAAGGAGCGACTTCAGGAACTAGTCAAGCAAAGCGATAATCAGGTGGTTTTGACCGTAACTGATACTGACCGCTATGGGCGCAGCGTCAGTGAAGTACGCTTAACCGATGGCACCTTTGTCCAGGAAGTGCTAGTAAAAGAAGGGCTAGCACAGGTATATCGCCCCTATCTGAAAGATTGCCCCAGTGCGGAAATGGTCGATAGTGCTGAAGCCAATGCCAAACGATATCGGCGAGGGTTGTGGCGAGACCCTAAGTTTGTTCCAGCTTGGGAATACCGTAGTTTAGCAAAAACTAAATCCTCCTCCTGAGTCGGAGAGTGTTTAGTCCTCTGAGTCTTTAGTCCTTAGAGAATGTTTGTTAAACTTTGCTTAAATCCTTGCCTAGGGTGGGTTAGGCGGCGATATCTGTCAAAGCTCACCTTTTAAGAGAGCTGTCCGCCGTAACCCACCAATATTCAAGACTATAGCTGTCTTAAGATTTACTTTATAAACCGTCTCTTAGTAGCTAGCCAATAGCCAGCCAAAAGTCTATTGGTAGTTACCACTAATGAATGAGTAATTTACTCATATAGGGTTTGTAAATCAGATGTAAACCTAAGAGGTATTTTTTTCTTATCCAATAAAACTCCGGAGCTCTTTCCCCTCTTGCCTTTTGCCTCTTGCATGCATGCCTTTTCCTGCAATTGGTGTGTTTACAACCCATATACAAACGCTATAAATGTTGCAAAATGTTAAGTAAGTGATCAAAACTAAGATTCAAAACTGATGGTACTCTTCGGATTTAAGAAAAAGCTGACCGTGCCTACTCCTGAGGAAGCCTTACCCGGACGCTCAGAACTCATGCCAGTACCCGAGCGTCACTACGTCAACGGCAATCCTCTCAAACCCCCTTATCCTGATGGATTGGAAATGGCGATGTTTGGCATGGGATGTTTTTGGGGAGCAGAACGCCGATTCTGGCAACAAGAGGGAGTGTTCACTACCGCAGTAGGTTACGCTGCTGGCATTACCCCTAACCCTACTTATCAAGAGGTCTGTACAGCCATGACCGGTCACAATGAAGTGGTGCTGGTGGTATTTGATCCAAAGGTAATCAGTTACGAAGCACTATTGAAAGTCTTCTGGGAAAGCCACAATCCCACCCAAGGCATGCGCCAAGGCAATGATACTGGTACTCAGTACCGTTCAGGAATTTATACCTATTCCGAAGACCAAAAGAAGCTAGCGGAAGCCTCACAAAACGCTTATCAGCAAGCTCTGAAGGTCGCCGGTTATGGTAATATTACCACAGAGATTCTAGATGCTCCTGAGTTTTATTACGCAGAGGGCTATCACCAGCAGTACCTGGCTAAAAATCCTAATGGGTATTGTGGTTTAGGTGGGACGAATGTGAATTGCCCTGCAATTTCATAAGTCATCACTTCTGTGGTTAACACTCATCAGTAATTAGTCATTTGTAAGTACCAAGAGACTTTGGTGGATTACAAATGACTAATGACTAAATGCAGCAATTCAGTTGACTAGGAAAGGGTGGGTTTTGTAACGTTTGTAACAAGGTTGTTTGTCTTGGGCTGATACATAAGCTAAACCCACCCCTACAGAGTGAGTGGAGTTTACACTAGTTCCTGGTGCGAAACTAAAGTTGCTAAACCGACATAATTACTGTCAATAGCGCTAAGTTTCTGGGAATCTTCTTAAATTGATATAACAGCTCTAAATTGCTTTAAGTACTTTCGTCCTGGGTTTTAATGATCTTCGGACCAGAGAACAGCTAGTGGGGTGCTCCGGCGCGGGGAGGGGGGAGTTGGAAAAAATCCTGTGTACCTAACTTGTGATGAGAATTGCTATATATCCTTTTTCAAGGAGCAAGAGAGTGATGAGACTCAAACAGTTACAGAGTTCAGCCAAGAATAAATATACTCAGCTTTTGTTAGTGCTGCTTTTGGCTTTTGTCGCCTATGCTTTTTTCTCGCAAGCAATAATTGCCGACTTAATTCTATCCCTAATTTTATTAGGAGCAATAGTTGTAATAATTACAACATTTTATTTACATAAAAGGTTTTTTTATTGTTATCTGTTCATTTCATTGCTCGCTTTTGTAGTCGATTTTATCGAGTTTATTTATCAATACTCTAACTTAAAGCTAGCTGTGGCTACAAATATTATTTATGGTGGTTTTTTTCTCTTAGCTATTGTGTTGATGATTGAGAAGATTTTTAGCGGTCACAAAGTCACGATCGATACCATAGTTGGCGGTATTAACGTCTTTCTTTTAATTGGTACTCTGTGGGTTTTGTTTTTTGAAACTATCTATTTATTAAACCCAAAATCTTTTACTTATTCAGCAGAAACAATTAATTCTTTTGACCTGCTTTATTTCAGTTTTACCACCTTAACTACCGTTGGCTATGGGGATATTACTCCTGTCAGTCCTCTAGCGAAAGCTCTGACTAATTTAGAAGGAATTTGTGGGGTGATGTATCCCGCCGTATTAATTGGCAGATTGGTCGGAATTTATAACCCAGAAGCAGAGCATTAGAGGGAGCAGGGGAAGCAGATAAGTCAGAGGGAGGAGACTTTCAAGGGTATGTTTTTAAGATTGTGAAGTTAGGACAGGTACAATTGCTGTATAGGGTTTATCATAATGATTTAGATATTTATCCGGAAAATGGTTGGTCATTACATGGTTTAGCACAAAGCTTGCAAGCACAAGGAAAAACAGCAGAAGCAGAAACTGTACAACAGCAATATCAACAAGCGTGGCAATATGCTGATATTGCTTTGTGAAATAACCGTAAAATAACCTCAGTTCGATTGGCTCAACTAGAAAGCTTATCTAATAAATCCTTTAGCACTGGTGGTAATTTGCGCATAATCTTACCCTGCTCTCGGTCAACGGCTACTAGAATCACACGACCGGTTAGGTAAAGTTCTTTGCCATCATGGGATTGAATTTTATAATCCCACTTCATACGGAAACCTTTCATTTCGGCGATGGCTGTCTTGACAACTGCTGCTGTGCCCATTGGCATTGCCCGGTGATAGCGTAAAGAAAGTTCTACTACTGGTAAATCGCATCCTAGCCTGACAAAATCACTATAATCCATACCCATTGAGCGCAAGTACTCCACCCTCGCTTCCTCCATCCAGCCAATGTAGGTACCATGCCAGACTATACCAGCATAGTCAGTGTGGTGGGGATGGACTCGCACTGGATAGTCAAACCATTTGGCTGTGGTGGCAGTTAGCTCATGACTTGCCATGGTACTGTCCAGCTGTCCTTGAGTTGAGGTTTGGGGTGTTTCTGACATGGATCAACTTAATCGTGACTGGTATGATGATCGTATATGGTGATCGTATTCTGTTAGAGCTAGATCAGATCAGCGCTAAGTTTTTGCTGATTTGGGATCTAGTTCGGGCAAGTCTAATCCTGACAGATCAAAGTAAGCGATCGCGTCCGTCTCAAAAAGTCAATCACTGTTTACCATCATCCTACTGATCGTAATCAGAACCTATCCTTATATCATGTCGGGATAATTACCCTTAATCAAAATCTCCCCCATCTCCCCATCTCCCCATCTCCCCATCTCCCCACACTTCCCACACTTCCCACACTTCCCACCCTCCCCACTCTCTCCTTAATTATGGGTATTCAACCAGACTTGATATTAGCCCTGTGTTGGGAGGGTTAGGAGTAATCTGGTCACGATTTGGTAACCAAGCTGATCACCTGCTGAAAGCGATCGCATGCGATCGCTTTCAGGGTATCTGCTCACAGGTCGCCATGGTTTCTTCTAATGGGTTTCTTCTGATGCTACCAGTAGGGTGCGTTACTGAAGCATCCTAGGTTTTAGGGAATTTTCCGGCTTTTTATGCCAGGTTTGACCAGAGCTTTTTTTTAAGTTTTGTAAAGATTAAACAATCCACTGCGTAAATCCTGGATCGGCTTCAGAAATGTAAGTAGAGGTTGAATTCGAGTCAGCCAATGACCGAAACACCTCAGTATTAACATTACAAACTTCAAGGTTCAAACCAGGAAATTTATCATGTTTCGTAGTAAAGTAGCCATTGCGTCTGTAGTTCTATCTTTGGGTGTAATCAGCCTCGGTATTCCTCAAGGCAAAGCCTTAGCACAAGATACTAACGCGCCTCGTCCCACCCCTCCGAGCAACCAACAATTTACTTTAACCACTACCCCCACCCCCAGTGCAAAAACCGTATTTGCTGTAGTCACCAGGAACGGCGCACTCAGTCGCGGATTCGGTGCCAGCCGAGCCCGAAAAGTTCTGAACGGTCGGTACGAAGTCTTTTTCAACCGGGATGTCCGTCGGTGTGCTTACACTGCTACTTTAGGTACTACAGGCTTTGGCACTGAACGATCTGGTGAAGTTACTGTAGCCACACGCGCTGGCACCACCAATGGGGTTTGGGTTGCTACTAACAATTCTAGTGGAAATGCCGTAGATCGTAACTTCCACCTTGCTGTACATTGCCCGTAGGCTGCTTAGAAGCTATCCAAAAATTTGTCTTGGGGGGTTGTGGAGCCTACTTTAGACCACAAGCCGTCTAAAGGATTACTGAAGTGAGTTACCAGTAATTTCTCCACTCTCACCCAACCATTAAATAATTTTTCGGATAACTTCTGAGTAGTTTCTACAATATGCTAGTCTATTAGGCCTTTTTTGCCCCACTGTGTCAACCGTGGGGCTACACAAACCCAGCCGAACTAGAGTTCATGTAGGGTGGGCAGTGCACCAGACAGATAATCAAGCTTGCAAAGGGCGTTGGTAGGCACTGCCCACCCTAGGATTAATCACTGGATTTACGATCCGTATCAACCTAGGTTGATGTAGGGTGGGCAGTGCACCAGACAGATAATCAAGCTTGCAAACCGCGTTGGTAGGCACTGCCCACGCTACGATTAATAACTGGATTTACGATCCGTATCAACCTAGCTGAACTAGTAATCACCCTCAACCACCAAGGTTCCCCACTTGGAGAACTTGGGCTGAGGGCTCCCACCCTGACCATTTATCCTGTAATCAGTTTGAGAAGGTGACCATGATGGTGAAATTTTGGTCTTTGTCCCTTGCTTTAGAAGCTGCCTCAATCCTGCTAATTGTTCCCAAGGCGTTTAGCCTGCCACTGACGCTTGCCTCTGGCTTCTCCCCTGTACCGAGCACAGAGATTGAGCTACCAGTGTGCTACATGCAAACCGATAATGGCACCCTTGTAGATCTTAGTAGTCTATGTGGCATCTCAGACTCCAAAGTAGTCATTAGCGAAGTGAGTTTCCAAAATGACCGTCTTATCGGTCGTGTAGTCAACAAAACCGACAAAACTGTCTACTCGACCCGAGTAAACTATGAAATTCTCGATGATGACGGCAGTGTAATTGGCACCAGTTCCATGTACACCAATCCCCCTAACCTCAGTGCTGGAGAAAGTGCTACTTTCGAGACGGAAATGTGGGGTGGTCGGGAATTAAAAACCACATCCGTTGACTGGGATCGTAAACCGACTCCATGATTTCGATATCAATTCACGCTTTTGAGGCATAAATTGCTGAGCAACTGAACCTAAGTATTTGGTCTTTAGGTGAATGCTTACCACTGAATCCCACATAATAATGTCATCAATAAATTTAAAATTGACAGTTTTCAATTAATAACTAATAATTCACTATAACGGTTCTCATATTAATCAGGTACACAGGATTTTTTTATTGTTTCCTACTCCCTACTCCCTGTGCCCTGTGCCCTGTGCCCTGTTTCCTGTGCCCTGTGCCCTGTTCCATAAAAACCCAGAACTATGTACTTAAAAAATCGCAAACCGCTATAACAATTAACGTACCTGACTACGAAGTGATTAACAGTCGGAGATATTAGATTCAGATTTGAGTGAACAATCAACCCACCCCTTGAGCTTAAGCAGAAGGGGTGGGTTTTCATTCACTCTAATGACAAGAGTAAGGGAGTAGCCAAAAAATCAAATACCAGTTTTTAGCTTGTAGGGTGGGCAAAAACAGTTTGTTTCTTTTGATTATTCTAAATTATATTACTTTGCCCACCCTACTTTAATTGGTATTTTTTTTACACGCAAGTCCCTAAAGCTAGCTGCTGACTATCCTAAACGTAGAAGGAGAAGTTGAGATCCTCAACCGTATCGATAACGACAATATTACTAAGTGAGTTATTCTCGATTATCCACATGCCATTCTGTCCAGTAACGGAATTACGGAAGAAGAAATCATTAATACCATCTCGGTTAGCGTCATAGGCCCCACGGAATTCCCAAGGACCGTCTGCTGGTCGGGAATCGATCAGCACTGCCTCCTGGAAAACAGTACCATCGAGCTTCCAGTAGGCAAACTCTTGGGTATTCATATTTTCCCAGATAGCATCTGCGTCACCATCGTCATCCATGTCTCCAGCCGCAACTAACTGCCAGGGATCATTAGGTGATATGGTCAACCTGTCACCATTGGTATTCGTAATAAACGTAGCATTCTGAAACCCGTTTTCATCTATTTCCCAAACAGCAATTTCTCCGCTGGATGTGTTGTACCAGAAAATTTCTTCTGCACTATCACCGTTAACATCTCCCGTGCCACGGATTTCCCAGTTGAGGTCTGATCCCGGTTGACCTGCTGGTGCCTGAGTAATTATTGCTTCCTGGAACTCGGAGCGTTCCATCTTCCAAACCGCAACACCGCCGGTTAGGGTATCACGCCACAGAGGATTCCTGATACCATCGCCTAAATCCACAACACCACGAGCTTCAAATCCAGTGTTGTCTGGTACCGACACCTCCTGACCACTTTGATCGGTAATAAACGCTGTCGTCTCGACGCTAGTCCCCTGGCCATTTAGAGTCCACAAACCAACTTTTGCACTGACAGGATTATGCCAGAACAGATCCACACTGGGGATTCGGGTAATTTCAATGGCATCAAGTCGCCCTCGCTCGAAATTCAAATCAGAATTATTGCTATCTGCCAGTACCGAGATTTCTATTTCATCCCCTGGAGCAAGGTCTATGTTTTGAAAAAGGGGTTTATTTGGATTAGCCTCAGCACTTAGGGTGCCACTTGAATTGCCACCCCTCAGAGGGACATAATTCCTTGGCTCAGCTGTTGGCCGAGGTCTATTAGCAGGTAAGTTTAGATTATAAACATAGGTACCAACTACCTCTCCATTGACACTAAATGTCAGGGGAGATTCCCCATCCTCTTCGTCAAAGTAGGCAATACGAATATCGTACTTACCAGCTGGTCCATCCTGTGCTGTCCATTGAAAGGTAAGCACACCGGGAACTGGAACCGGGTTATCAAAGTCTGTGATCTCGACGGCTCGACCCCCTGAAGCAACGAGATTAATATTGTTGAAACCGGTTATGCCGTAGTTTACTCGCGTTACGCGAGTACCTTCTGCTTCAATCAGAACCATAAGATAGTTTTTTCCCAAAAGTTATCTGTGTTTACATTGGTTGGCTTTTCTTTTCCGTCCTGATGCACCAAAAAATTTCTAATTACTCCATCCCAATTCAGTCCCAACTCACTAATTGACGGGATGTGTAACTTACAAAAGCGATGCAGCTTCGGAACAGGGGAGGCAGTGCGGTCTTGGGGGTTCCCACGGGGCAAACAGCGGTGCGGACGCAGGTTCCGCACACAGCCCCTCCCCACTCGCGGTCTGCCGTGGTTTCCCCCACTCGCGCTTTGCATCAATACACTGGCATTACTCAAGGTCCCTTGCCTGAAATGGGATAAGAGTCTGTGAACTTTGTCTGTGAACTTTTGGGGAAAATTTAATTATGCTTATCGATGTATCTAGGGTACAATACCTTTCTAGATACCTATTTCTAGATATATCGATAAGGGTAAAACACCCCCTTTAATAGTTCAAAGATGCCCTGCTGAAATTTATCCAGTGAAACTGGATAAATTTTTTGAAGCCTTTTATATTATTTTACTGGCTAACGATACCCTGATAAAATTCCACCCCTAACAGATGATCTACTCAAAAAAATATTTTTGTTCCAGGCTTCAGATTTTTTTGGCGTTTTGACTGAAAAAAAACCTACCACTAGTATAAATGCCATAAAAATCCGTAAATGTCACTATCAAATTAGGTATATTCATTAAATTTTCATAAAAATTTATAAAATTTTTACTGAGTTGGCACTGAGCAAAAACTAATTATTATATAACATCAAGTCAGCTAATAATTATGAATGATAAATTTTCCCCTGCCTCAGGGCAGTTAGTGGGTAAGCTATCAGCTATCAGCTAATGCCCTACAGAGGGTGCTACTTGAGGTGCTTTTGAATAAAAGAGGTAAGCATTCGTTTAATCTTTTTTGGATCACAGCGTCGAAGCCTGTGCCACAAAGGACTTCAAGTAGCGTGGCCATAGGCCAAGGACTTTTCTGTTGACTTTCAATTCTCATTAATCTATCAATATTAAATTATCCCGTTTGCCCATTGCACATTGCGCATCGGCGCACGCTACGAAAACGGCGCACGCTACGGGAACGGCGCACGCTACGCTGGGTTTATTTTAAGCATGATAGCTGACAGCATTAGCCTGAATGCTGACAGTTTTATATCCTGGTGGTCGTACCTATTAATTAGTGAAAATCATAGTGGCGCTAAAGATAAGCCAAATAAATAATATACCAGTTTAATTCATCCCCGTCAAAATTTTTGGGTCAGCAATAAATTTTTGGGTCAGCCAAATGCCAATAAGATCTGGTTTGTGACGATTAGATGCGTTTGCCCTAAAACTCGGAGATATTAGATTCAGATTTAAGTGAACAATCAACCCACCCCTTGAGCGTAAGCAGAAGGGGTGGGTTTTTCTCAACTTTAATTACAACAGAAAAGCTAGCTGCTGACTATCCTAGACGTAGAAGGAGAAGTTGAGATCCTCAACCCTATCGATCTCGACAATCTGACCCAGTGAGTTATTGTGGATCATCCACATGCCATTCTGTCCAGTAACGGAATTACGGAAGAAGAAATCATCAGTACCATCGTTGTTAGCGTCATAGGAACCACGGAATTCCCAAGCACCGTTTGCTGGTCGGGAATCGATCAGCACTGCGTTTTGGAAAACAGTACCATCAAGCTTCCAGTAGGCAAACTCTTGGGTATTCATATTTTCCCAGATAGCATCTGCGTTACCATCGCCATCCATGTCTCCAGCCGCAACTAACTGCCAGGGATCATTAGGTGATATGGTCAACCTGTCACCATTGGTATCCGTAATAAACGTAGCATTCTGAAACCCGGTTTGATCTATCTCCCAAACAGCAATTTCTCCAGTAGATGTGTTGTACCAGAAGATTTCTTCTGCACCACCACCGTTAACATCTCCGGTGCCACGGATTTCCCAGTTGAGGTCTGATCCTGGTTGACCTGCTGGTGCCTGAGTAGTTATTGCCTCCTGGAACTCGGAGCCTTCCATCTTCCAAATCGCAACACCCCCGGTTTCGGTATTACGCCACAGAGGACTCCTGTTACCATCGCCTAAATCCACAACACCACGGGCGTCAAATGGACTGTCGTCTGGTACCAATACCTCCTTACCACTTTGATCTTTAATGAACGCTGCCGTCTCGACGCTAGTGCCTTCGTCATTTAGAGTCCACACACCAAGTTGTCCAGTGACAGGATTACGCCAGAACAGATCCAAACTGGGGATAATATCTTCAGCTGGGGTAATTTCAATGGCATCAAGTCGCCCTAGCTCGAAATTAGCATCATTATTAATGCTATCTGCCAGTACCGAGATTTCTATTTCATCCCCTGGAGCAAGGTCTACGCCCTGAAAAATGGCATTTGGATTATCCTCAGCACTTAGAGGGCGAGGGCCACGTGGATTGCCACCGCTCAGAGGGACATAATTCCTTGGCTCAGCTGTAATCCCAGGTAAGTTTAGATTATAAACATATGTACCAACTACATTGTCGTTGACACTAAATGTCAGTGGAGATTCCCCATCCTCTTCGTCAAAGTAGGCAATACTAATATCGTACTTACCAGCCGGTCCATCATCTGCTGTCCATTGAAATCTAAGCACACCAGGGTTTTCTTCAACCGGGTCATTAAAGCTTGAGATCTGGACGGCTCGACCGCCTGAAGCAACGGTATCAATATTGTTTGCACTGGTTGTCTCATAGTTGACTCGCGTTACGCGATCGCTTTCTGCTTCAATCAGAACCATAAGATGGTTTTCTCCCAAAAGTTATCTGTGTTTACACTGGTGGGCTTTTCTTTTCAGTCCTGATGCACCAAAAAATTTCTAATTACTCCATCCCAATTCAGTAACTCACGGGATGTGTAACTTACAAAACTGGCATTACTCAACGTCCCTGGCCTGAAATGGGATAAGAGTCTGTGAACTTTTTATGTGAACTTTGTATGTGAACTTTTGGGGCAAATTTAATCATGCTTATCGATGTATCTAGGGTACAGTACCTTTCTAGATACATGTTTCTAGAAACATCGGTAAGGGTAAAACACCCCCTTTAATAGTTCAAAGATGCCCTCCTCAAATCTATCCAGTGAAACTGGATAGATTTTTTGAAGCCTTTTCTATAGTTTGACTCCCTAACGATTCCCTGATCAAATTCCACCCCTAACAGATGACCTAGTCAAAAAAGTAGTTTGGTTCTAGGCTTCATATTTTTTTTTTGCGTTTTGACTGACAAAAAAAAATCCTACCATTAGTATAAATGGCATAAATTTCAGTAAATGTCACTATCAAAATAGGGATTTTCATCAAAAATTCATAAAAATTTATGAAAAATTTACTGAGTTAGTCCTGAGCAAAAACTAATTATTATATAACATCATTCAGCTAAGAATTATGAATGAGTAATTTTACCCTCCCTCAGAGCAGTTAGGGGTTATACCAAATCTGGGTTAAAGAATAATCTTTTTCATTCAGTCCCTCTTTGATTCAGTCATTGAGGTGTGCAAGCAAGCTTTTGCCCCAATCAATTTACTGTGTGGCAAAAAGGGTTAACAGCAGGTGATTTGAGATTATTCATAAAATTAACTAATTGACAATAAATAATGTTGAAATGTAGCCAGATATCTCTTGACTTGACGAAATATCCAAGAACCATCTATGGAGATGAGCTAAATTAAACAATGATGAAAATTTTTATAGGTGCGCGCCTCCTAGGGCGAGTAAATCGCCCTTGGGTCGCACCTCTAGGAATAAAAATCTGTTGCTATTGAAATCTAGGCTATCCACTATTACCGAGACAGTTACTCATTTTGGTAACGGCTAATGGGTAATAGGTAACTGGTCGGGGTTGTATAGCGCTACGGGCAAGTCAGAAGTGAGAAGTCAGAAGTCAAAAGTAAGCTAGGACTAGGTTTCGGAGTTTAGAAGCGATGCAGAGGTGCGACCCGTGGCGAATTTAATTCGACGACTGTAAGCGCACCATTACGGTCTTGGGGAGGCAGCGCGGTCTTGGGGGTCCCCCCCATGAGCGACTGCCGTGGTTTCCCCCACTCGCGCTTTGCATCAAGACAATGTCAAACATCTTAATGGGTAGTGCTATACCAAGTAAGCATATGCGCTACAGATGGTGCTACTTGAGGTGCCGTCAGCCGTCAGCCGTCAGCCGTCAGCCTTGGCCGTTGGCCACGCTACGGGAATGGCTGGCTGATACGCGACACGCTGATACGCGACACGCTGAATGCTTACCTAATTACCTATTACCTATTACCTATTACCTATTACCTATTACCTATTACCTATTACCTATTACCTATTACCTATTACCTATTACCCATGTTCCTTTCATTAACAGGGAAACTAACCCATCAAAACCTTAGGTAATTACAGTGGGAACCTCCCGCTCTGTAAACTTGCGAATCTGGGCAATCTCATGGGCAAGGGAAATCAGTGGTTCCAATGCTTGTTGAGTATCCACGTCATGCTTAGTGGAATCTGGCTCATAGCTCTCTAAATAGAGGCGTAGGGTTGCCCCTTTTGTGCCAGTACCAGATAGGCGGAATACAATCCGAGAGCCATCAGTAAAGCCAATCCGAATCCCCTGCTTCTGGCTGACGCTCCCATCTACTGGGTCTGTGTAACTAAAGTCATCACCATACTCTACCTGGTAAGAGCCAAATTGCTGTCCTTTCAGGTCTGGCACACTTGAACGCAGACGCTCCATCAGTTCCTGAGCTCGTGCCCCATCTACCTCTTCATAGTCATGGCGGGAATAGAAATTACGACCATAGGTTTGCCAGTGGCTACGGACAATCTGCTCCACTGATTCACCCCGCACTGCCAGGATATTGAGCCAGAATAGCACTGCCCAAAGTCCATCTTTTTCCCGTACATGGTTAGAACCAGTGCCGAAACTTTCTTCACCGCACAAAGTGGCTTTACCTGCATCCAATAAATTGCCAAAAAACTTCCAACCTGTTGGGGTCTCATAGCAATCAATACCCAACTGAGCCGCCACTCGGTCTACAGCAGCACTGGTTGGCATGGAACGAGCGACCCCTGCTAAACCTTGACTATAACCAGGTACCAGATGGGCATTGGCGGTTAACACAGCGATGCTATCACTGGGGGTAACGAAGAACGAGCTTCCCAGGATCATATTGCGATCGCCATCCCCATCGGAAGCAGCCCCAAAGTCCGGTGCATTATCACCATAGAGAATATCCACCAAGTCCTTAGCATAGACTAAATTGGGGTCAGGATGACCACCACCAAAATCTTCTAACGGTATACCATTAAGTACTGTACCTTCTGGTGCCCCTAGGCGTTGTTCAAAAATAGCATGGGCATAGGGACCAGTTACCGCATGTAATGAGTCCATACACATGCGGAATTTCCCAGAGGTTAGTAGCTGGTGAATGCGGTCAAAATCAAACAGGGACTCCATCAATTGAGTATAAGGCTCAACTGGGTCAATCACCTCAACGCTCAAGGTTCCCAGGGTAAATGCACCTGGTCGGTCTAGATTCACATCCGCAGCCTCCAGGATTTTGTAACTATCAATGACTTTACTCCGAGCATAGATAGCTTCCGTCACCTTTTCCGGTGCTGGTCCACCATTACTGGTGTTATACTTGACACCGAAGTCACCCTTTGGACCCCCAGGATTGTGGCTAGCCGAGAGGATAATGCCACCTAATGCCTTATGCTTGCGAATAACACAAGATGCTGCTGGGGTAGACAGAATACCACCACAACCGACTAACAACCGACCTAACCCATTGGCGGCTGCCATTTTGAGAATGGTCTGAATTGCTTGCCGATTGTAGTAGCGACCATCACCCCCTACAACTAGGGTTTGACCTTCACAGCCTTCTAGGGAGTCAAAGATAGACTGGATAAAGTTTTCCAGGTAATGGGGCTCTTGAAAAACGGTGACCGACTTACGGAGTCCGGAAGTACCGGGCTTTTGGTCTGTAAAGGGCTTAGTAGAGACAGTGCGTATGTTCATTACAAGCTAGCTACAGGTTTTACTGCTAATTCTTTATTGTTAACTGTTACCTGTTAATTGTTAATGAAAAATTCAAAAGTCTTTGATAAATGACTGATGACTTTAGTGAGCCCTGGTCTAGAAAAGCGCGAACGCACGATCAATCCTTACCTACGCATATTTTTGTTTATTTGTCAATGCTTCACTTTAATCTATCTAAGCTACAAGCGATTAGCTTTGCACAAGGTTAGCTAATCGCTCATTAAGAAGTGACAGCTCCTACACTGACCCGTTGGGTTCAGTGTAGGCTTCCCAGCCAATCCGGCTATTGCGCGCGGAGGCGCTGGGCTTTAAGAACGGACTGCCCTTCCGCTCTGTTTTTGATGTTTATAGCTGCATTGTGATCGCGATCTAGACTACATCCACAATGGGGACAGTCATGCCATCTTACATGCAGCTTCTTTGGGACTTTTTTTCCGCAATTGGAGCAATTCTGTGAAGTGTTTTGAGCGCTTACTGGGACAGCCAACAAACCAGCATTTTCGGCTTTGTTCGTCAGTATCGTCAGAAAGCTTGACCACCCAGCATCTAGCACAGATTTAGCCAATCGGGATTTAGCCATCCCTTTGACGTTTAACTTTTCGTGAGCAACTACGTCGTAGTTTGACAATAAGTAATTAGCGGTCTTGAAATGAAAGTCTTTCCGTTTATCCGCTACTTTTTTATGCTGTTTCCCGAGCTGTTTGATAGCCTTAAGTCTATTACTTCCTCCCTTCTTCCTTCTAGATACCCGCTTTTGGACAACCTTTAAGCGCTTTTGAGCTTTCCGATAGTATTGAGGAATCTCTATGGCTTCCCCTTCGGAGGTTGTCAAAAAATCCTTTAGACCAACATCAATCCCAATTATTGAATCTGGATTTATGTCTGGCTTAACTTCGGGAACTGTCTTGTCTTCCAGGGACAAGACCAGATAGTATCCATCGCACTTTTTTGTAATGGAAGCTGTCTTAATCTTGAAGCCGGAAGGAATGGGGCGATGAAGTACTACCTTTACTCTGCCTATTTTTGGGAGATTTATTAAGTCTCCATCTAGGCACCCTTCCTTTACTTGAGGGTAAGTAAAAGTGCGATAACGGTGTGGTTTTTTGAACCTAGGCCGACCACTTCGTCTTCCATTACTATCCCCTTTAATGAACCTATCAAAAGCTAACTTTACCCTCTTGACAACATCCTGAAGTACCTGAGAGTGAACCTGCTTGTACCAAGGATGGGTTTTCTTTAGTCCTGGTAATCTTTTCTTTTGACTGTAGTAGTCAGGATTAACTCTTAATTTTGGAAGATGACAGACAAGTGGGCAGGCATTAATGGGACAGCGGTTAGCTTCGTACCAGTTAAATCGATCAGCCAACAAGTAATTGTATTGAGCACAAAGCATTGACAACCAATTGTCTATTACAACTTTCTGCTCTCTCGTTGGACGTAATCGGTACTGGTAAGCTAGTCTCATTTTTTGTATCCTGTTTTTCGACCTATAACTAGGTTAGCATGTGGGTAGCCAAATAACAACCCACAACATCAAAAAAAATGAAAGATAAAAAATTGATAGTTAGAGTAACTGAGTTTGAGAAAAAGCAGTTAAAGCAGGAGGCTGACAGGAGGGGTATGACTCCATCTGAGTTGGTCAGAAGTTTTATAGCTCGTCTCCCAATCCCAGGAGACTCTGTGTAAAATTCATCCCTGGAAACGAAACCTTAGAATAAGGCAGTCTTAATCATACAGTTTTAACCTTTGTCTCATAGCCGACCAACCATAAAGACTGCCTTATTCTTACGGTAACTTTGAACACTCATCCTTGCGGATTGAGATGTGGGGCTTCTTTTACCGGACAGCTAAATTTTCATCTGACCTCTCAACTTATAATCCAACAGCAAGTTACTAGATTATGGCTGATGATCCTTGGGCTGAATCCTTACACTAAATTTCTCGGTCGAAGCCATATTTTTCGCGGATATGGGTATTAAAATACTGACCGATAGAAGGATTATCTTTTAAACCCTTGTAGATCTCCTCTGGTACATCCCGATACTTGTAGATACTACCATTATTGAATTGAACCCGAAGAATTTTTTTTTCTACATCGTAGTCGAAGGATTTAATCACAGCGCTGGTACTTTTCAGCAATGGGAAAGCAATCACATCTCGAATACTAGCTGAATCAGTGAGTAGCATCACTAAACGGTCAATACCAATACCTAAACCACCAGTGGGAGGCATACCGTACTCCAGAGCAGCGAGAAAGTCTTCATCAACATCTTGAGCTTCCAAATCTCCTGCTGCTTTCCTGGCTGCTTGAGCTTCTAGTCGTTGCCGTTGATCTATAGGATCAGTTAACTCAGAATAACTGTTTGCTGTTTCTCTTCCCACTATAAACAATTCAAACCGTTCTACTAAACCAGATTTTGAGCGATGGGGCTTAGTGAGGGGAGAGATTTCCACAGGATAATCCAGAACGAAAGTCGGTTGGATTAACGTTTCTTCTACCTTCTGCTCAAAAGCTTCATTGAGCAATTTACCAATAGAATAGCAATCATTGGGAACCTCCACACCAGCATCTTTTGCTGCTGCTTTTGCCTGCTCAATGTTGGTAAACTTATCAAAATCTAAACCAATTTGGTCTTTGACTAACTCTTGCATCGTTACTTTACGCCAAGGGGGAGTTAGATCAATTACTTCACCTTGGTAGTTAATGGTTAGTGTACCTAACACTTCCTTAGCAGCATTACTAATCAGATTTTCCGTCAACACCATCATCTGATTATAATCGGCGTAAGCCTGATAGATTTCAATCATGGTGAATTCCGGATTGTGACGAGTCGAAATTCCTTCATTGCGGAAAACACGCCCCAACTCATACACCTTTTCAAAACCACCAACAATTAGTCGCTTCAGATGTAACTCGGTAGCAATACGCAGATACAAGTCCATTTGTAAGGTATTGTGGTAGGTGATAAAAGGACGCGCATCTGCACCACCAGCCTCACTCTGAAGTACCGGAGTTTCAATTTCAATAAAATCCTGTTGGTTTAAATAGTGCCGAATAGAAGCAGTTATTTTGGCACGACGACGAAAGGTTTCCCGGACATCAGGATTAACAATTAGGTCAACATAACGTTGACGATAGCGCTTTTCTGTATCCGTCAAACCATGCCATTTATCTGGTAAAGGCAACAAAGATTTAGTCAGGATATCATACTCCTTGACATAGATCGATAGTTCCCCTTTCTCCGTGCGCTTGATGGTTCCTTTTGCCCCAATAATATCTCCAGTATCAGTGAGTTTTTTGAGAATATTGAAAGCATTGGGAAGGTCTGCCATTTTAGCAGTGATTCTCTTTTTATCCAGGTAAAGCTGAATTGTACCAGTCTCATCCTGAATGTTGAAGAAAGCTAATTTACCAAAGACACGACGAGCTATAATCCGACCAGCAACAGCCACTTCCACATCTACTTCTTCGCCATTGCCTAGGTCAGCATAGTTTTGCTGCAATTCGGCAGCCTGAGCTGTAGATTCCCAATTATAGGCATAGGGAATTAATCCTTCTGCTTTCAGTTGTTCAACTTTTTCAAGCCGTGTGGTGCGAATTTCTTCTAGAGTTGAAGTGCTTTGTGCTTCTGGACGGGATTGGTCTGACATAATTTATAGCGACAATCTAGTGGACACATAGTGGATCAACTGTGAGTTAGTGCTGCCTGGTGATCCCTTAGTATATAGCAATTATAAGTTAAACGTTAACATCCTGGTTAAAATAGGTAACGGGTAACATAAGGGAAGTATAACTTCTTATTAATAATCAGTTAGCACTGCTCTATAACTATAATTATAGCTGATTTTTAAAAGCTTATCAACTATAACTAAGTTTATAGATATTTTTAATAATTGCTAATTCGTGGTAAGGGATGTTCAGTAATTTATTACAAATATTATTACAGTATTTTTACGTAGTAAATGCTCGAAATTGACCTTTTTTTTTGTTTAATTGTTGATGTAATTGTGCTAGATTATCTGCTATATTTTTATCGATAATTTTAGCTTTATGTCCTAATCATTATAACCATTACTATCACAATCAGCAATTACCCATTCCCGATTACCCATTCCCGATTACCATGGTAAATAACTGACTTTAATGACAGGCTTGGGAAATGAGCAAAAAACCAAAAATTATTGTACTTGATGATGACCCGACTGGCTCCCAGACAGTTCACAGCTGCTTGTTGCTGATGCACTGGGATGTGGATACATTGCGGCTGGGACTAAGGGATAACTCCCCAATCTTTTTTATTCTTACTAATACCAGAGCTCTTAACCCAGAGCAAGCAGCAACTGTGACTCGGGAAGTTTGCCATAACCTCAAAATGGCCATAGACGCTGAAGGAATTAAAGATTTTATGGTAGTCAGTCGCTCTGACTCCACCTTGCGGGGGCATTATCCTGTCGAAATTGATGTAATCGCCCAAGAAGTCGGACCATTTGATGCCCATTTCTTAGTCCCCGCATTCTTTGAGGGCGGACGAGTCACTCTCGATAGTGTCCATTACCTAATCATTGATGGTATTAGAACGCCAGTGCATGAAACCGAGTTTGCCCGTGACTCGGTATTTGGATATCGCCATAGTTATTTACCCGATTATGTCCAAGAAAAGACCAAAGGTCAGATCAAGGCTGATGCAGTAGAGCGGTTTTTACTAGCAGATATTCGTAACAGTAGCTTGGAGCGTCTTCTCAAACTTACCAATAACCAGTGTGGCGTTGTGGATGGGGAAACCCAAGGGGATTTAGATCAATTTGCGGCAGATGTCCTAAGGGCTGCTGCCCAAGGGAAACGCTTTCTGTTTCGTTCTGCTGCTAGTATTTTAACCTCCCTTGCTAGTCTTGGCTTCCAACCGGTAGCCCCTATGAATATGGCTCAGTATGTCCGACAGGGGAAACCAGGAGTTGTGATTGTGGGTTCCCACGTTAAAAAGACTACTCAACAGCTGGAGCAGCTATTGGGAGCATCTGGGATTGAGGGGATTGAGGTAAATGTAGCCAATTTACTGGATGAATCCGAACAGCAACGGGCAAAACTTTTGGCAAGTATTCTCGAGCGCGTTCAGGAAATTCACAGTACTGGTAAAACACCGGTGGTTTATACCTCTCGTCAGGAATTGGTTTTTGAGGATGTGCAGAAACGGCTGGCGTTTGGAGCAGTAGTTTCAGGCTTATTGATGGATATCGTGAGGGGATTGCCTAAAGATATGGGGTTTTTAATCAGTAAAGGGGGTATTACCTCCAATGATGTCTTAAGTACTGGCCTGGCTTTGAGGTCAGCACGACTATTGGGTCAGATCCTTCCTGGATGCTCAATGGTACTAACCTCTGCTGACCATCCCCAGTTTCATAATTTACCTGTAGTGCTATTTCCTGGCAATGTGGGAGATGTGAATGGCTTGGTGACCGTTTACCGTCGATTGAGTGCAGAGTAAGAATGTTTGACAGGATATCGGTTGTGGGTGTGGGGTAACAGAGCAATAGTATTCTTAAGTATCTTGCCCTTTTGCTCCCTACCACCATTAGCTACAATTCTCAACAGTTATCCACCAGAACTTGCTGAAGAAGGTATGATCACGGAAGAATCTATCTTCGGTGCGTTAACCAATCTGGCTCCTTGTTGCATGACTTCTGATTCTGCCCAACCATCACCAGTTTCAACGGTTTCCAACGACCGCAACTCGGTAGTTAACTGCCTTGGGCAAGTTCGCTTAAAAAGTGAGGGGAAACGGCTGTTGTTGATCTTGCCACCAGCCACTAAAAACCCTAGTACTGTCAATTGGTCGGACCTATGGGAACAATTCAAGCATCGCCTCAATGCTGGAGAGCGCTTTTGGCAGCCTGAATCCAGTGTCCATCTGATGGCTGGGGATCAATTGCTGGATGGGATGAAGCTACAAGCGATCGCTGATGCCCTTGGGGCAGTCCAGTTAAGGCTAAAGCGAGTTTACACCACGCGCCGACAAACCGCTGTGGCTGCAGCAGCTGCTGGGTACTCAGTAGAACAAGAAACTCCTAAGTACTCTTTGAATCAAAAGATTGATCAACCTACTGAATTACTCGCAGAACCTCTGTACTTACAAATGACAGTACGTTCGGGTATAGAGATTCGTCACCCTGGCACTATTGTTATAATAGGGGACTTGAACCCTGGTGGTGCATTGATTGCAGCTGGGGATATCTTCGTTTGGGGGCATCTACGAGGCATTGCCCACGCCGGTGCGAATGGTAATCGAAAATGTCGGATTATGGCATTAAAAATGGAACCCACCCAGTTGCGGATTGCTGATGCTGTAGCTAGGGCACCGGAGACACCGCCACTTCAGTACTATCCTGAAGTAGCTTACGTGACATCCGTTGGGATTCGTATTGCTAGAGCTGCTGATGTTGCTAAAACCCACTTGTCGTTGAATTCATGAGTCGAATTATTGTTGTCACCTCTGGCAAAGGAGGGGTGGGGAAAACTACCATTACCGCCAATCTAGGTTTAGCCCTAGCTCGTTTGGGTCGTCGAGTTGCTTTAGTGGATGCAGATTTTGGTTTGAGAAACTTAGACCTGCTGTTGGGACTAGAAAATCGGGTAGTCTACACGGCTATTGAAGTCTTAACAGGTCAGTGCCGCTTAGACCAGGCTTTGGTCAAAGACAAACGGCAGGAAGGACTAGTCCTGTTACCTGCAGCCCAAAGTCGTAACAAAGAAGCCGTTAACCCCAACCAAATGAAAAAGTTGTTGGGGGTGTTAGCCAAGAATTACGAGTACATCTTGGTGGACTCTCCAGCAGGAATCGAAAGCGGGTTTAAAAATGCGGTTACGGCAGCTACTGAAGCCCTAATCGTTGCTACACCAGAGATTACCTCAGTGCGGGATGCTGACCGAGTTATTGGCTTACTGGAAGCGGAAGGAATCAAGCAGACCCGCCTAATTGTCAACCGCCTGAAAGCGACAATGGTAAAAGCGGATCAGATGATGTCAGTTCAAGATGTCCAAGAAATTCTTGCTATTCCCCTAATTGGTGTTATCCCCGAAGACGAACGGGTGATTGTCTCCAGTAATCAGGGTGAACCCTTGATCTTATCAGAAAAGAAAACTCTGCCTGGAATTGCCATTGAAAACATTGCTGCACGCTTAGAAGGTGCAAATATTTCCTTCCTCGACCTGATGGCAGAACACGACAACCTAATCAGCCGCTTACGCCGCCTGTTCCAATAAGGTTTTACATTGTGAATTGCCAACAACTAGTCTTGCCAAAGAGCCTCTTCCTTCTCCCCCTGTGTGATTATTCACTACTCCAAAAAGCCCCATGATTATCGAAATTCTAGAACAACTTTTTTCCTGGAGGAGTGTTCAAAGCAGCCGTGAGGAGGCTAAGCGCCGCCTCCAACTGGTAATTGCCCACGATCGCTCTGACCTGAGTCCTAAAATGGTGGAGTCGATGCGGCAAGACATCCTGGAGGTGGTCTCTCGCTACGTTGAGATTGATTCGGAAGGGTCAGAGTTTTCCTTAGAAAGCAACCAACGGACAACAGCACTAATTGCTAATCTACCCATCCGACGAGTTAAGGAAAAGCTACGAGAGGAAGAATACCAACGCTTCACTCAAGACGAAGAAGAAGAGTAAGTGTCTAGTAGCTGAAGGGGTGACAAGCTACGTGAAACGTAGGTCAGTTGACGGGGCGAACGGGTGTGGGGTGTATAGCTAAATTGAGCCTATTACTTGGCTGAACAATTATCGGATCACCTTTGAAGGTGATTATGAACCAAGGGATGCTTGCCTGGTCACCCCTAAGGGATGGGACCTATAGTCCTGTTTATATTTAATTTGGGATCAAGTTCTGATACGGTTGAACCCTAACAATGGTAATCTTGAGAGTGGCATTACTAAATGTTAAGACTGTTTTCCAAAATCTGTAACAATAGCTTGACTAAATAAGCGCAATATGGTAGGCACCGCAGAACAAACAAACACGGGCGCTATTGCCCAAATTATCGGTCCGGTTGTTGACGTAGAGTTTCCCAGCGGCAAAATGCCGCAGATTTACAATGCCTTGAGAATTGAAGGCAAAAATGAAGCTGGACAAGATGTTGCTGTGACCTGCGAAGTGCAGCAGCTTCTCGGGGATAACCAAGTGCGCTCTGTTGCCATGAGTGGTACAGACGGTCTGGTGCGGGGTATGGAAGTTATTGATACTGGTGCCCCCATTAGTGTACCCGTCGGCAAGGCTACCTTAGGACGGATTTTCAATGTCTTGGGTGAACCAGTAGATAACAGAGGACCGGCAGAATCTGAGGAGCGCTTCCCAATTCACCGCCCTGCTCCCAAGTTAACTGAGCTGGAAACCAAGCCCTCAGTATTCGAGACCGGTATTAAAGTAATCGACCTGCTGACTCCCTATCGACGTGGTGGTAAGATTGGTCTTTTTGGCGGCGCTGGAGTCGGCAAAACTGTGATCATGATGGAGTTGATCAACAACATCGCCACGAAACACGGTGGAGTATCAGTATTTGGCGGTGTGGGAGAGCGTACCCGTGAAGGGAACGACCTCTACAACGAAATGATGGAATCCAAGGTGATCAACCCGGATGATCTAAACGAGTCGAAAATTGCCCTAGTTTATGGTCAGATGAATGAACCCCCCGGTGCGAGGATGCGGGTGGGTCTGTCAGCGTTGACCATGGCTGAGTACTTCCGGGATGTGAACAAGCAGGACGTGTTGCTGTTTATCGATAACATCTTCCGATTTGTACAAGCCGGTTCGGAAGTGTCTGCTCTTTTGGGAAGAATGCCTTCTGCGGTAGGATATCAACCTACTTTGGGAACAGATGTAGGTGCTCTGCAAGAACGGATTACCTCCACTAACGAGGGTTCAATTACCTCCATTCAGGCAGTCTATGTGCCAGCTGACGACTTGACTGACCCAGCCCCAGCAACTACATTTGCTCACCTAGATGGTACAACGGTGTTGTCCCGTGGCCTAGCATCTAAGGGAATTTACCCGGCTGTTGACCCCCTCGATTCTAATTCAACCATGCTGCAACCGAGCATTGTGGGGGAAGACCACTACGGAACAGCTCGTGCTGTGCAGGCAACTCTACAGCGTTACAAGGAACTCCAAGACATTATCGCGATTTTAGGCTTGGATGAATTGTCCGAGGATGACAGACTAACAGTGGCTCGCGCCCGCAAGATTGAGCGCTTCTTGTCTCAGCCGTTTTTTGTAGCGGAGGTCTTCACTGGTTCTCCTGGTCAGTATGTTAGCTTGGACGATACTATCAAAGGCTTCCAAATGATTCTGAAGGGGGAATTGGATGACCTTCCTGAGCAAGCCTTCTACATGGTGGGCAGTATTGATCAAGCGATGGCTAAAGCTGAAAAACTAAAGAGTTAAGTCAGGTTTGATGCTAATAAGGTTATCAAGGTTGAAGGTTAACCTAGTTAACCTGTAACCTTCAACCTGTAACCTTCAACTTTCAAGCTGCTAAACTGCCAACGTCCAACAAACACAATTCATTCTGCTGATGGCTTTAACTGTTCGTATTATTGCTCCCGACAAAACCGTCTGGGATGACCAAGCACAAGAAATAATTTTACCCAGCACTACCGGTCAGCTAGGTATATTGAGTGATCATGCTCCTCTGTTATCAGCGCTGGATACTGGTGTGATGCGAATTCGTTCAGAAAAAGAGTGGATACCAATTGCTCTTATGGGTGGATTTGTGGAAGTTGAAGATAATGAAGTGACGATTCTTGTCAATGGTGCTGAGTCCGCAGATGAAATTGACAAGGATGCTGCAGGTGTTGACTTCAACGAAGCAAAAGCTCGTCTAGAAGAACTTCAAAGCGACGAGAATACCCAAGAAAAAATCCAAGCAACTCAAGCCTATAAGAAAGCCCGTGCTCGCTTTCAAGCTGCTGGTGGCATGGTTTAGTCACGCAACGGTAAATTCCAACCCCATAAACGAAGTAAGGAGGGGATGTAAACCCTATAAGCTCAGCGCTCTCCACACCCCCCGAAACAGGGGGGTAGGGGAACGTCTGGAGTTGGTTACCGTCAGTCTTTTACTTGGATTAAGGTAATTTGATTAAGGGCGTTGGATTAAGGGCGTTGTTGAACTAAGGAATCATCTCAAGTATGGTCGGATGATTGGTCAGTTACCAATTCCCAATTCCCAATTACCCTCAATCATTAGATTAATCAGCAAGGCTGGATTAAGCACTACCAGTAAAAGCGACTTCCGGGAACTTAGCCTGAGCCTCAGACATAGGTCTACGCCTACCTTCCTCTTGCCAGTAGTTAATCACTTCAGTGGCTTTGTTGAGGATTTCAATGCGATCAGCTTCAGTAATCCAGTGTTTGGCTTCCATCTCATCCTTGAGCTGTTCCCAGGCATCGTTCCGGGGCCAGAAAAAGTAACAAGTTAATGGGCTGGTGCCTTTGCCGACAATTTGATCAACTGCCAGGGCTACATTCTCATCTAGCCAGAGAACTTTTAATAGAAATTTTGACAATCAGGCCTCCCTCAGATATCCCACGTTATCTATAACTATAATCTATTGTACAATTGATGATTCTAGCGCAATAAGACTGTTCCTGATCAAGATTCAGGGATAGGTTTTTGGTTAAATTGTTGGTACTATTGGTGTTTATCGGCAATATTGGCGAGCCTAGCCCAAGCGTGCATGATGCCTAGTTCAGAAACATTCATTCCTAACTTGAATGCCATAGTGGTGTTCGACATTGACGGCGTGGTGCGTGACGTTAGTGGTTCTTACCGTAGAGCGATCGCAGATACAGTAGACCATTACACTGGTGGTGCCTATCGACCCACTATGGTAGAGATTGACCAACTTAAATCAGAAGGGCTATGGAATAACGACTGGGATGCATCGCAAGAATTAGTTTATCGATACTTTGAGGCTCAAGGGAAAACGCGTTCGCGTAGCGGCTCTTCCAGAGCATCGCATTTTTCTCTCGACTATGAAGCCCTTGTTGATTTTTTCAATTCTCGCTACCGAGGAAAAGATCCCAACCATTGGACTGGATACATTTGCGACGAACCGTTATTGTTACAACCGAGTTATTTAGAGAGTTTGACAACAGCAGGGATTCCTTGGGGGTTTTTCAGTGGGGCAACACGACAGGAAGCGAACTATGCCCTAGAAGGACGACTCGGTCTCGAACGGCCTGTTTTAATTGCGATGGAGGATGCTCCTGGTAAGCCTGACCCGACAGGACTGTTTGCCGTAGTTCTACAGCTAGAACAGGAGCATCAAGTTAAGGTGAAATTGCCAGTTATCTACGTTGGTGACACAGTTGCTGACATGTACACTGTTGAAAAAGCCAGAGACTCTCATCCAGAACGAGTTTGGGTTGGGGTAGGGATTTTACCCCCTCATGTGCAGCAGATACCAGAACAGCGGGAGGCTTATGGAGATAGGCTAAAAGCTGCTGGTGCAACAGTGGTTTTTGATAATGTTGAGCAGCTGACTCCTGAACAGATTGAGAAAATCGTACATCAGGGTTAGTGGACAGTTAATACTTGAAGCTTTAGATTCCTTGAGGTTAAAGCTCAATAGTCAATAGTTAAACAATTCACAGGTTCACGAAAACAAAAAGGACAAGGTCAAGAGCTTCCCTGTCTTGACCTTGTCCTTTTTGTATTTATTTCTGTGTGTGTAGTGGGACTTGACCCTTTACCGTTTCAACAGCTCATCCTTTAGAGCCAGTAAATGTTACCCCAGAGATAAAGTAACGATTGAAGAAGGCGTAAATCCCCAAAGCCGGTATAGTAAAGACCATTGAGGCTGCCATGATGTAGTTCCAATAACTAATGTATTGCCCCTTAAAGGTATTTAAACCTAAGGGAAGGGTAAACATTCCTGGATCTGAGGTAATCATTAGGGGCATTAAGAAATTATTCCAAGACCCCATAAAAATAAAGATAGCTTGTGCTGCCAAAGCTGGCTTGGCTAAAGGCAGGACAACCTGCCAAAAGGTTTCCCAGCGACTTAATCCATCCAAGGCAGCAGCTTCTTCAAGTTCCTTAGGAAAATTGATAAAGAACTGCCGCATCATAAAAATAAAGGTGGCATTCACTGCACTCGGTACAATCAATCCTTGGTAGGTATTGAGCCATCCCAAAGACTTTAAGATTAAATAACCAGGAATTAGGGTGACTTGTCCAGGAATCATCAAAACTGCCAAGATTATTCCCAACAATAATGAATTACCTGGAAACTTAACTCTGGCTAAGGCATAACCTGCCATTGAGTTAAATATAATATTCAACCCTGTTACACAAACACCAACCAAGACACTGTTTAAAAACCAGCGCCCAAACAAAGGGGATTCAATGAAAATATTGCGGTAGTTATCGACGGTAAAATCATGGGGGATAAAATTCAAACCGCCAGCGATAATTTCCTCAAGGGGTTTAAATGAGGCTGATAAAGCCCAAGCAAAAGGTAAAAAAGTAATAATGGCATAGAGGATAAGAATGCTATAAAATATCCCTCTGAACCAACGAAAATTATTCACTCTTATTTGATCTCCTAATTCACTTTTTCTTCTCTAAAGAAGCCGCGTTGAATCAGTGTTGTTACTAGAATTACACCAGCTAACATTAATGCCAGTGCAGCGGCATAACCCATATCCAGACTTCTAAACGCATACTGGTAGATCAGAAGCACAACCGTCAGGGTTGAGTTGTTTGGACCACCGGTGCCACCCGAGAAGATGTAAGACTGGTCGAATAACTGAAATGTACCGATGACACCCATAACCATAACGAAAAATGTAACTGGCTTGAGTAAAGGCACAGTAATATTTATGAATTGATCGAACTCATTGGCACCATCAAGTTTTGCCGCCTCATAAACGGACCTAGGTATATCTTGCAGCGCTGCCAGGTAAATCACCATGAAAAACGGTGCTGTAGACCAAATATTCATAATCATAATGGATTTGAGCGCCACACTTGGGTCTCCTAGCCAGTTATAGGTCGGTAAACCGAAGAAGTCTAGTAATCCATTAAGTAGACCATTAGAATTATAAATCCAGATAAATATCAGGGTTAAAACCGCTGAGGAAGTGACAGTCGGTAGAAAGAAAATAATCCTGAACCATTTTTTTCCTTTAATTTCTTTATTGAGGACTAGAGCTAAAACCAGAGCCAGGATTGTTTGACAAGGAACAACAATAATGACATACTCAATTGTATTTTTGAGCGCAATCCAAACTCGCTCATCCTCAAAGGTACGAAGGAAATTTTTTAACTCAACAAATCGGTAACTCAGCCCTCCTAAAATCTCAACTTTATGGAAGGAAAGGAAGATTGCATAGATAATTGGTGCAATCAAAAAGGTTCCTAAAACTAGAATAGTAGGAGCCATGAAGAGGTAGCCAGATATAGCTTCCCTAACTTTGGCTTTCTGCCAAAATCCCTTCAATTTGACATCCCTCGATTTGACGTTTTGGTCAACTCCAAGTTTAGCTTTAGCTAGTGACATTTTTTAGTAGTTACTCGCTTGAATTTCTTTGTTAGCAGTTTGTTGTGCTTTTTTCATGGCTGACTTCAAGGATTGCTCACCCAGTAAAGCACTAAGAAACTGATTGTCGAAATGGGTCATAAATATTGGCAATTTTTCATCCCCTTGCCAAATCGTGGCGTACTCAGCACCCTTGATAAAGGGGGTGTACAGAGGATTCTGTTCATAGCCAAGTTCTGATATGACCGATTTCCGAGCCGGGATTGCCAGTCCTCCCTTCGCCCAAGCTTTCATCCCTTCCTTGCCAGTCAAATAGGAAATCAGTTCCCAGGCAGCCTCTTTATTTTTAGCTTGCTTGTTCATGACATAAGCAACGGTATAAACCATGCTTCCTTTGTGGTTACCGATACTGGGAACTTCCGCAGTGGCAAACTCAATCTTGGGAAATGTCTGTTGTAGGTAAGGAATCGCATAGCTACCTTCAATAACCATTGCTGCCTTCCCTTGGCCAAACATTTCGCTCCCAGAACTAGCTCCAACGTCTGAGGCTAGGGCAGCAGAGTGGTTTTGTCGATACATATCCATCAAAGGCGTTAGACCTGATAGGCTTTGGCGAGTCGCGAAGACAGCCTTGCCCTTCTGGTCAACTAACTCACCACCAAAGGCTTTGATCATGAAGTAGTGACGAGAGAGTTCTGGGGTGATGCCCAACCCATATAGGTCAACCCTGCCATTGTGAGTTCTATCCCTGGTCAATTTATTGGCATAGTCCTCTAACTCTTCCCAGGTTTGGGGAGGGTCGGTTATACTGAGTTGAGCGAAATATTTTTTATTGTAGAAAAGGGCAAGGGTTGTAAAATCCTTAGGCAATCCGTAGGTTTTGCCTAAGGATTGGAAGGCTTCCGAGAGATGGGGAGCAAAGTCATCTAAATCTAGGTCCTCGGTGATGTAATCATCAAGAGGCTCCAAGACTCCATGAGTCATGAGTAAGGGAGCATCTAGGGCGTCTACATAGAAGACATCAGGAGCAGCATCACCAATCAACCGAGTCTTAATGACATCCATATATTGGTCAGTGATGACTTCAAACTTGACTTTTATGCCAGGATGTGATGCTTCAAACTCCCTCAGTACCTGCTCAAGGAGCTGTTTTTCCTCCGGGCTGCTCTGCCAGCCGCTGAGGGTCACAGTGGAAATGTCACTGGCGATACTGCGGCTACAGCCAGTTAGGAACAGAATTAGAGATACTAAAATTAGACATCTCGAAAGGATTTGCTTCATGATGATAAGTAAGGACGGCAAGCACACCTCCCCTGGAAAACTTGTTTCCCGTCTGAGGAGGTGGCTATGCACCTAGAAATAATTAGTCAATACAGATGATATGGTTCTTGAGATAACTCGACATCCAAGATGGCTTTCTACAGCTTATTTCTTAAGGTATCCAAGATGGCTTTCTACAGCTTATTTCTTAAGGTGTCCGATCCTTTTTAGCTACCAAAATCTACCAAGGTAGACTTTAGCCCGCCAAGGCAAGATGCTTTCGCATCCAGGGGGTATCTCCGCGCTTCTCTGACGGAATATCCCGCGAGCGCCATAAAAATGTCAAAAAAGTTCGTTCCACCGGGATTTAAGCGCAACTATTTTTACCTTGGTTTTCGGCTTTAATTTAAGTTACATAATAATCCCTGTCGGTGTTCCCCTAATTTAAGTCTAACAAATAATCAGAGTTTTTGGTAGACTCTGGGACATTTTATCTAGCTGTTTACTCACCTTATTTCTTAAGGTGTAAAGCTGTTAGTAGCCATATTTATTCGGGTAAAGCTAGCTGTTAGTAGCCAACTTTAATTATTGCTTATCTTTATTATACCACCACTTATCTTTAGCTTTAATTATGATTAACCATGCTCCCCATCGTGGCTACGCTCTTAACTGACTCAACTACGTAAGCCGGAGATCAAGACTATGAAGGCGATCCCGCCTTTTTTTTTCGGTAGCCAGGTAGTGGGAGCTCTTGCGCAGGATCGGTCAGATGAAAGATTTCAGTGAATATACTTAAGTGTATTTTTGTTGCAATATTTTACTTTTTTTGAGATAGTATTTTTAAGGTACCCTGTTGCCCCACGGATAAAAAAGGCAACAGCTGTACTTAGGTCAGTATTGATATGTAGATATTGATATGTAGATATTGATATGTAGATATCGACTCTGACTACATCGGGATTCCTAAACAAGGGAATAGGGCATTGGCGTGATTTTTCCTCATGATCCATGTCTAGCCCCCTTGCTCCCCCGTTAATTGAATAGCGTAGCCTCCGCTGCTATACCCCGTCATGACCATAGCTCTCCCCGTAGGGCATAGCCCTTAGGAAGTAACCCTTAGGGATTATAGAAAAGTACTACTTTTCGTATTTCTAAGGGGTTGGGTGAAGGCTAGAGAATAAGTGTTATTGAAAAGTAGCCCTTCTCGAAAAGTAAGGGTTACCGGAGTGTATAGCAGATGTCGCAGGAGCTAGACCTTACCGGACTCTACCAGGAGTACGGAAGCCTATGGTAGGTCTTCTGCGAGAGTAAGCAAGTCTTACTTCCCTAGTGATGTAAATGGCATAGACTCCTCTTGTAAAACCCCTTTTAGCCGAAGGAGGTTTTACAAGAGGGTATAGGGGGGATTTAAGAGCAAGCCAAGAGGGTTACGCTATGGGCACGCTACGCCCATCAAGAAGGGGGATGCTATAGGGAGGATATGGCATAGGAGTTTCGACCTGCCTGCCGATCCAGTACAGGTGCTACCTGAACCAATACGATTTACTCGTCTCCATCAAATTCGCCATTTAAGTCCTCTCTATCTAGCTACCTGAACCGCTATGCTCAGACTCATATCCGATGTCGCCCCAGAAGCTCCGTCTTTGCCGCGATTGCCAAAGTTGCTCAAGCCCCTAAACAAGGAAGCACGACCGCCGCTTAGCCCTACTGAAAAAATTCCCAAGGGAGAGATTCGCTCTAGCCTGAGGGCTGCCACCCTTGACGGCGTGTTTTCCACCTTCTTCTCCTGTATCACAGCTGAGGTTTTCCTCACTAACTTCTTGCTGCAACTGGGTGCTAGCAACTTTGAAATCGGTATTCTTTCAGGGATACCTCTACTGGCGAATTTTCTACAGCCTATTGGTGCTTATTTATCTGACCGATCCTACAGTCGCCACTGGTTTATCATCAAAACCTTCATTCCTTCGCGACTACTATGGTTATTTGTCCTAGTAGGCATTGGGATGTTCTGCACTGGTCTGGCTCCAGCTCATCATCTAGTGTTGTGCACACTGGCGATTAACCTGATCACTCACATTTTTGGAGCTTTGGGTAGTCCCTCTTGGTCTAGCTGGATGGCGGTGTTAGTTCCTGTTCGCCTGCGAGGGCGCTATTTTGGACTGCGCAATAGCTTTACTAATTTAACCAACCTACTTTGTGTTCCCCTACTGGGATACATTGTTTCTAGCTGGGACGGTGGGCAAGTTCAAGGCTATGGCGTAATCTTGATTTTGGCTATCGTAGCTGGAATACTCAGTCTACTCTTTCAGTTCTTCATGGTAGATATCACTCCTCAGATACCCTCAAAGAAGACTGCCAAGACTGATGAGACTACTGATGAGACTACTGATGAAACCTTAGAGTCTGAGGAGCCGACGCCCTCTGATTATGCTGCCCTATTGAAAGACTCAAACTTCCTAATCTTTGTACTCTACTTTGGATTGTGGATGTTTGCCTTCACCCTCAGCAATCCGTTTTTCAATGTTTATCTGCTCGACAATTTGGGCTTAGATGTGGGTTGGGTAACTCTCTATACTAGTCTGATGGCTGGGGCAAGTTTATTGACGCTGATCTACTGGGGTAAGTTGTCTGACCTGATCGGAAATCGTCCAGTACTAGTGATGGTTGGGATTCTCCTATCCGTGATTCCCTTACTTTGGCTTGGGATCGGCAGTCCAACAACTCTCGCTCTTTGGGTTTGGCTACCCCTTTTATTCTTCGGGACAGGTTCAGCTGCAGCAGCCATTGACCTGTGTGCCAATAACATCCAAATCGAGATATCACCAGCTCATAAACCCTCCACCTATTTTGCAGCAGCTGCAGCATCAGCCGGATTAGGGGGTGCTATAGGTAGTATGTTTGGTGGCTTTTTAGCCGAGTTGCCTCACTTCGGTGGTTTGCCAACATTATTTGCCCTATCAGCAGTGGTGCGATTGGCTACCCTTTTACCTTTGGCATTTGTCCGGGAGCCACGGGGTCGGAACCTCAAACAACTGCTGCTTCGCAAGGGTGCTTGATAATCAATAGTTTAGTCAAGAGTTATGAGTTTAGGGTGCGTTAATAACACACCCTAAAATTATCCTTAAGACCTAAAATTATTGCGTAAGTCCTGAAGTAATGACTCTTGAGAAAAGCTAAGGTGGATCAGGTTAATTTCATTTGAGGTTGAAGAAATTTGCTAACGCCTCAACCATCATTGGTGGCCAACGGCGGACATGCTCTACCCAGTCCAAGTCTTGGTAGCGCTTGTCGAGACCAACGGCTGCCACCCAATTACTCTCAGCTTCCCCCCGTTTTCCGTCAGCCCACAACACAGCTGTTAAAGCAGCTCGCAGATCGGCAAATTGGGGGTATTTTCTGATAGTATTGCGCATAATGCCCATGGCTTCTTTGGTTTCACCAATTTGATAGAGAGCCAGAGCATAGTTAGCATAGGCAAAGGCAAAATTGGGCGCTAGCTCGATGGATTTTTGGTAATTTGCGATCGCTTCTGTCCATTGGCCTAGTCCTGCCTTCCCATTCCCCAAGTTGTTGTAAGCCATGGCATCATTGGGATCAAGTTTTAGCAATCGCTCATAGTCAGCAATGGCATCTTGCCATCGCCCTTGTGCTTCATAGGCGGCACCGCGATTTAGATAAGGGTCAGTGGCTTCTGGTGCTAACTCAATGGCGTGAGTAAAGTCTGCGATCGCATCCTCTAATTTATATTGGCTGACTCTAAGGTTACCCCGATTACTCCAACCGACGGGATTATCTGGTAACAGCTCAATTAGCTGAGTCCAGTAATTTTCAGCAGTTGGGAATTTCCCCTGATTCGTAGCAGCAAATGCCTTTTTCCTTAACTGGTTAATTTGTTTTATCTGAGCCTTAGTCAATTCTGGGAATTGGGTTTGCGCCATTGCTGGGGGTGTGATTATCGTAGCAGCCGATAAAACGACAAGCAGTAAAATCAGTAAAATCCTAATCAAGCGTTTCATATATTATTTCAAGTGAGACCGCAATCTTGATATTCCTTACTACTGACCATTAACTACTAATTACTAACTACTAACTACTACTCATAACCCAAATGTTTCCGAGCTGCTGAGGTGGCGACGCGACCCCGAGGTGTGCGGTGCAGGAAACCAATTTGTAACAGATAGGGTTCATAAACTTCTTCAATGGTTTGAGCATCTTCTCCAGTAGAGGCTGCCACTGCTTCTAAACCAACTGGTCCGCCATTAAATTGTTCAATCATTACCTTGAGTACCAGTCGGTCTGTCCAATCTAACCCCATCGGGTCTACATTAAAGATTTCCATGGCTTGAGCTGCTACATCCTGGTTAATTTGCTCAATGCCTTTGACTTGAGCATAGTCTCGCACTCGCCTCAGAAGTCGGTTAGCAATTCGAGGTGTGCCACGAGACCGACGGGCAATTTCTTCAGCACCGTCTTCCGTTACTGCTGCCTTTAGCAGTTGGGCTGTCCTTGTTACAATTAAACTCAATTCATCGATCTCATAGAAGCGTAAGCGTTGGATCATACCAAAGCGATCGCGTAGGGGTGAGGTTAAGGAACCTACTCGTGTGGTTGCCCCCACTAAGGTAAACTGCGGCAGAGGAATACTGCGGGTCTTGGCACTCTGACCCTTACCAATAGTGATATCCAATCGATAGTCTTCCATGGCTGGATATAGCAATTCCTCTGTCATGCGTGACAAACGATGGATTTCGTCTATAAATAAGATATCCCCAGGTTTGAGATTAACCAGAAGCCCCACAATATCTCGTGGACGCTCTAAGGCAGGTGCAGCAGTAATTTTACAATTCACCTCCATCTCAGTTGCCAAAATTAGGGACATGGTTGTCTTCCCTAATCCTGGTGGTCCATACAACAGCAGGTGATCCATGGCCTCATTTCTGGCTTTGGCGGCTTGAATGCCAATTTCCAAAACTCCTTTGAGTTCTTTTTGTCCGATGTAGTCGGCTAAGCGCTGTGGTCTAATACTCTCTTCCTGATGACCAATTTCCTCAGCGGTAGCCGTTGCTAGTAGTAGGTCACCATCGCTTTGCCTCTGACGGGGTAACCCGCGACCTTTTCGTTTCTTGCTAGATTTGGGTTCTCTATCTGGGTTTTGGTACTTTTGTCTAAAAGACGTTATGGCCATGGGTCATACTTCATCCTTCATACTTCATACTTAGTTTACTTATGCTGGCTAAGAGAATCTTACCGTGCCTGGATGTAAAAGCTGGGCGAGTTGTTAAAGGGGTCAACTTTGTTAATCTTAAGGACGCTGGTGATCCAGTGGAATTAGCACAAGTTTACAATGATGCTGGTGCAGATGAGCTGGTGTTTTTGGATATAACTGCTACCCATGAAGACCGAGACATTATTATTGATGTAGTCTACCGTACAGCCGAACAAGTGTTTATTCCCTTGACCGTGGGGGGTGGCATCCAGTCTTTGGAAAATATTAAATTATTATTAAGAGCAGGAGCCGATAAAGTTAGTATAAATTCGGCTGCTGTACGCAATCCAGACTTTATTAATCAAGCCAGCGATCGCTTTGGTAATCAGTGCATTGTAGTTGCTATTGATGCTCGTCGTCGGGAAGATCCCGATAATCCTGGTTGGAATGTTTATGTGCGAGGAGGACGTGAGAACACTGGTATTGATGCGATCGCATGGGCAAAAGAGGTGGCACAACGGGGAGCTGGGGAACTTCTGGTTACTAGTATGGATGCGGATGGAACCCAGGCTGGGTATGACTTAGAGCTAACGCGCACTATGGCTGAACAGGTGGAAATTCCAGTGATTGCCTCCGGTGGTGCTGGCAACTGCGATCATATTTATCAGGCCCTGACTGAGGGCAAAGCCGAAGCCGCGTTACTAGCTTCCCTGTTGCATTACGGGCAACTGAGTGTATCTGAAATTAAAACCTATTTGAACCAACACCAAATTCCGGTGCGATTGCCATAGTAAACTAATGGATTATTCTTCCGAAAGATTTAAGTTTTGTTGTGTAGTATTAAGTAGTTTAATGGTTTGCAGTGATTTTTATAGCTGCTAAACTAAATATGGATCCAATATTAATTTTTGTAAAAAATGCTGGTGATAATTCTAATATTTGATGTCGCCTTGGTGGCTTGGTCACTGCACCTGATGCAGGAAGCCTTTGATACCCAAGAGTTCTCTCTGATGCTGGCTGGTACCTTAGTAGCCATGTCAGCGGCAGCTATGTTAGTGGTTTATTTTCTGATGAACAGCTGCATGGGGTATATTACCCAAATGGCTCAGTCTCCCAGCGTATTCTACTGATCGAGATAATTTCATTCTGAAACTACTTGACTTAGCTGAGCTATCAAGGTATACTAGGTAATGGAGTATAAAATTACGGGGTTATAGCTCAGTTGGTAGAGCACCTCAATGGCATTGAGGGGGTCAGCGGTTCGAATCCGCTTAGCTCCATATTGATTAAATATTGATTAAAGGCTGAAGTCTTTTAGCCTGAGGGGTTGCTGTAGGGTAGCTTGGCTATCAGTCTTCAGTAATAAGGTTAGAATTTTTTGACGGTTGACGGTTGACGGTTGACGGTTGGCGGGAAACTCTTAAAACAAGTTTTGGGAGTGCCGAGGGGGGAAAATCCGTGAGACTTGATGGTGAGATGTTGAGATTAAAACCTCTTTATCGAAGACGAATTCGCCGTAATCGGCGAGGTTATCTAGACCAATCAAATTTAGGATGATCTCAGCCACTAGCCAGGTGCTGACTTTCAGAAATACATTGTTCCACTGATGATTCATTGCTCTGAGGTTTAAACATTTGGTAGGTAGAGGTTTTGTCTGGCTTCTGTTTGTTCAGATGTACCTAAATCTCTACTTCAATTCCAGAGCGACGAATCCGCAAAAAAGTCAAAAATTTTTATTTAATAAAATTTCCGATATTGATTGGTGTTGAGGGTTCACGGTTTAGGGTTGACAGTTGAGATCACTTTAGCTTCCGGCAAAATTCATCCCACACTCACGTTTCACGCTTGTTGTGGGATGAATTTTGCACAGGGTCTTTAACAAAAGACCTAAGGCGCACGTTCCAATGGGCAGGTAAACTGCTCTTGGATCGCGCCTTTTGATGTGTTATAGTATGTATACTAACAAGCAAAGCCGTTCGCGTAGCGTGGCCTACGGCCTTAAATGCTGGTTTGTTGGTAAAAGATTATTCAAAAAAAAGTCAAACAAAAACAGAGCGGCAGGGCAGTCCGTTCTTAAAGCCCAGCGCCTCCTAAGCAATAGCTGGATTGGCTGGGAAGCCTAAACTGATTCAATAGAATCAGTTTAGGAGCTGTCACGTTAATCACTTTGTTTATAAGCGATCGCTTTTGAGGATTTGAACCCAATTTGGGATTATAGCGCTGCATCGCTTTTATGATAGCGATGCAGCTCAGTCTTAGGGAGGCAGTGCGGTCTTGGGGAGGCAGTGCCGCCAAAGGGGGTTCCCCCATGAGCAACTGCCGTTGTTTCCACGGGGCTGGAGAGCGATGCAGCGCGGTCATGGGGGAAAGCTCCATGACCGCGCTGCATCAAGACAGGTGCGGAAGCAAGTTCCGCACACAGACCCATGCGCCATGAGCGACTGCATCAAGACACTGTTTCCGTCAATTCTTCTCAGTTCCCTGTGCCCCATTCCCTGTTCCCGACTTCTGCAAAAAGTCTAGTCAACCTTCACGCTCCTTTAAGGATTTGGATGGGATCCCCTTGGTGCAAGACTTTACCAGCTTCAGAAGCAGGCACGTTTGTATTCACACTTAATTTGTAGAAATGATTGAAACGAGCGCTGGTTGTCCAGGATGGTAGGGTTTCCTTGCGCCTCGCCATGAAAGTCTTTTGGAAATTATCAGTAGCCTCTCCTGTCTGAGAGTCTCGTGCTAAAACAATACAACGTTGACAGGGATTAATTCCTTCTATCAAAGCTTCCCCTACTTGAAACTGAATAGATTGCCCTGATTCGGTAAACAATTGGTCTTCCCAGAAAGCAGGAACTCCTCCAATTTCTAGATTGGCTCGAACCCGACGTCGTATGTCTTCAACAGTTATTTCAGGGAACCAAGAAGCAATGGTTTCAATGGTAGCGCTACTAATAATAGTAGGACCAAGAGCATTGGTATCGTCTGGAAAACCAGTGCTGGTGTTCTGCACTACTTTAACTGGAAAATCGAAGTAATCCTTTAACCAAGCTTCCAGAGCAGTTCGCCCGTGATCAATATGAAAGGTAATGTTTTGGTTTGTGCCCTGAATCTGTAGGGATAGCAATTGGGATTGGATATGGAAGACCGACCGCAGCAAGTGAACTTTGGCATGGCGCTTACCATTGACAAATTTACCTTGCTGATCTAATAGGGCAAATTCCCGGTCATGCTTTAGGGCACCACTTTTGAGGAGAGTTGCGGTTTGGAGTTCAATCCGATCAAGGGATTTAATCGGGTAGATATAGATAGCTTTAAGGTAAGGTAAGCTGTTCAGCATTTAGATTGAGATACCTAAATTCCTCAAAGGGAACAGGGAACAGGGAACAGGGAACAGGTAATAACCAATTTTAATGCACATCAGTTTAGTGTCATTAGTCAGTCTACCACTTTTTTAAAGTAATGCGATAGTTCTAATCTATTAGAAATAAGAGATAAAGAATGATATACCAAGAATAATCAAGACTCCATCAGCTTTATCCTAGTTGTCACTATTTCGATCAAGTAAAGCATTTTTTTATAAACTTGGTAGGTGTCACAGGGCAAATTCATCTTATCAGAGTTAATAAATTAATTAATTTCTAATAATACCGGGCAGATCAAGGAAAGCGATCGCTAATCCGAGCAAGCGATCGCTAATGTTGGTTTTGTTACTTACCTTAAACAAACGTAATAAACTTTCAGTTTTAGTAGAAGAAAGTAGTTAAGCGATCGCTAAGTTATAATAGCAGCTAATTTATGCTATTAAGCCAAATATAGAGGGTTTGCCCCGAGTGGGCGCATCTCATCTTTGTAAAAACATCATTGATCCAGTCTACTTTCTCTAGTATTAATTGAAATAAAGGAGAATTATTCAGGCGATCGCTACCCTATCCTAATTCCCCCCTAAGGTCTACTATGGTAAAGTGTTGCAACGATCCTAAGCAATTACTCTACCTCCTGCCACCCTTCAATAGTTGCCATCAGAATATTCACTAGCGGATGGTCAATCGATTCCTTGAATGCCTCTACTCGTCCAGATTTCAGGGAATTGATTACCTTAACTTTTAGTGTTGGGTTATTCTCAATTTTGTCAACAACTTCACCTACAACTATCATCTTCTCTTTGTTTGTTGTAGTGGGATTAGTCTGGGAGACTTGGTCTAGAAGTTGTTGGATTTCTTCTGCTGCTTCAACTAGGGTTTGCTTATGCTCGTTGGCTATTGATAGATCAGCAGTTACAGAATTTCCAGCTATGCCTCCTGTATTGTTAGCGTAATAAACGCTTTGACTAATATTGAAATTGGATGTATTGCTATCTCCAGGCATAATAAAATCTTCTCCTTAATCAATGAGACACTTACTTTTTAGAGTAAAGCACACCAATCGTGTTTCTAGACACAAACTGATTGGGTTTTTCGTTTTCGTCTAGGGACACCCAGATCGATGCAGTCAGGTTAGCAGCTATGTTGTCTTTATATTTTTGATAATGTTGCTCCTTAAGGCTAAAAGAAGCAATGTACTTCAAGTCAGGTTTTTGTGTATTCTGTGTCCATCCATAAATCCTCAACTCGTAGTTGCCAACTTGTAAATCAAATTCTTTTCCTCCTAATTCAGGACTCCAATCGAACCGAACAATTTTATTGACTGAAGAACGTGCTTGTACTGGAATCGGTTGAGCTAGATTTTCATCTTGAAAATTTCCTCCACTCTCGATTTTAACAAAAGTAGTCCATGCCATGTCATAAAAATTGTCATTATCTTTTCTTCCAACAACTAAACGAATTCGTTTAATGGTTCCTCCTTGAGGACTCCAATTGTAGAAAGTTATGGGAAGATTGAAGCCTAATCCGACAATCTTTTGATCACCAGTTGGGTCAGTAAGGTATGTAGGAAAAAATATAATATTTCTTCCCAAAGACAGCTTAAGATTAGCTTTTCTAAAATTTGATGTATAAGCTACAGCTATAGATACAAGTAAACTAAATAAAGCAATGATGATGGTAATAGGATCCTCTGACTGCACGTTTGTTCTGGTGCTTTTATTTATTTGCGGTGCAGGTGACGACGAAGGTTGTTGAGCTATTAGCTCAGTAATTTCATAGTTGTTATGAGTCCGAAACTGCATAATTATTAGTGTCTATTGCCAAGAATAATATATAACTCACGTGGCATGATAATATTATATCATGTCTGGTTGAAGAATTATTATATACCTTGCCTACTAATTGGTACTATGTAATTATTAATTTGTAGTTTAAGATTAGGGATTATTTCGTAAGGGATTAACCGAACTTGATATTACTCCAATATAGAACCAGCTGCAGGCTACTATTCAATCAAGACTTGCTTTACCCAACTTGCATCTGCGGTCGATAAAGGTGGTGGAGGGTCTTGACTATAATCAATCGCTAAATCATAACTCCCTTGGTCGTAAAGCTGATGTAATAATTGTTGTAAATTAACCGTAGGTTCTGTATCCTCTGGTTGGAGAGGTAAAGGAAAGGAAGGGATTGCTTGGGGGAGATTGAAAGCATATAAATCGGCTTGGGGACGTTCTTGAGAACGGCTGATTACGATGCGATAGTGGCTTTGGAAGGCTTGATTATTCATAGCCATTGGTTTTCCTTGACGCAGTAAATCAATTTCCACTAAATGGGTTAAGCTATCTAATATTTTTTGCCGTTTGGTTTCATAATTGCTGCGCCCTTCTGATCGCGTAGCGTGGCCTACGGCCTTAGACCGTTTGTTTTTGGGAGAAAGAATTTCGATGACAGTAATTACTTTGCCAGTTTCTAGCTTTCGCACTTCTAAATACCACTTCTTGATGCAGTCGCTCATGGGGGGAACCCCCAAGACCGCGCTGCATCGCTCTTTAACCATTTCAGTCATCGGTAGAGCAATCTTCATCGGTTTAACACTAGGAGCAGCAACGGTAACCAGGGGTGACGGATCTTGGTGGTTGCTTTGAGAACTTTGAACCACTACATCATCAGGAATTCCTACTAGCATCGAATCATCACCAGTAGCGTTGTAGACTCTTTCCTCAATTGCTACCCGATACTTAGGACGTAGCTGGGGGTTAAGGCTTTGGGCAATCAGGACAATGAGCCATTTGTGAACTTGTGACCAATATTCAGGTTTCTCCAGGTAGGGATTCATCCCAGGAAAAGGTGAAGGCATCTGGTGTATTGAGGCTGTGAAGTGGTATAGTACCTAAGTTAGCGAAAAATTTTGGCTCTTCGGTACCTGCAACCTGGCCAGTAATTTTGGGAAACTTCTGGAAAATCACCAGAATTTAACGATGTGTTATACCAATTTATAAAATTCAATGGTATAATAGATTCTAAATAAAATTAATCTTAAGACAGCTATGGTCTGGGCTGACCCCCTAACCTGCTGTAGCCTTCGATTTAAGCAACGTTTAACAAACAGTCTCTCAAACTCCTACTCTGTATAGCTTTGAGATTTTAAGAATTCAGTTTTACTAACTAGCATCTCAATGCCTAAAAGTATTGGTAAGTAATACTCTTAGGCATTTTTTTTTGGCAAATTAGCATCCGTTTATGGGAAACAAGCATTATGAATCAAGTTGACCTAGCGTTTACTCCAGCTCTAGACCAAGCCCAACTGATCCGCAAGGGTGAGATATCACCCCTGGAATTAGTCCAACTCTACCTTGAACGGATCGAAGGATTAAATCCTCAACTAGGGAGTTACTTCACTGTGGCTTCTGACATGGCACTTGTGGATGCTAAAGCTAAAACCGAACAACTTGCCGAAACTACCGATACCTCTAAACTCCCTCCATTTTTTGGTGTCCCGATTGCGATTAAAGACCTCAGGGCTGTAGAAGGACTCCCTTGTACTTTTGGTGTTGCTGCCTTCAAAGACAATATTGCTGAGTATGATGATGGGGTAATCACGCGGATCAAGCAAGCTGGATTCATTATTTTAGGTAAGACTGCTACCTCTGAACTGGGTTCGTTACCCTATACCGAACCCCCAGGATTTCCAGCGGCTCGCAATCCCTGGAATCTGGACTACACACCAGGGGGATCCAGTGGCGGTTCAGCTGCAGCAGTAGCAGCTGGCTTATCTCCCATTGCCCAAGGTTCCGATGGTGGCGGTTCCCTGCGCGGTCCAGCCTTTTGCTGTGGTTTGGTGGCGATTAAACCGACACGAGGTCGTATTTCTTGCGCTCCAGTAGGGGACTTTCAAAGTGGTATTGCCAGTATTGGTCCGATGGCACGGACGGTTGCTGATGCAGCCGCCTTACTGGATGTGATGTCTGGCTATATTACTGGAGACCCTTACTGGTTACCTGACCCAGAGATATCGTTTCTAGAGGCTACCCATCAACAACTGGATAATTTGCGGATTAGTTTTGCCACATCGATTAAACCGATGGGAGCAGCGTCAGCTGTATGTGAAAAGATTGTGGTGGAAACCATGCAGCGACTGGAAGGGATGGGACATTTGGTTGAACCGGGTTGTCCAGATTTCAGTGACATAGTCGAACCGTTTAAGACAGTATGGCAAGCTGGGGTAACCTCAGCAGGAATTCCCTTAGAAGCCTTAAGTCCGATGAATCGCTGGATTGCTGAACAATCCGGTTCTGCTGGGGAATATTTACAAGCGGTGACTAAGCTACAAATTATAGCGCGTCAAATTGTGGGATTCTTTAACAACTATGATGTGCTAGTGTTACCTACTTATTTACATCCACCGATTCGGGTCGGAGAGTGGGACGATTTGAGTTATGAAGAAACCTTGGAGAATATTATTAATTGGATTGGACCGTGTCCACCATTTAATGCTACTGGACTTCCTGCGATCGCAATTCCTGCTGGTTTTGATGAGAAGGGCTTACCTCTCGGAATTCAGTTAGTGGGACCTCCAGCATCAGAAGCAACACTATTGGCATTAGCGGCTCAGTTGGAAGCTGCAAACCCTTGGAGTGATTATCGTCCCACTATCGCAACGGAAGTATAGTTTAGGACATAATATTTGGCTTTAAAGGGAACAGGGAATAGGGAACAGGGAACAGAAATATGTATTAACCTTGACTTCGACTGCTATAAAATCTAAAATTTACAGGACTTACGCCACATATGAGTTATTTCCCCATCCAACAAGTTATAGTTATGGCGTAAGTCCTGATTATATTTATAGCGTTTCTCGCAGTTATGAGGTACGCTCGTCAACCTCAAAGTCCCCCTTAATAAGGGGGATTTAGGGGGATAATAGGTACCTTATGGGATATAGAATTGCTATAAGTGCTGATTTAAAAGGTTAATCGTAAACCGTCAACAGTCAACAATGCTTAAGCTTTTTTCAACCAGCTGAACATAGCCCGTAAGTCTTTACCAACTTCCTCGACGGGATGTTCTTTATTCTGACGGCGCATAGCAGTGAAGACGGGTTTACCTCCCTGATTTTCCAAGACAAATTCACGGGCGAATTGACCTGATTGAATTTCTTTGAGAATTTTACGCATCTCGGCGCGAGTTTCATCAGTAACAATCCTTGGCCCACGGGTATAGTCACCATATTCAGCAGTGTTGGAGATGCTATCGCGCATGTTAGCTAAACCACCTTCTACGACTAGGTCAACAATCAGTTTCACTTCATGAAGGCATTCAAAATAGGCCAATTCTGGTTGATAACCAGCAGCGACTAGGGTCTCAAATCCGGATTTAATCAATTCACTCAAGCCGCCACACAATACGACTTGCTCACCAAATAGGTCAGTTTCTGTTTCTTCCCGGAAGGTAGTTTCAAGAACCCCGGCACGGGTACCACCAATTCCTTTGGCGTAAGCCATGGCGCGATCGCGTGCTTGGCCTGTGGCATCCTGGTAAACAGCAAATAGACAAGGTACCCCTTCTCCCTGTTCATAGGTGCGCCGCACCAAATGTCCTGGACCTTTGGGAGCAACCATGATCACATCTATGAATTCTGGGGGAACAATTTGACCAAAATGAATATTGAAGCCGTGGGCAAAGGCAATAACATTACCCTCGGTCAGATTTGGCTCAATTTCTGCCTGATAAATGGTTTTTTGCACTTCATCCGGCAGCAAGATCATCACCAAGTCAGCTGCTTTAGCAGCATCAGCCACTGTGTGGACGGTTAAGCCTGCTTCTTCAGCTTTGCCCTTAGACTTACTACCTGGATACAGTCCCACGATCACATTCATGCCACTCTCTTTAAGATTAAGGGCGTGGGCGTGACCTTGAGAACCATAGCCGATGATAGCAATAGTTTTATCCGCCAGTAGGTCTAGGTTAGCGTCGGTATCGTAATACATCTGAGCCATTGTAATTTCTGTTCCTTTTTTGCTGGTCATTGTCTTGATGCAGTCGCTCATGGGGGAAACTCCCAAGACCGCTTAGGTGCGCTTTCCGTTGGCGAATTAAATTCGCCACGGGTCGCACCTCTGCATCGCTGCAAACTTACCATGATACCGCAAAACCGATCTCAATCCTGGCAGGTGATATACCTTTTTATCGATCAATCCATCACCACATTACCCCATGTGTGAATACAGGTCTTGGATGGTAATTATAAGTATTCCTAATTATAAATCTCTAAGGATTTTGCCAAAGTTATCTGAGGGAGATAGGATCTGTAAAAATCATGTTAAACCTAGACCTTAGAGTATTTTCATGGAGGTTTTACAGCTAAATCTGTGGTGTAGATACTTGCAGTAAAAATATAAGTAAAACTTATCAAATTGGGGATTCAGCCTTTCATTCTTAATCGGTCTTAATCTGCTGAGTGTTTTCCCGTAGTATCAGAGATGGAGTAAAAATAAGCATGCCAAGCTCCTTGAACTAAAGGATAGGCTTTTGCCGTATACTCACAAAGTCTCTACTATTGTTTTACGAGAGGATTACTAGAACATGGCAACTTACAAAGTCACCTTGAAAACGCCAGAAGGGGATCAAACCATTGACGCTCCTGATGACGAATACATTCTCGACACTGCCGAGGAGCTAGGTGTAGAACTGCCTTATTCCTGCCGTGCAGGTGCCTGCTCTACCTGTGCTGGCAAACTAGAGAGTGGTACTATTGACCAGTCAGACCAATCCTTCCTCGATGATGACCAAATCGAGAAGGGCTACATTCTGACCTGTGTCGCCTACCCCCAATCTGATTGCGTGATCACCACTCATCAAGAGGAAGCTCTGTACTAAATACTAATATAAGTACTAGTAACAAAGAGGATTACTAAAACATGGCAACTTACAAAGTCACCTTGAAAAGTGAAGCGGAAGGTATAAATACAACCATTGACGTTCCCGATGACGAAATCATTCTCGACGTTGCCGAGGAGCAAGGTTTAGATCTGCCTTATTCCTGCCGTGCGGGTGCCTGCTCTACCTGTGCTGGCAAAGTAGTCAGTGGTACTGTTGACCAGGACGACCAATCTTTCCTGGATGATGACCAAATAGAAGCTGGCTTCGTTCTAACCTGTGTCGCAAAGCCCACCTCTGATTGCGTGATCGAAACTCATCAAGAGGAAGCTCTGTACTAAGTACTAGTATATGTACTAATAACAGAGGGGAAGTAAGAGAGCTTAGAATTTGGATGTTTTATCCTTGAAGCTCTTTACTTCCCCTTTGCCGCAGATCGGGTGATGATATCCTTAGCTAATGGGGTGATGGCGAAATCACGCTCAATCCAAGCTAAATCAAGGAGGAGAAGGAGGTAATTTTCCTGAAATTATCTAAAGGGAGAGTTTGAGAGGGAAAAGAATACCCCATCCTTTTTTAAGGTGGGGATGAATTTTCCCTCTCAAATAGTGTTAAAATGAAAGGAAACGGTCTCAAAAAAACTGGGTATTGACCCTACTCAGCTACCCCCGGTGCGGGGGAAAGTTACGCCCATGGAGAGAACAATCTATTTGGTTGTGCCTGGGAATCCCCATCGAAGACGGTTGGGGAAGTTCAATCCATATATTCCCCTTCTCCCCCCTTTTACCCTTGATTAGACTAGGGCTTAACTAGTGCGCTGGCATTTTGCCAGAAGATAATAGAATTGTTCAAAGGCTGAATTTGAGTACCAGGATAATAGAAGCTGAGAATTTTTTCTGCGGACCAACCGAGTTTAGCTAAATTTTGGGAACCGTGTTGGCTAAAGCCAACCCCATGTCCAAAGCCGCCACCCACGAACACGTAGCCTTTGAGGGTTTGATTACCTTTGTCATAAATCGGGTCTACGTAGAAGAGGGTGCTGCGGGGAGGACCAAAGGCGCTGCGGGCTTCATTTTTACTCAGCTCCAGGATACCCCGATCCGTTGTTACCGCCATTTTCAGCACTCGTCCTGCTGGTGAACGCTCTACCACTTCCATATGCTCAATGGTCGTGAAGTTGGCAAGGGGGTGTTTGGTTTTTTTGAGATAGCGTTGTAAATGGCTGGTGACTTGTTTCAAGCTATTGTTGTACTTCCAGCGGAATAAGTAACTATTGTCAGTCTCATTAAATCCTTGCTTCAAGTTCATGAACTCACGGAAATTTTGTTCGTCTGCTAAGGATTTTTGTGACAAATTCCAGAGGGAGTATGGGGAGTCTACCACTGCTCTTAAGTAGGGACGTTCTGACCCATTCCAAACATCACTGAAGGGCGCACTGACTCCACCAGTTGCTGCTGAATACAGAGCATCTACTAACTCATTGTTGTAGGTCAGCACTAGACCTTTAGTAGCTGCGATCGCACGGTCAGCCACTGGATTGGTTTGATTTATTCCGAAATAAACCTGGCAGTGAGTATCGGCACAGAGTTCGTAACCGTCAACATTAAATCGGCGTCGGTTCCGCAAGGCGTAGGTGCGAGCAATAATGCTCTGAGCAGCTACGGTTGAATAGCGTGCTCCAGCTCCAATTTCATGAGGTACCACACCCCGCAAGTAGCTTTCTAGAGGTACCTGATTTACTAAGGTATAGTCACCATAGGCATTGGGCTGGATCCGTAGACTACCAGGATAAAGTCTTGTCCTACGGTTATTTTCTCCTTTGCTAACCCAGATCAGATTTTTGCCAGCAGTAATATCAATTTCCCGTCGATGGTAGCGATAGTTACCAATCACAAAGGAAGCATGGGGCACCTCGGTGACAACATTAGTATCAATATAGGCAGTAGTATCACCTTTGGCTTTGATACTTGCTAGCAGTAGACGTCGCAATAAAGGGGTTTGATAAACACTCCGTTTTGCCCACACCTGCCAGCGGTCAGGCTTGGCAACTTCCACCTCAATCCCCTTTTCCCGCCATTTATTGGCACTATCTTCTGCAGTTTCAAAGGTTCCATGGTTACTCAATACCACGTACTCTTCGATCTGGGGCTGCTGTAACGGTTTATTGACTATTTCCAGCTTGAGGCTGCTAAGCTGCTTGGTTTTCGGTTGCATATCACCGCCTAAAAATTTGACGGTTAGCTGATCGTCCGGGGCAGCTTTCAGAGTGAGCTTGTCCGTTGGTTCATCTCCAAAGCGCTGCACTACTCCCACTTTTAGTGGGATATCTGAGGCTTTGGCGGCTAACCCTGATAGGATTGGTAGTCCCCACAACGATAGTGTCATCAATGGTATTAGGAAATGGGGATTGGAAGCTGGGGAATTGAGAGAGACCGGTTTTTTCGTGAACCCCACTATCCAATTGCGAAACCGACCTGTCTTACCCGATGCCGTATTTTGATGCGAATTCAAGTCAAACGCTTTTATTGTCATTAGCTTAGTTTTTAAAGTACCCAATCCATAATTCCCATTCCCCGATTCTAGATCCCGAAAAGTACGATCCTCCACAGGTATTGTTACCCTGACCGGGTCTTTTCAGAGTTTTTGCTTTGGCATTGGAGGGTCTTTGCTTTGGCATAGGGATGATTTATTGGAATTTAAAGCATCAGGAGGAGGAGGAATATTGGAAAGATCGGGGGCGAGATAGTATAGTGCTACGCCGAAGGCAACAGGCCACAGGCCACAGGCCACAGGCAAAAGTTTACTCAAACAGCTTAGGTGCGCTTTCCGCTCTTTGTGCGCTTGACCCATTAAGAATTAAATTCGCGCTTAGGTGGGCTTTCCAATGGGCGAGTAAATCGCCCTTGGGTCGCACCTCAAGGTGGGCTTTCCAATGGGTGAGTAAATCGCCCTTGGGTCGCGCCTATCGGCAAAGCCGACGCGGGGCGCGTTCGGGTCGCACCTTTTTCAGCTTTTATCAATGTCAAACACCTTAATGCGTAGTTCCTTATATTATGAATTCAAATCTGTCAAGACTAATCAGCAATGACCAGCAATTCTCAGTATGAAATATTAACTAGTTTTGGGAGGGAGTTATAACTCCAATCCCTGGAGGATGAAAGTGAGCAGATCTTCCCAGCTATCGAAATACATGTAACGGGTCAAGGCTCGCAAATCCTCAAAAAAGGTTTTCCGAGTTGGTATAGCAGAAGTCAGAAGTCAGAAGTCAGAAGTCAGAAGTCAAACTCTTGCGCTTCTTGATGCAATAGCGAGTGGGGGAAACCCCCAAGACCGCTTAGGTGCGCTTTCCGTTGGCGAATTAAATTCGCCACGGGTCGCACCTCTGCATCGCTTACAAAGGGTGTGAGACTTTTGTCATGTCCTAACTGCCCTGGCGACTGCTATATACCAGTCGAAGCAAAGCTTAGGACATATTTCTTTTCCCTGCTCCCAGCTGTTGAAGCTGGTAGAGTCGATGCACTGTATTACCCGGGGCACCTCTCCTGTCATACCATACGTGAAAGTGGCGGGTAACAGAGCATACGTCACCGTATCTCCCTCCCCTAAGAACCGGACTTGACACTCCTCGCATCATCCGGCTCAAGCCTTTGCTTTCACAAAACATCTACCACTGTGTATTGTCTTATGGCAAATTTTGTGTAGGTGTTGAACACCTATTTCCTAAAATGAGAATTGCTGATTTCCAGCAAACTCCCTTGACAACTGGTATACAGCCTTAACTTGTCACCGATGACTATGAATTGAATTATGGACTCCTGTATAATTAGGTCTGTTGCTCCTAGGACACACTTTGTATTGTATTATTCCGATGCAGCTCAAAGTAAAGTAACTGCACAGGATAAAAAATACTGAAGCTTCATCTGGCACGCATCTTATTATAATATATGAACTCTACTAGTGAGGAATCCATAAATGAGTAGCTCTAACCCTTTTAAGGTTGCTCCAATTAAAGAAATTGTTTCTTATGAAGACTTTGAAAAAATTGATATACGTGTTGGCACAATCGAGCTAGTAGAAGATTTGCCAAAGTCAGATAAGTTGATCAGATTAACGGTTGACTTTGGTGATTTCAAACGCAAGATCCTAGTAGGTATGAAAAAAGAGAGAGAAAACCCTAAAGCAGAGATTGAGGGTAAGCAGGCTTTATTTATAGTTAATTTGAAGCCTAGGAAGATGATGGGAGAACAATCAGAGGGCATGCTTTTTGATATTGGCTATGCAGATGGTATAACCCCAGTTTTAGCTATGCCTGAAAAGATCATTCCGAATGGTACTCGTGCAGGATAAAGCAAGGGCATCTATCTAGTGTGGGGGGATATACGAACGCTACCCCACTATGCCCAAACGAATCAGCGTTGCTTAATAATGAAATGATTTTAAGAGTGAGGTGGAATGGGCATTTTGCTGTGGAATGGGCATTTTGCCGGTTATCAATATTCCCATTCCACAGCAGGATGCCCACTCTACTCCTATTGAACGTCAGTAAGGGATCATAAAAAAGCTGAAGTCCTTGCCTAATGAAGCTTGAACCCGATTAACTTCCCCCACGAATAGGAAAAGGAGGGGGGATACTCTTAAACCGTAATTAATCGGGATAATCCCGGATAAGACGGTCAAGGTGCATTTTATTGTGGTCTAAGTGAGGGGTGGTCATCGGCAATTGGAGTTAAGCCTGCCACCCATCTATTTAGACGTTCCTGGCATCCCGACCAGGAGTTCCTTGAAAGCCCGAGCAAAGCTCATGTTTACAATCAAGCAATCCAAGCTCAATTGCATCAAGCAAACTCAGTCCCATCCCTTCCAAGAAACGCGCGGTACGACGCAACAACACTGCCTGCACCTCGGTCTTACTCATGTACCGAGTAATGTCCTGATCCGTACCTCTGCTAAGGACATTTTTGGCAGCATTGTGGTCAGCCTGTAACACGACCCCATTAAACCTGGTGAAACTGTCCCCGCTCCTTTTCCCTAATAGGGTTCCAGTCACGGAGTCAATTTGCGACGTGTAACTAGGTTGAACTTCTGTAACAACCGACCCAGTCCAATTAGCCCACTTCTGTAAGGAGTCCCGCATTTGACCCTTCATCCAACTATTAAGCTTACGGGACATGGCCTTGGACTGACGTTTATTTTTTATTGGTTGTGTTAAATCTTCCGCAAAAACTTTCAACGATTCACCATTAAAAAGAGATTTAGAAGCGGCTCCTATAATGGCTGTAAGTTCCGATTGATTTTGTCTGTAGCGTTTATTTTCTGTCTTTCGACTAAGATTGTTTTTCAGTATTCGAGCAGATCTAGATGGATTTAGTTCCTCTAGCTTTCTATGAAGTGCCCATAGTTTCCCTCTATTGCGATTCTTGGCACATATTCTATCTGATTTCTTGGTAGTTTCTTTCCCTAGTCCCTTCCCATGCGCGTGACCATCCGAATCATAGAAAGCTTCGGTGTATCCCTTGTCTACTCCTACACTCTTGAGTTCAGATGGTATTTCTACGGTTCCATGGTCTACTAGAAAATGAATCTCAAATCTTGGCAAAACGTGATTATGTATCAACCGAATCTGTCCTTTCAGTTTTCGGTTAGATCTAACGATTACCGTAAGAATTCAGGTGAGAGGGGTTGACAAAATCAAGAAATCCGGTATGGTGACGGCATGAGCGAAAAACCGAAACCCGAAAAACTAGCTCCCCCCCAACTCAAGCAACTGACAACGGAGCAGTTGGTGGTCATGATACTAGAGCAGCAAAAGCTGATTGACCAACTGTTAGAGGAAGTAGCCCAGCTCAAGCTCAGACTCAGACCCAACAGCCAAATTACCTCACAACCGCCATCAGCGGACTTAATTCAGAAATCGGAAAAACCCAAACCGCCAGAGTCAATCGCCCCTCAAGCCAAAAGAAAACCTGGAGGGCAGCCGGGACATCAAGGAAAAACCAGAAAAGGTATGGCGCGAGTAGACCGCTACCAAATTGTCAGACCATCAGTGTGTCCCAACTGTGGCTCAGAAGAATTCCTTGACGCACCTGTATCTGTAAGCTGTAAACAAGTCGCCCAACTCGTAGAGCGTCCCGTAGAAATAGTCGAATATCAGTATCACACTTGCAAATGTGTCCATTGCCACAGGCAAGTCAAAGAAGCCAAAGCCCCTGGAGTCATCCCCGGACAAGACTTGGGCATCTCCAACAGCGCGATGCTGGCTTGGATGGGAAATCACGGAAACCTATCCGAAGAAAAACAACAAGAATGGCTACTAGAGTTGACGGGACTCAAAATCGGAGTGGGAACTCTAGCCGCCACCAATCGACGACTGGCGCAGTCGGTAGCTATACCTATTCAAGAACTTTGGCAGTGGGCGCAACAACAGCAACACCTGCACGTTGATGAAACCCCGTGGGGGGTGGCTGGAGTAAAAGAATGGTTGTGGACTGTTGCCGGAGCCAAATTTTCTCTGTTCCATGCCGCAGATACCCGAGGGCGGGTGGAACTCGAACAAATTGTGGGTTCCGAATTTGCTGGAGTCCTCAGTTCCGACGGCAGAGCGTGTCTATAACGGTTACAAAGTCGCTCACCAGCAGAAGTGTTTAGCTCATCTGAGACGGCACTTCAAAAAAGTGATCCGCTTGGGTCATGGCAATAACCCGAAATTGGGACAACGGTTCCTGGATTTAATTGATGAGGCCTTCGATGAGCATCAAAAATGGCGAGAGACTCAAGATGGAGCTGCTTATCGAGGGTGGGTAGCTCAGTGTCTTGATGCAGTCGCTCATGGGGGAAACCCCCAAGACCGCGCTGCATCGCTTCAAACCCAAGTTGGAGAAAGCTTTGGAGCAATGGAGTTCTCAAGCCGGAGCTGCAGCTGGGCTACTGCTGCGTTCTCTTAGAAACAAAGCTGCCCAATGGTGGTATTTCCGTATAGCACCCAGAAGTTCCACCTGATAATAATCGAGCGGAAAGAGCATTGCGTCCAGCAGTGACCAAACGTAAGGTCTGTGGCGGTTCCCGTTCCATGGAACGGTTTCGGGAAACAGCGGATTTACTCAGCGTCATCCAAACCTGCCGTGTCCAGGGTCGTTCGGCTGTGGAATTTTTCCGACAAGCTCTTGAGGCTACCGTTTCCCCAACAACGGTTTCTTATCCTTCCCTGATTCCAATGACCTGAATTCTTACCGATTACCTTGTTCCTTTTTCCTCTTCTCAACCCAGCTAACTCTAACTGATAAGTGTTGCGAGAAAGTTGCTTACAGGTATAACCTCCCTGTTGATAGACTATTTGGTTCTTAACCCAAGAATGCCCACGTTGGTATTCCTTCCTGACAAACCTGTGTAGTAAAGGATTTTCTAGGAAAGCTAAAGTTTTGAGCTGTCTACAAAGCTCTTTTCTTCTCTTTTGGTTGTATGTACCAGAGAACCTTTTGTAAATCCTTTTGACAACGGCCTCAGTGCAAGCTGCTTGTTGGGCTGTGATTGCTTTCGCTACATCACTGACCGTCCATTCCATTAGTTTTGAAGGTAGTCCCAGGGATTCGGGAGTCCTAAAACTCCTTACTTCTGGGTACGCCTTTTTCCAATCTAGTCCCCAATGGTTAATACTTCCCAGCTTGTTGTAGGACTCAGCCCTGACGATACCCAGCTTTTTCATTACCTGCAGCAATTCAAGTTCAACCGACTTTGTCATCCCTGCCACAGGGACGACTTGAGTCGATATCCTTTTTGTTACTCCTTCTTTTCTTGGCATCGTTAGAGCTGGATTCTACACTTCAATTATACTCTAGCGCTAAGTAAATGTCAATGTCCATTTTGTGGTATTAAATACCGATTTATCCCTATTTTTAAGGGTTTAATTGCGAGGCTGTTTCAATATTCTGCACACTGGCATTATGAATCATTTGTCCTTTTTGAGAAGCTGCCCTAACCAAACTGACTACTGTATTATAGCTGAGGGGGTGACAAAAAGGCTAAAAAGTAAACGGGGTGTGGGGTGTAGGGTGTGGGGTGTGGGGAAAATAGAAGGGAATTTCGAGTTACCCGGTGCAATTTCATTCCGTCCCCAACCTGATTCAAGCGTCCCTACCAACGTTTCAAGCTCCTGATCTAAACCCGACACCCTTGCACCCGGTCACCCCACACCCAGTAAGGCTTTTAAGGCTGTTTGTCACCCCGTCAGCATTGAGACCCATCCCTTCACTTCTGGCTTTGAGAATCTCGATCATGCGACTTAAGGGGGTGCGCAGTCCTGCTATGGGGGTGGCGAAGGTCTCACGCTCAGTACGTATCGCACTCAAAGCAATGGTAGATGGTTCCTGTGCCGTTTTGGGTCTCATAGCGGTCGTGGGGTTTAACTTGTGGACTACCACACAACGGACAATTTTGGGATAATAACTCCATTGCTCACCTCTAAGTCGTGACAGGTCAAATCTTACCTATTATCCCTCCTAATTCAGATATAGCAAGACTTTCAACCACCCGCTTAACGGAACCAGTGCCTATATTTCACGAATCATTTAAAACTCCTATATCTACTGGTCTGACAAACCTGCGTAATGGCTTAAATATCACATTTTTGATCAATTTTTATGGCCTTTATTTTTAATTAAGATTATTGATAACTTTTATTAACTGTGCATAATACTGTGCATAATTATGTGATATTCTTCTCTAAGAGTTAATACAACTACGAAATCACTAAGTCGATGTAATCAACAGTAAAGTGGGATACACTGTAATCCCTCAATATTCCTAATGCACAGCAGACAAGCATATCGGCTAGTCAAATTTATCTCGAATTAGTGGAGGATATCCATGGCATAGCAAACTATGTAGTTATTTAAACTACAATCAGCAAATTATGAGTATTAGTGATCAGTTCACCAAAACCTACAGTAACAATACTTAAAAGTATGTGATCACCGTTACTCAAAAGGCAGTAGTTATTTCCTTTGGCATGGACGACCAGCAGCGTAGTTACTATGCTGCGCTTAACCTCAATCATCAAGACGACTCCAAAAGATCTTTTAATGGTAATTAATGGCCTGGAAGTCTTTCCCTGTTACCGTGATCAAAAAATAGTTTTTAATTTTGCTAGAAGCTATATAATCATAAAGGTCAAATACTGCAAAAATTCAATTCAGTGAACGGAAAGCGATAATAATGGAAATAGGTTTTTTAAAAGGGCGAGACTTACTTAGTCTGTCAGATCTAAAAGCTGAAGAAATTCTTCAGCTTTTAGATCTAGCAAGGAAAATGAAAAGTGGTCAAGTTAACATTCAATCGAATAAACTTTTGGGCTTGTTGTTTTACAAGCCTTCTACGCGAACTCGGGTTAGTTTCTGGGCAGCAATGTCTCGACTTGGAGGGAAGGTTCTAGATCTTAATCCTGCACTAACCCAAGAGTCTCGAGGAGAACCTTTATCAGATATGGCAAGAGTTTTGAGCAAGTACCTTGACGTGCTAGCAATTCGTACATTTGGCCAGGAGCACTTAGAAGAGTACGCCCGCTATGCCAACATTCCAGTTATTAATGCTTTGAGTGATTTTGAACACCCTTGTCAAGTACTGGCTGATCTCCTCACAATTCAAGAATGCTTCGGGTCTTTTTCTGATCTCACACTAACTTACTTAGGCGATGGCAACAATATCTCCCATTCACTTTTGCTTGCCTGTGCCCTAGTAGGCATGAATGTTAGAGTTGCTACGCCTCAAGAGTATCAACCAAATCTTACAGTTCTAGAGAAAGCTAAGGCAATTGCTCAAGGCCGAACTGAAGTGCAGCTTCTCCACGATCCCAAATTAGCAATACAAGATGCACAGATCATCTATACAGATATGTGGGCTAGTATGGGTCAAGACGACTCTGGAGACATGCGTCTTCCATTATTTGAGCCTTATCAAGTAAATGATGAATTATTGAGCAATGTAGGGTCAGAAACTATTGTGATGCACTGCTTACCAGCTCGGCGAGGGGAGGAAATTACGGAAGAGGTTATTGAAGGCTCTAGATCTCGAGTTTGGCAAGAAGCAGAAAACCGAATGCATATTCAACAGGCTTTATTAGCAAGCCTTCTAGGGGATGATTAGTTTTAAGTTGCTAATCCAGACTAGCTAATTGGTTAACTGTAAGAAGCTGTTTGAAAAGTCTGAAAGGTTACGCTGATTCACTCTTAGAGCCAAGTGAAAAATAGGGACTTTGATGGATAAGTCTAGGTAATCTAGACCACTTTGAGGTGATCATCTTTGAGGTGATAATCCATACTTTTCAAACAGTCTCTAAGTTTGCTAAATCAATAAAATTCATTTTTATAAATTAAACCTTTAATTTTTGTAAATTAAAAGAATCTAGAAACTAATTTAGTTTTATGATATGAATGTAGACCTAAAATTTCTGTATCCAATACTACTATTACGGATATAATTAGCCATGAATTCACAGAAAGCAATTCAAGATCCAGAGAGAAAATCAATATTAACGGACTATTTAAGCCCTGATCATCCTATTGATGAAATATTTAATCGTTACGAGTCTAACGTTAGATCGTACTGTAGAAGTTTCCCTGCTGTTTTTAGTCGCTCTAAGGGCTCAAAACTTTATCTTGAGTCTGGAGAAGAATTAATTGATTTCTTCGCAGGTGCAGGAACTCTTAATTATGGGCATAACAATCCTTTTATTAAGGATAAAATATCTCAATATATATCCCAGGATGGTCTTATCCATGGCCTAGATATGTATTCTAGTGCAAAAAAAGAATTTCTCCATAAGTTTTCAAATATTCTGAATGTAAGGGAGTTGGACTACAAGATCCAATTTCCTGGTCCAACAGGAACTAACGCCATTGAAGCTGCTCTTAAGTTAGCTCGAAAAGTTACAGGTCGGGAAGGTATTTTCTCCTTCATGGGAGGCTTTCATGGTGTATCTTTAGGAAGCCTTGCTGTGACAGGGAATCAAAAATTTAGGAAAGCAGCTGGCTTGCCTTTGACTAATGTTACATTTATTCCTTATGAAAGTAGTCCATATGGGAATTTTGATTCCCTTGGCTATATAGATCGAATCTTAACAGATCCTTCTTCAGGCATTGAACTGCCAGCAGCAATAATTGTTGAAACAGTTCAGGCAGAGGGAGGTGTCTATGTAGCTTCTATTGATTGGCTAGAGAGCTTGAAGAGTTTGTGTGAGCGACATGATATTCTGCTGATTTGCGATGATATACAAGCAGGTTGTGGTCGCACAGGCTATTTCTTTTCCTTTGAAAGAGCTAATATTACACCAGATATTGTTACGCTCTCTAAATCCTTAAGTGGGTATGGTTTACCGTTATCAGTAGTCCTAATGAGGAGGGATATCGATATTTGGGAGCCTGGCGAACACAATGGAACATTTAGAGGAAACCAGCTCGCTTTTGTTGGGGCAAGTGCCGCTTTCGACCACTATTGGGGAGGAAAGAGTTTAGAAATTAAGTTAAGAGAAAAAGAATCTTTTCTATCCAATTTTATGCAATCTGAAATTTTAGAAAAGTTTGAAGGAGTTGAAGTGCGTGGAGCTGGTATGATTTGGGGAATTGATATGTCAAGTCACAGTAGTCCTGAAGTATCTAAAAGAGTTTCACAGCTTTGCTTTGAAAATGGTTTAGTTGTTGAGGTCTGCGGAAGGAACAGTAGTGTTATAAAATTGTTACCGCCATTAACTATTGATATCCATGACCTCCGCCAAGGTTGTGAGATAATAGTTAAAGCAATGAGCAGATTGTGGTAATTAACTGATAGGAATCAAATATGATTGTTTCCTAAAATCAAATTATCTGCATAAATACCTTTGTAATAAACTATTTGGAAAGTCATAAATGTTACTTTACTATTTTTTTAGTATGGCCTGATCATAGGGGCTATAGAGACATATCCTAGAGATAGCTTGATTAGTTTAAGGTAATAACTTTGGCTTTCCAATGATCCTCTGAGAAATTGGATTAATTGCATCCTCTTATAAAGGAAGTAAAAACAGGAATAAAAAACTAAAATGAAAGATATTAATACAGTACTGGAAATTGCTGAAATTGGAGAACCAATTGCCTTTGCTGTATCAGGTGGGCTCGATAGTTGTACGATTACTCGTTGGCTTACTGATAGAGGAGTGAAAGCTATTTGTTTTACAGCCGATCTTGGCCAACCAGATGAGAAAGATATTTCTCATATTGGAGATCGCATAAGAAAATCCGGTGCATATAGCCATCATTTCCTTCATTTACAAGACCACTTTGCTGAAGCAGGGCTGAAACTCATTCAAGCTCAAGCCTTTTATGAAGGTGGATATTGGAATATAACAGGAATTGCACGCCACATCATTGTTAAGGGTATCCTTGAAGCAATGACTCAACATAAACTCTCAATTCTTGCCCATGGATCTACAGGGCGTGGCAATGATCAAATTCGTTTCCAAGTTATGGCTCACATGCTCAATCCAGAAGTGAAGTTATATGCTCCTTGGCGCGATCCGATCTATTTGGATAAATTTCAAGGTCGTGCCGAAATGATTGACTTCTGCCAGGCTCATGGGCTTCCAATTCGAGCAACTAAAGATACTCCGTACTCAACAGACGCAAATTTATTGGGTATCACCTATGAAGGAGGTAAGCTTGAAGACTTAAAGACACCTTCAGATTTTGTTACTCCTACTATGGGAGTTTATCCAAAAAATGCACCTGATAAGGTTGAAAGGTTTGTTGTTCGTTTTGAGCAAGGAAGGCCAGTCGCAATTAACGAAAATCAAGTGTCTTTACTTGATGGGTTTAAGTTGGCTAATCAAATAGGAGGTCGAAACGGGGTTGGAATTGGAGTTCACGTTGTTGAGAATCGAATTGTAGGGCTAAAATCTAGAGGAGTTTATGAACAGCCTGGTATAGATATTCTTAGCAAATGTTACAGATTTCTCCTCCAACTAATTCTTGATCGAGCATCCCAAAAGATGTTCGATCAGATGGCTTCACAACTTGGAGAAAACATTTACTATGGTTTAGGTTTTGACCTCCCTTCGCAAATGGGTTTTCGAGCTATTGAGCCCGTAACAAATTTAGCTACAGGTACGATTACAGTAGATATTTACAAAGGACATGTAACATTTGTCTCTGCTGAAGATGTACCACACAGTATTTATACAAAAGAAACAACTTCTATGGAGAACATTGGAAGTTTTAGCCATCTTGACTCAGAAGGTCTGCTTCGCATTCTTAGTTTAAGTGCTCGGGCAAAAGCTCATAGCCGCTTAACTCATAGTTGGTAAATCAAGATTTGTATTCATGGAGGCTAATTTTTAGGGCAATATATGGATAGATGATATGCATTTTAACTTTGCGGTTATTGGGAATGGCTTGCTAGGATCTGCTATTTTAGACGAGATTTCAAAAGATCATTCTAGTGTTGTGGGATATGGCGCAAACTATGGTACAGCAGGTCGCTATTTCTCAAGCCATGAGGATGATTCAAGGCTTGTTAGAACTTATCATGATGACCACTACTGGGAAGATCTGGCAATCCGTAATCTTCAGGAAATTAGAGCTTTGGAAAAGGAAGTAGAAATGAAAGTCTTCTACGACCTTCCTGTATATTATAATCGTAAAGATAACCAAGATGCCTTGTTGTATGCCAGCCTTCAGCCTATTGATGAGCAACATTCAGCAAGGGTACGACCACTCTTCAATGCTGAAGATATAGAAGGAGGCTTCCTTGACCCAAAGAGATATATTAAAGCCATGAATAGGCGTTCAATAAGGCGTAGCATAAATATTTATCCAACGGCAGTAACCTCTGTTACACAGGATAGAGAGGTATATCAGCTTATTCCATTAACTGGTCAAAGCGCTAGCACAGACATTGTTATTGACACCCGGGGAGCGTTTTCGGAAGAAGCTTTCAAACAAGGTAAAATCACCATTGTAGGAAAAGTTCTTATTTACACCACTGCTCCATTAGATGTAGAAGAAGGTAGCTTTTGCTTTATCGATTCATCCCCAAAGCAAAATGTCTTTCAGAATGCCTACGGCTTTTTCCAGTATCAAAAATTAGAGAATACAGCTATCTCAAAGTTCGGATTTACAGAATTACATTATGAAGAGTTAGCTAGCATAGATAAGTTGATATGGTGGTTCCAAGGGGGATATACTGAGTACAGTTATTTACAGGAAGCATTGCTGTATATAGAGGAATTTATGGGTGGATCCCACAAACTTTTGTCAGTCAAGCCATGTGCCCTTTCACTTACGAGTAATGGTAAGCCATTTGTAGAGCGAAAAGGGAATTATATAACAATCACAGGAGGAAATGGAAACCTCGCAAAGTGTAGCCAAGCTTTTGCACAGGAAGCATTACATCTTGTCGGTTTATGATAATCCGTTTTGTACAGAAGTCACTAACAAGTTTTTTTTTAAAGGAGTCAGATAGCTTATGTATATTCAACGTAAGATCGAAGCCTTAAGTAAGTATGAATATGGTTGCGATTTACGGCGACTTTATCCTTCCCAGGATTTATCTAACCCTCTCTACTGGGGATCCGCAATTGCTTCTGTGCGACCCGGTGAGTGTACAACCCCCCATAAGCATGATGAGCTAGAAACTTTTATCGTATTGGCAGGGAAGGGAAGGATGTACATTGAGGCAGAAGAAGAAGATCTTGAAGCTGGGGATGTTGTTTTCATTCCCAGAGAACAAACCCATAGGTTTCAGAACCTGTCAAATCAGGATCCACTAACTTTTATTACCATCTTCTGGGACTCGCCAGAGGCGCGAGAACAAATTAAAACCTATATAGATAATCAGACTAATGCTATAAATTCCCAGCAAGGAGACCTATCTCAGAAATGATTCTTATTATTGCACCACCACCTACTCCCAATGGGGATCTACATGTTGGCCACCTGTCTGGTCCGTATCTAGCTGCAGATATCTTCAAACGGTATATCAGACAACATGGACAGCAAGCGCACTATGTTGTCAGCACTGATGACAACCAATCCTATGTGGATACGACAGCTAGGCGATTGGGAATAGAGGTTACATCTTTGATCAACCAGTCTCGTACTGAAATCCGTGATTCACTCTCAAGTTATGATATTGCTATCGATCACTTTGGGAATCAGGATGCGAGCTATCGCGAATTTGTTCAGGCTTTCTTTGAACGGTTATACTCATCTGGCCTTGTTGAAGTAGCTGAAATGCAGGTCTTCTATGATAAGAAGACGGATACTTACCCGATCGAATCATTTATCTCTGGTTTCTGTCCCAATTGCTTGAGTTATACATGTAGTGGTATTTGTGAATCCTGTGGACATCCTAACTCTGCAATTGATCTTCTTGAAGTGCAATATCCTGGCTTAGAGATTTTGAAGGAACCAAGGCTTGTCCTCAAACTTGAGGAATTCCGTTCTGAGCTAGAACAATATTTGCTTGGGATGGAAACACACCGCCCCGCGCTAAAGCACCTCATTTCTTCTCTTCTAGATCAACCTATGACCCCTTTTCCACTATCCTATAAAATGAATCGGGGGATTAGTATAGATTTTGCTCTTTCTGATCAGAAACTAAATGTTTGGGCAGAGATGTATCCTGGTCACATTTACTTTCTCAAAAAATCAGCAGGTCAACTAAGTAACAAAGATGAATATGTCCAGTTTCTTGGTTTCGATAATTCTTATTTTTATGTTTTCGTCCATTTCGCCTTAGGGATAGCCGCACAAAAATGTGGGTTCGATTGGCCTTTGCCACGTGGATTTATCACTAACCAATTTTATTATCTTGGCTCTTCTAAATTCTCAACCAGTAAAGGTAATCTCATTTGGGCACGAGATTTGGTGAAGGATTACGAGGCAGATATTATTCGCTTGTTCCTTGCGTTGCATGGCCCTGAATTTCAAGAAGCAAACTTTTCCCTTATAGCCTTTGAAAAGACAGTATCTGAAATTGCCCGAAAAATTAATGATATTGTAGAAGTTTTCAATGCTAAATTAACTAGTATGGAAAATGGAGATGACTACAAGAATAATAAGACTATAGAGAAAATAATCTCTATCTTGTCGAAGCCTCTAGATCTCAAGGATTATTCGTCAAGTATTTTAGCCCAACGCGCTCTGAATATTATTGATTTTTTACGAGAATCCCTCCAACATGGCAATCATTCTTTACTTCCCTTCGTACCTGTTTTACTAGTAATGGGACTTGACCCTTTTTGCCCTAAGTATACACAATCTATTCGTGATAAGTTTGAATTATCTAACTATAATTGGGAGGAATTGGTACCATGTTGTCATATACAACACGAACTTCCAAAATTGCTGGTGAAGAGATAATATACGATGTTATTGGAGTCGGCTTTGGGCCATCTAATATTGCTCTTGCCATTGCTATGGAGGAAGGCAATTATCCAGGCAAAGTGCTCTTTATAGAGCGTAATACACAAGTATCTTGGCATGAGGGAATGTTACTAAATGGTAGTAATATCCAAAACAACCCTTTGAGGGATTTGGTTACTCCAGTCAACCCTAGAAGCAAGTATACTTTTGTCAATTATCTCCATCAGAGTGGTCGGTTGTTCGATTTCCTTAACCTTGGAGTTACGCATCCCCTTAGACAAGATTACTACGATTATATTGTCTGGGCAGGAAGTCAATTTCAGAACGTGGTGTATGGAAGTTCTGTGACCAAAATTGAACTCGCTTATATAAGTGGTCAATACCTATGGCGACTTACAAATAACCAAGGTACTAACTTCTTAACTCGGTGTTTAGTAGTGGGAACGGGTAGGAATCTTAATATTCCTAAAATCAAGGGAGTAAATAGTCCAAACGTTATTCATTTTGTTAATTACCTCCATCATATTAAAAAATATGATAAAGACTCACCTATTGTTGTGCTTGGAGCTTCACAGAGTGCTGTGGAGATTATCTTGGATCTAATTAACAAAGGCTATCAGCAGATCTATTCGGTTCATCGTTCTTTTTCATATTGCCTCAAGGATACTAGCTGTTTCAGTGATGAAGTATACTTTCCTGAGTTTGTAGATTACTACCATGGGCTACCACCTCAAATGAGAGCAGAGTTGGATAAACAGCTTCGCCGTACTAACTACTCCTCAGTAGATAAGGATATTCTTGATGCCTTGTATTTAATACGGTATGAGGACAAAATAAACCATCGCGAACGTTTGAAGATTTATCGCAATTGTGTGGTTGACGAGATCAACCCGAATGGAAAAAAATCTATCCTTATCCGACAGCTTTATAAGGGCAATATAGATGAACTCCCGTGTGATTTAATGATATTGGCAACTGGGTTCTTAGATATCGGTCGTAATGGCCAGGAAGGATTGCCAAAACTACTCCGTGATGTAGCAGATAATTTTGTTTGGACAGACGATTATCTCAAGGTGGAGCGGGACTACCGTATTGCCATGAAAGAAGGAGTTTCTTTACCAGATATATACTTGAATGGGTTATGTGAGTCTTCACATGGTTTGGGGGATGCCGGTTCGATCAGCCTTGTGTCACTGCGAGCACAAGATATTCTGGGTGGTATTCTGAAGCGGCTTAGTCCTGTAGTTGTCTGAACGTGAGAGGGGCACTCACGTCATAAAAGTGGAACTGTTACCAAAAAGTTTGGGTCATTAGCCCCGTCCTTCTAGGACGGCTTTTCATGATTATGTGATAGAATAAAAGCATAAGCAATAAACTTTTTGTCAGATAGGTACTATCTAATCATAAATAGACAACGTAAAAAATATGTATGAGATACGTATTCCGTAATTTGGTCTAACGACTACAACGTCTATGAAAAACTTAGATAAAAAAGTATAAAGGTGCGCTTACAGTCGTCGAATTAAATTCGCCGACGGAAAGCGCACCTTTGGTTAAAACTTTTTTATTAAGGCTCCAATCTTCTAAGGTTTCGTCTCCGGCACACCGAAACCTAGATCTATGATCTAAACGCTTGGGGAAATTTGTCCTCTACTTTTTCTGACTCCGGTTTGAAAGAGCCACGACGAGTAGTAGAGCCAAGAATCCCCGTTCTTTTAGGACGGAGATTGTCAAATGACTGCTATTAAGCGCACTGGGCTTCCAGTTCCACCATAAACTTTAGATGCCCCAACAAAAAGGAATGCTCCTGAAGGGGGAATGTTGTCAAGGTTAGCCACATTTTCTAATCCCCAAAGCCCATTCGACAACCAAGTATTATGAACTGGGAAATCCTCCGAAGCCCCTTGATCAAGGCTAAGAGTATCAACACCGATGCCAAGCACAGATCTTGCTTCCAACAGAAACTCTACAGCCGTTTTACTCCAACCAGGGAAATGAGGAATTCCTTGTTTATCCATGTTTACAAAAGCATTATTATCTCCGAAGTACTTTCCCCAGCCACTATTCATAATAATGATGGCATTGCTAGGGATCTTTCCATACTTCTTTTCCCAACGCAAGATATCGTCCGGAATCACTGTAGCATCATGATTATGTAGCACACGGTCTCGAATATCTAACACCACCAAGGGTCCACACAGACAATGAACTGGAATCTCGTGCACAGCAATGCCATCTTTGATAAAATGAATGGGAGCGTCTAAGTGCGTTCCAGTATGCTCATTCAGATGTAATTCATAATCTTGATAGCCATTCTCACTATATGTTGATGCTATCTCTAGTCTCATAGGTTTATCCCCTGGGAATACGGGCGTTTGTGGTCCTAATGTATGAGTTAGATCAACAATATGCCCTCTAAGTTTCGGTGGTTTTATATAGTTATTGTACGCTGCCATATACTTATCTGAAACAACCGGGGTATAATTGTTGTCTAAGCTTCTTTGGTAAAGATCTTTCAAAGTTCTGCATAAACACATAGAAACTCAACCTTAGTATGATTTGAATATAGGAATACAACCACTATTAATTTTTACAGCAGTGATTGGGTCGCGAGAGTTGAAGCGACCTCTTTAATTTGGACACCATATCAAACAGAATAGTCCTTTCTGTTTTACCATGTTTTTCCCATTGTCAGACTTCCTCGGTTTTTGAGGGTTGCGTTGTACTCACTCCAATTCCTAATCTTATATTGGGTCTTGGCCGTTGCTTCTATCATGGCTGGGGGGAGTTTTATTTTTCTATCTACAGATTATCCCACTCAACTCATACTCTTTATGCAACGAAGCCCAGTTGTATTAATGCAAAACTTGCACGATAGAGAGGACAACTATTAATATGTCTACTGAACAAAGAGTGAAACATCCCTTTCATATATATGAGGCAATTCTTGAGCAACCTCAAGCATTTGCCCATGCTGCTAGGTGCAATGAAAGATTAATTGATGAGTGTGCTGCCCGTATAGCCTCTTGCGAGCGGCTATTTACAGTTGGGATTGGCACTTCACATTATGCTGCTCAGGTGGGTGAACACCTAATGCGTTTGTATGGAGGAGAGCTGTTCACACAGGCAGTTCACTCATTTGACTTTGCGCTTTATGGACTTCGCATTACACCAAGGGATTGCGTCATTGGTATTAGTCATCGTGGGAATAAACTCTATACAGTTGAGTCGCTCAAACATGCCCGTGAAGCAGGTTGTTACACAGTGTTTATTACAGGTGAGGGTGGAGCTAATGAGGCTGTGCAAACCGACATTACCCTTACTACTGTTGCACAAGATAAGTCATCAGCTCATACTGTCAGTTACATTGGTGCGATTTCAGTCCTATCTGCTCTTGCGGAACGTATCGGCTATCATCGCACTGGGGCAAGTTTTCTAACGAAAAACTTCCTGCACCATGAACTCCCTGAGGCACTACTCACAGCACTGGAAACAGAGAATGAGATAGCACTACTTGCCCACGAATACGTTAATCGACGGCGTATTTGGTTAGTTGGTGGTGGTCCGAATGCTGTCACGGCTCATGAGATCGCACTAAAAATTAAGGAAACTTCCTACTTGCAAGCTGAGGGTATGTCAATCGAGACAATTCTGCATGGACCATTTCAATGCGCTGAAGCAGAAGATCTCTTCGTTTTGATTGCGCCAGCAGGGGCGGCACAGGGGCGCGTTATCGAGCTAGTGGGACTCATCCAAGAAATTGGTGCTGCCTCCTTGGTCATCAGCGACGGAACGGCGGAATCACTGCAAACTGACGCAACCAGTTGGGTTGCTGTACCTAAAGTTCCAGAACCCTTCTGCTCTATAACTTGCCTTGTGCCATTGCAACTATTTACCTACTACTTAGCATTGGAACGTGGAACAAACCCTGATGGATTTCGCCTTGAAGATCCACGTTTTGCCCGTGCACGCTCATTAATACGTTTGTAGTAAGCACCTACACAGAATTAATGGGAGCAGGTCCAAGTTGCAGAAGAAATAAACTATGTATCATCAGAGCAAGCTTAAACCCATGAAGGGGCTAGAGATTTAGTACTAATGTTGCTGCATAAGTGACATGCTCCCCAATTAATTACCTGAGTAAGGTCTGCTGAATAAGTCGGATAAAAACAACTGAAGATCGATACGGCGGTTTGCATAACTATCAGCTACACAGAATTGTTTTAATGCTCCGAAATCCCTGCTCCCTGCTCCCTAAAAATCCAGAACTTTGTACCTAACTGAATTGCCAAGCGCTGTAAGCTTATTCCTCACAAAAACAAACTTATTGCAATCATAAACATAATAGCTCCGATTACTATGTCTAAAATTTTCCATGATCTTGGATTGCTGAAAATTGGTGACAGCATCCTTGACCCATAACCCAAGGTGAAAAAGAATATGAACGATGCCGATATAGCTCCCAGTGCAAATTGAATTCTTGCAGTAGAATAATGGGTGGATATTGATCCCACAAGCACAACTGTATCTAAGTACACATGAGGGTTAAGCCATGTGAAAGCAAGGCAAGTTGTAATAGCAATGGCAAGAGATGTTGAATCGTCAGTAGATGGAATTAAAGAATCAGATGATTTAGCAGCTAACCAGAAACTACGTATACCATAGCCTGTAAGGAAGATGGCTCCAAAATCTCTGGCAATCTCTTCTATCCAAGGTATTTCTTCTATGATTACATGAAATTCAGAAACACCAAAAGCTATCAAAATAGCATCTGATAAAGCACAAATTAAACAAATGATAAAAACATGCTCCTGCTTTAAGCCCTGTTTTAATATGAAAGCATTTTGTCCTCCAATTGCTACTAGTAAAGAAAAACCAAGCCATGTACCAGAAAGGAAAGCGGTGAGCATCTGTGATATTTTTTTGATATTTACAACCGTTGGAATAAACATAAAATGCTAGGAAAACTTCAACAATTTTCATCAGAGAAAGATTCTCTAGCATTTATCTCTCAAAACATCCTAACTTAGAGTAGACCTCTTGCAAAAGTATTTTTCTGCTGGGAGGGTGACACAGGGTACAGCGGCGAAAAATTATGACTCGGATAAGGCACGACTGTAAGGGAATCGAAGCTTTCAAAACCTTCAGCATATACCTTGTATCCATGCTGGCTCGCAACGCTAATTGACGAGTGCTACGTTTATAGCTTGTTTCAAGATTGAGTAAATTGAGACCCTTGCGCGCTTGAGTAAAGCCATATTCTGTGGGGTATGCCCTGTACCAATTCGGCTCCCATCCTCCCCAAAAGTCACATCTAATACCCAATGAAGTTGATTTTCAATGGACCAGTGTTTTCGGATAGCTTTGCCTAACTTTTGAGCATGGGGTGGTAGAGAAGTCAGGTAAAACATCACCTCACGAGTAGTCTTGTTCCACAGATCGCGGGTGCGAATAACCATCACAATAGTCTGTAATCCAGACCAGTGGGACTGCTTATATAAATCTTGGTCTAACGAGGCAAGAGTTACCGCCCACACAATCGCGCTTTTCAGTACGATTGTGTGCTGATTCTACCCTAATATCATAGCTATACTCAATATCCTCTTGCCTGATTAGCAACAGCAGCTTCTTTCCCATTGCTTCACCTGCGTGAAACTTAGTGGGATGATTTTTTTTGAGCGCCAAAACATAATCTCCACCCAAAGCACGGATATCATGGGTTATTTCATACTGAGTTCCCATGGCATCAATGGTAATTATGCATCCAGAGATATCCAATAATTCTAGTAAGGCGCTTGATGGCTGTAATCTCATTGCTTTTATCGTCCACTTTAACAAGCCCTAGAAATAACCGATGCTCACTCGCGATCGCACTAACCACATGCAAAGCTGATTGTGCGAGGGTTAGATCATAGGAACCCTTGATTTGTTTGCCATCAATCGGAATCACCTGTGCCCCATTATCTGTCACTAAACTAGTTAACCAGCTCTGGAAGCTATCATCAAACACACTGGGGGATATTTGTTCAAACACTCGCCTGTAGGTATCTGCCGAGGGAATTCCATTGGGCAATGGTAAAAAGGTAGACAACCAATGGTAATGGCTGATTCCATAGGTTTCAATATCTTCCCATCCCCTCGCACCGACCATGGTAGCTAATAGTGAAATCGTGATAATACTGATAAATGGATGAAGCAGCCCTTGTTTACCTATTGGGTCTGACAGCTTCTCAAAATGTTCGAGCATTTGCGGCTATTGCTGTTGACTATCTCCGGCGGGCTTTAGTGGTAAGGATAATGGACTGGTTGCGGCGGTTTTAGTGGGTTTATTGAAGCCAATGACCATTGGATACCTTGATTGTGACATCGGTTCCCATAGCATATTATGAGTTCGTTTTTCCTGACTTGCTCTTTCCGGTTGAACATTGGGCACAGTGGATTTTCTCACAGCTGAAATATTCCTTGCCATCAAGTGGCATCAACAGCGTGTCAGCAAATCCTGGAAACTTCCTCAAATGCCCCTCGTTTTCCAGCATTTGCACAATTTACTCAAACACTGGTGACACACACTCAGGTAAGACTTGGTGGAGTAAACTTCGAATTTGGTTGTCGAGAGGCATGTGATGCACTCCAAACAGGCTTTGGGCGTTGCTGCACCCTTTGCTTTTTTCCATCTGGCGCTGGTAAGCTAGAAATGATGGGGTGTGGGTCAAGAACACACCAAAGGCACTTAAACCGGCATCTTCCATTCCATAGCGAGTGTTTTTGCCCGTGGGCAAGTCTTGCAGAGATTTCAGACAGGAGCGAAAAGAACTGACTATTGTGTTAAACAACTCTGGTGCTTTGGCTCGCTTCAACTCTCTTGAGTGATCTAGATGATATTAATACACTATCGGCATTTCCACAATTTGAACACCTATTTCCCAAAATGAGAATTGCTGAGCAATGACTAATGCCAACGGGTAGCTGGCATTATCTATTCTTGATTACTTCCAGCTAACAACACTTCCCCTTGCCTGATTCGTTGGGCAGCATCTAGTAACACGTCTTCTAGATAGGGTTTGGTAAAATAGCCTCTAGCACCGAGATCAGCAGCTACTTTCCGGTGTCGATCAGCACCACGAGAGGTGAGCATGGCCAGGGGTATTTCACACAAATCTGGGTCTTTTTGAAGGCGAGATAGCAGTTCTAAACCATCCATTCTGGGCATTTCAATGTCACAGAATACGATCTCGCAAGGCAAACCAGACCGGAGTTTATCCCAGGCTTCTTGACCATCACGGGCTTGTTCTACCCGATAACCAGCTTTACTGAAGGTCATAGAAAGCAGTTCTCGGACTGTGATTGAATCATCCACAATCAACACCATGGGATCAGATTTGATGAGATTGACCTCGGCTCCGCTGGCAGTCGGAGTTTCCATCCTTTGCCAGATCGCAACACCACCATCTTTACGAATCCGACCCATAGCAAGGTCAATCAGTTCTAGGACGTCAGCAATGGGCATTACTCGACCATCCCCTAAGACGGTCGCCCCGGTAATGCCTACTGGCTTGGGTGCAGGGCCTTCGATTTGCTTAATAACAATTTCTTGCTCCCCCAATACCTGATCAACCTCTACGGCGAGCATGTTACCTGTACTGCGCAGTACCACCACAGAAATCAGGTTGTCTTCCCTTTGGCTGCCATAGACGCTCGCCCGGCTGAGTTGGCTATGGTAGGTCAGCAATTCTGAGAGGGGTTTGAATGGGATCTGGCTGTCCCGCCATTGAAGAAAGGCTTGACCTTGAGAATTGGTCTGAATGCAGTCAGGGGAGACATCCTGCATGTCTTCGACCCCATCCATGGGAAAAGCAATTCTGGCGCGATCGCTTACACAGCAGAGGGCTTTACAAATACTCAGGGTCAGGGGTAAGCGAATGGTAAAGGTGGTTCCTTCCCCGAGAGTAGAGTCGATAGTAATGGTTCCCCGAATTTCACTTAAGCAGGTGCGCACCACATCCATGCCTACCCCTCGACCTTTGGTGTCAGTCACTTTCTCAGCAGTGGTGAACCCAGGGTGGAAGATAAAATTGAACAACTCCAAGTCGCTCAGGGTTTTTGCCTCAGTTGGGGAAATGAGATTCTTTTCAAGGGCTTTAGCTCTAATTCGATCTGGATCAATGCCCCCCCCATTATCCGAGATGGAAATCACCGTCTGATTTCCCTGGTAGAATGCCCCGAGGGTGATTTTACCCGCCCTAGGCTTCCCTGCAGCCAGCCGTTCCTCTGGTAGCTCAATTCCATGGGTAATGGCATTGTTGACCAGGTGGGTCATAGGATCATAGAGGTGTTCCAAGATCATTTTATCAATCAAGGTTTCCCGCCCCTCAACGTGTAGCTCGGCTTCCTTGCCTTCCTGCAAGGAAATTTCCCTGACTGCACGGGGCATTCGGTCTGCTGCTTGGGCAAAGGGCACCATACGCGATCGCGTCAGTCCTTCTTGGAGTTGATTGGTTACCTGTCTGAGGGTACGAGTTACTTGGTCGGTTTCATCCACCAAAAACTCAATGTCAGACGCCGACTCCTTAACCCGGACAATCAGCTCAATGATCTCTTGGGATAGCAAATGGAAGCCTGTAAAGCGGTCCATTTCCAGGGGGTGATACTCTTCTAAGGTCGAGGAATTCTGGTTTCCTTGTTCCCGTTCTTGGATACTTGTAGTTCGGTAAATCTTACTACTAGACAATAGGGAATTTTCCAGCAGGGTTCGCTCATACAAATCCCGCATTTTCAAACCCACATCGTTGAGGCTCGATACCTGATGGGATAAATTATCTAAGAATTGCCGCAGCCGTTCTTGATCTTGCTCTAAGGTATTGCGACCAACCACCAGTTCTCCCACTAAATTGCTCAGGGTGTCCAGTTGTTTAACCGGTACCCGCATGGTTTGTTCAAATAGCTTAGACCTCGGACGCCTTGTTTGGCGAGACAGCTCCTGATTCATCCCTCCTGGAATAGCAGAGATGCTTTGATTTGCCTGCTGTAGCAAGTCCTCGAGGTCTTTAAAGTCATCCTCTACTGAATCCGCCTGATTGGTTTTCGGGGTTTCTTGGTCTAGGGAGTGGTTAGGTTCAGGGCTACTAGTTTCATTTAATAGGAGTTCTAGTTCATCAAATATTCTTTTCTGCTCTGATACCACCTCAGCAGTGGGTAAGGTCACATCCAGAGGTTTTATACTGTCAAAATCAACGTTTTGGTAATGTGCGGTAGCTTCTGCCAACAGCTGCTCTAATTGCTGCCATTGATCTTGGGTTGTTGGTAATGGTTTTGGTGATGAATCTGGTAATTTGTTTGATTTTATGGGATGGGATTTTCTATTTTTTCCTTTGACAGTTGGACTACGAGTGGGTGTAGACGCCTCACTGGGTCGAGCTGAAGTCGAGGTGGGCTTTGGAGACCCTGTGGTTGATGGGGAATTAATTGCTGGCTGTTCATGGTTTGCAGGGGGGTGATTTGGAATCAGCTCCAAGTCATTGACCAGATTTAAATCTTCATTCAGGTCGGTGTGGGTGGGGTCCGGGTGTGGGGTGCTTGGTGGGATAGGCTGCTGTTTGCCCATCCCATAACTATCTAATTTGGTGGGAGGAGTACTTTCCGAGCTTGAGCTATTTTCTTCAAAAAAGGTATCATCAAATAAACTACTTAATTCGTCCGCTGGGTTAGTTTTTTGAGTTAGGCTCCCCTCACTACTCCCAAAAGAAAGTAATTCTTCAAGGTCTTTATCTGTCAGGCTTGGAGTAAGGTTAGGTTGACTATCCTTTCGAGTTGACTCCCTTGACTGTAGTAACTCAAAGGCTGCTTCTTCTGGAAATTCCTCATCGAACAAACTGAGTAAATCTTCCTCGGTAGATTCTGCTGCCTCCGGAATGTCCAACTCATCAAGTTCTTTAATCAGGTCAGATAAATCCTGTGGTTCGTCTGTAGTGATAGAATTGTCTGATTGGCTAGACAACTGCTGGTTATCTGGAGCGATAATTTCTTCTTCTTGCCAGGTTTGATCCAAATCAGGGGTCTGACCTTCAAATATATCAGCTAAGCTATTTAGTTCTTCCATGCCAACTTTCGGTTCTCCAGCATCATCGGTCTGGTATGGGATGATATCAGTAGTTGGTTTTTCCACTTCCTCTATATCAGGTATATCTTCTAGGAAGTTATCTAGGTTAAATTCGTCTTTGATTACTGCTGGTGGCTGAGCATCTAGGTTGTTAGACATTCGGAAAGCATTAATTCCACATTACGCGCACATTTTTCACCTTTTGCCTTGGCAAGTTCGCCGCTTCCCTCTATGATAGTTGTGACATAATCCTACACTGACTCTGCTCTTACACAGCCGCTCCGCGAACGATTTCAGTGTAGGCTTCTTGCCAACTCCACCCAACGGTAACGGATACTCGGCAAGCTTTATTGACGACACGAGATGCCCCTCCGCGCCGGAAAAATACCAAAAAATTTTATCTATTTTAGCTAGTAGGTGGCGGTTAGCTCTTAATTTGATTACCCTACTATATTCATTATAGACGATAACAACAGACGATAACAAAGTATCAAAGTTCCTGTCCGCCATTCATCCAACTAACTAGCCAAGACGTAGCTTAACACGCGCCGCTCTATACAGACGAGGTTTTTTTGCCTCGCTAGGTAGATTTTTGATAACGTTTTTCTGACCTGAGCTCAACTGTGAGTTCAACGACTCAGAGCATTTAAGAATTTCTGGATACCTGAGAATAACGACTGTTTTTTTTGGGCAGATGGTATATTTTGAGCATCTTCTGGGCTAGTCGTGTTAACTAGACTTGCCTTAAGTATAATTTGATCAAGAGCCTCTGCTGTCGGTTTGCTAGGTTCTTCAGTCACCAACTGATACTCATCATCTATTTCTAGCCATACTTGCCACATAGAAGGATAACAACGCCATAGAGCACCCCCTGGAAAGGGTCGCAGATAATAACAAGACTCTAGGGTTTTCAGAAAGCGATCGCGTAACTGACGTGCGGCATAGCCAATCCCTACAATAGAGACATCTTCCAGTTGAGGATTTAGGATCACACAGGGGCGATCCCCCGCCAAATTGCAAATCTTTTCCACTTGGGCTACTTCCACGGCAGACGGGCCCACTAGCAAGAAAACCTGGTCATCATCTTCAATTCTAGTTTCTGCTGGGGAGCGACTGGTACCAACATCAGTAATTTTAAACGGTACCTCTCCCCAGTCACGAAGGGCAAGGGCTGAAGCACCGGTATCAGGAAAGAAGATTTTCAGTCCGGGGCCATACTGCTCAAAGATAGGAATAAATTCCTGGGCAATTGACTGGGCTTGGAGGGCAATTTCTGGAAAGACCAACTCCACTTGTACCCTGGTTTGACCGTCATCTAGGGCGGCTTTGGTCGCTTGTTTAGCTTGAGCGATCGCATCTTCTAAGCTCAAAGGAAGTTCATTCATGAGTCTGTCTGTGTGTTAATCAAAAACTCTAATATTAATGGCTTAAAAGAAAAAGGAAAACTAATGTCTCGCCACATTAATCGAGCGCCAATCCACCCTACCCATAGGAGCAATTGAGCCTTTTTTGAGCAAAGTTAGACCTTAGATAATTCTGGTTGTGGCATCAGTCGTTCCCAAATTTGCTTGAGTACCATCACCGTCCAATCTACATCAGCTTCTGTGGTATCTCGCCCCAGGGTCAACCGAATTCCAGCCAAAGCAGCTGGCTCGTTGTAACCCATTGCTAACAATATCGGACTTGGACTCAGTTTACCACTGTGGCAAGCTGAACCTGCACTAATACCAATACCAGCCTGATTAAACTGGCGCACTATAGTTTTGCCAGTCACCCCCCCAGTAGGGGAAGTCAAACAGAAACTAACGTGATGGGGTAAGCGATAGTCTCTAGAACCAGTGGCAATGAGATAGGGAGTATCAGCGAGTTGGTCAAACATGCGATCGCGTAATCGAATTAACCGAGGTGTCTCTGTTAGCATTTGCGCTGCTGCTAGTTCTGCCGCGATTCCAAACCCAGCAATTACTGGCAACGCCTGGGTTCCAGACCGCAATCGGGATTCTTGTCCACCACCGGAGATCAGGGGCACTAACTCTACACCAGGGCGGATATACAGTGCCCCTGCTCCCATCGGACCATAAATTTTGTGACTGGAAATCGACAGCAAATCCACCGGTAGTCGTTGAACATCGATAGATAGCCGTCCGGCTACTTGAACTGCATCGGTATGAAACAGCACACCCTGTTCACGAGCAATTTGTCCTAGTTGATCAATAGGTTGGAGTGTACCTACTTCACTTTGACCGTAGATGACGGAGACTAAAACCGTATTTGCCTGTAGGGCAGCTTTTAAATCACTGGGATTGACCCGTCCCAGAGAATCCACTGGTAGCCTGGTCACTTGCCAACCCCACTGCTCCAACATGGCCACTGGTTGAGCGATCGCAGAATGCTCTACACTAGAAATAATGATATGCTGGGGTTTTTTGTAGCCTTGGGCAACCCCCATCACTGCCAAATTATCCGCTTCAGTACCGCCAGAGGTAAATGTAATCGATTCCGCTGGTGCATTGATTAACCTAGCTACCTGTATTCTAGCTCGTTCCAGTACAATGGCCGCTCGCTGACCCCACTGGTGTAAGCTAGAAGGATTACCCCACTGCTGGGTAAGCACATCTTGCATAGTTTTAATGACTTCTGGGCGTGGTGGTGTGTTGGCGCTATAGTCCAGATAAATTTGCATGGGTTTTCAGGCAACCAGCTATCTCTATCTTAAGCATATAACCTTTCCAGGTCTCTCTCCAACTGATGACTAATAACTGAAAACTAATAAGTAATGACTAATAACTAACCACCTGGTTTACCAACATTATAGTCCTCGTGGGACAAAACCGCGTGAGGAACCAATAAGCTACCCTGGTCGTGACAAATCATTCGGTAGTTGCGCGTTACAGGAATACTGATGATCCAGCGGTTGTGGCGCAGCCGCTTGCCACCAAATTCTCTGTAATCCTGGTGATTTTCCAAACCAGCGATTATCCCACGGGCTTTGACCACCACATGGGTAGGAAGGTTTTTTAAGTCAATGGGATCATCTTCAAAACTAGACTCCCACTGCCGTTTTTGCTGTTTTTTCTCTTCCCGTGCTCGGTTTTTTTGATCACATCGGTGGCATGTTTTACCATACCCCTTGTGGCCACACGGGAATGTTTTCTTTCGTCTTGGCATAAGACACTAGTTCGGGTTAAAGTCCCTAACCCGCTAATTAGGCTTTGGTGTAAACCATTCCATAAAAAAAGGCAATTAGGGGAGGGAGTTGAACTTGATGGCAACTGATATCCCCTGGTATTTTATGTTAATTCAACAACTGCATCTATTTGAAGATTGTGCTGTTAGCATGGGGAAATCAGCTATCCAATCGGGTTTTTTGATGCCTTGAGTTCCCAACCAGCGTGCATTTACTGGAATTTGTATTATCTTTTGCTGATACTATTGATTTTGTGTGGCTGTCAACAAGCTCAGCCACAGGTGTCTCTTGAACCCCCTCTGCCCCAAGACCCTTGGGTTCAGGCTTACTTTAATCATAGTAGGTCAGCCCAATACACCGATCCTTACCGGGGAGTAACTCGGGAGGGAGATAACTTGGAGCAAGTGATTGTGGATGCGATCGCATCAGCAAAGTCCACAGTAGATGTGGCGGTTCAGGAGTTGCGTATGCCCAGAATTGCCCAAGCTTTAGTAGAACGTCAGCAAGCTGGTGTCAAGGTCAGAGTCATTTTAGACAATAACTACAGCCTTCCGGTAAGTCAACTGACCGCTGAGTCAGTGGCAAAACTCCGCCAAAGAGAACGCTCACGCTACAATGAGTCCCTAATATTGATCGACCGTGACGGAGATGGTCAGCTCAGTGCAACGGAAATTTCAGAAGGAGACGCTTTAATCATCTTAGGAAATCGTGGTGTACCTATGATTGATGACACAGCGGATGGTTCTCGGGGCAGTGGCTTAATGCATCATAAGTTTATAGTTATTGATAACAAAGTTTCTATTATTACCTCAGCCAACTTCACTCTTAGTGATCTACATGGTGACTTTCAGTTTCGAGAGAGTCGTGGCAATGCCAACAATCTACTCAAGATTGACAGTGTAGAGTTAGCTAAGCAATTCACTCAGGAATTTAACCTGATGTGGGGAGATGGTGCTGGCGGTAAACCAGACAGTAAGTTTGGTCTCAAGAAGCCATCGCGACCAGTAGAGCAGGTCACACTGGGGGATACAACTCTGGGGGATACGACTGTGGGGGATACAACTATCGCTATACAATTCTCCCCAACCTCCACTACCAAACCTTGGCATCAGAGTAGCAATGGTCTGATCGCTCAAATCCTTCCTCAGGCTAGGGAAACCATTCACATAGCTTTGTTTGTCTTTTCCGAGCAACGGCTAACTAATGTTTTAGAGCAATCCCATCAACAGGGTGTTAAGGTCAAAGCGCTAATTGAGCCAAGTTTTGCCTTTCGCTATTACAGTGAGGGTTTGGACATGATGGGAGTAGCTGTTACTCACAAGTGTCAATATGAGAGTGGTAACCGTCCTTGGCGTCAACCGATTGCTACCGTCGGTGTGCCTCAGTTGCCAGAAGGAGATGTCTTACATCACAAATTTGCCATTCTCGATGGAAAGACAGTGATTACAGGCTCTCACAACTGGTCAAAAGCAGCAAATACCAGGAACGATGAGACGGTGTTAGTTATTCATAGCCCTATGGTTGCTGCCCATTTTGAACGGGAGTTTCAACGCCTCTATGGTAAAGCAGTGAAGGGAGTACCAGTTAGAGTTCAGCGAAAGATTAAAGCACAGCAACAAAAATGTGTGCCTCTTGATCCACATTCTTGAGTAGAGCATACTATTTAATAGTTGGAATGATAGGTTATACCCCTCAATTAAATAGATGTGTTAGATCAAGTCCGGTTAATCACTTTTAAAATGGTCTGTTGCGTTTTGTTGTTAGTGATCAGTTATTGATAAAACTTCCACCAATCTGTCATGGCCTTTTCATAAATCGGTGTTGTCTGAGCAATAACTAGTGATCAATTATCAAGGAATTATAAGTATTCAACCGGACAGGATATCATCAGTTGACCGAACACTAAACCAGCTTTCTTGGTTAACACAGGTGTGCGCTGAGGTTATCTTAGGTTTTGGGGCTCAAGAATACAAAGTAGGTAAACCTGCTCGACCTGCTAACCTTAATCGATATCTAGGGTTTCCTGGGTGTCAGAAATTCTTAAAGCTGTCACGAGCAGCAAAACTAAGTTATTGAATTGCTTGACGACTTATATGGCAAATGCCACCTGGACTCGCCGCCATATTCTTGCCCTGGCTGATTTTACGCCAGATGAATACAATACAGTTTTACAAACTGCCTCTAGTTTTCGGGAAGTACTGTCCCGACGCACCAAAAAGGTACCTGCACTACAGGGTCACGTGGTTGCGAATTTGTTTTTTGAACCATCAACCCGTACTCGTAGCAGTTTTGAACTAGCGGCTAAGCGTCTTTCTGCTGATATCCTAAACTTTGCACCAGGAACGTCTTCCTTAAGCAAGGGCGAAACGATTCTTGATACAGCAAAGACTTACCTGGCAATGGGAACTAATATGATGGTGATTCGCCATCGGCAGGCGGGAGTTCCTCAAATTATTGCTACTGAGATGAATCGACTCGGTGTCCAGGTAAGTGTACTTAACGCTGGTGACGGTCAACATGAACATCCTTCTCAAGGATTGCTGGATTTGTTTACAATTTGTTCTTGCTTAGACTGGGATAATCCCCGCATAGAACTGCTTGCTGGAAAAAAAGTTACCATTGTTGGAGATATTTTGCACTCACGAGTTGCCCGTTCCAATATCTGGAGTCTCCTGGCGACAGGTGCAGAGGTTCATCTGGCTGGAGCACCTACCCTACTTCCGCAATTATTTGCTGAATACAGTAGTACTCGTCTCCAACAACCTAGGGTAAAGCAACAGCAAGAGTTATGGGCTAAGTCTAGCCTTGCTCAACAGCAGCAGTACACCGAAACCCCTGTGATTTTAAAAACAACGGTACCGATCACAAGTCAAGCCAGCCATTCCCTTACGTCTACGCAACAGTTACCAATTAGTCATCCTAAGCTCTATATTCACTGGGAGATTGAACCAGCACTAAAAGATGCTGACTTTGTCATGACCTTGCGGCTGCAAAAAGAACGTATGACGAGTCATTTGTTGCCTAGTTTGAGAGAATATCATCAGCGTTATGGGATTACCCGGGAGCGCCTCCAACTTTGCCAACCCAATGTTCACATTCTCCACCCTGGTCCAGTTAACCGAGGGGTTGAAATTAGTTCTGAGCTGATAGATGATCCCGAGATTAGCTTAATTCCTCAACAGGTGACTAGTGGAGTTGCGGTTAGGATGGCGCTGCTTTACTTAATCGGTAGTGGTAAGTTGTGACAGCTCATACCCTGAGTACATCAATTGCGCCAAGGTAAACCGTCACCATTACCCCATCTCACTGACCCCTGTACCAAACCCAAAATAAACTCTAGCAATCCTCTCCACTGCTGTTGACTAGCAGTGACTCCTTGCTTATGGATGTGTAGAATCAAATCTCGATCAGGATGGTTAACAATTTCCTGAGCATAGCGGTTGATCACATCACCATCTAGTTGAATCACAGTTTGGGCGCAAATTAAATCATTGATTGACTTGACATTTGCCCGTTGCTGTGAATTAGTTTTTAGCAATGCCTGATTCCGACTATCCAGTGCTGCTTTTAGTTCACTGAGCTTACGCAAACAACGCAAGAAACGATTGTTCTTAAGAATCTGTTGCGCTTGAAGCATTTCTTCTGAACTGCTGGTTTTAGTAGGGTTTGGTAGTCGGGTGTTAATTTGGTGCAATTCTAAGGTCGGGTCGGTGAGGATTTCTTGGCCTCCTCTAGCCTGCTCTAGAACAGTGGGATCATACAAGGGTGAATCGGGATCACTCAGAAGCACGGTGTACTCTAGTTCCAAGGTTTTACGTAACTCAAGGTAGCGATCGCGTAAAGACTGATGAATTCCCTGTTGCTCTAGATAGTCTGCTGAGATCGGGTAAATATCCCGGTAAGTTTCCCAGGGGATGAACTTATCTCCCTTAATTTCCTCCACTACCATGGTGTTAACTTCTAAAGCTGTGATGTCAATCAAGACATCCCCCAAAGAGCCATAAAATTCATCAAGGGTTTGACCTAATCTAGAGGTAACATCAGGTGCGACCCGTGGCGAATTTAATTCGCCAAGGTCAAGGGCACCTCGTTTGAAAGGTGATGTTGCATCAGTAGTTGCTGGTTGCTTACGGTTTCTGGTCTTGGTCACGGCCATCGTAATTGTATAGTAACTACCCTAATATAAGTGGATATAAGTGGAAGAATTATCGTAAGCATTCAGCAGTCAGCAGTCAGCCGTCAGCCGTCAGCCATTCGCTACGCGAACAGTAGTGTGGCCATAAGCCATAAGCCATAAGCCATAAGCCATAAGCCATAAGCCATAAGCCATAAGCCATAAGCCATAAGCTGATAGCTGATAGCTGATAGCTGATAGCTGATAGCTGATAGCTGATAGCTGATAGCTGATAGCTGATAGCTGATAGCTGATAGCTGATAGCTGATAGCTGATAGCTGAATGCTTACGAATTATCGATTTCGACTCCTCCATGGAATCAAAATCGACCTAGGGCAGTCTGTAGATCACACTTAAGAGTATGATGTAAAGCTTACTGCTTATCCTTTAGCGCCAGAAAAAGCTAATTACCCCCAGATTAATCCTCTTTTTTACGTGGTTTTTTAATAAATAGTGACTCTTCTAGGCTAGGCCAATTATCATCATCAAGTTTTATGGGCTCAGATTCAGTCTGTTGTGCCACAGGAAAGTCAAACAAATCTTCCATGAGGTCCTCAGATGCTTTCTCTGATTGATCGGTGATCTCAGAGATTTCTAGAAACGGATCTAACTCTTGAGATTCATCCTGATTAACTTTATGGTTATCAGTTAGGTCATCAGTTAGGTCATTGGTCAGTTCTGAAGTATCTGGATCTTCCGAAGGTGCCGATAGATCCAAGCTATTTCCTAGAGATGGATAAGATTCCAGTTCATCAGTTGGGAAATCATCCCAGTCTTCATCAAGTTCTAAATCTGTTGCTGATCCATTGAGATTGCTTGGTGCAGTGAACGGATTAGCGTTTTTCGTTAATGTATCCCACTCATTATCCTCAGAGACATCCAATGAATCTATCTCAGGAGTGGTCAATTCTAGTGATGACTCCTGCGGTTGTTCCAACATCCAATCATCCCAATCCTCATTTTCTTCTAGCTCCAATGATTCTAGGCTAAGGATGTTAGTTTCTGCATCAATCTGTTGTGTGTCTTCTTCAAACAAATCACCCCATTCCTCTTCTAATTCATGGTTTGAAGCCTCAGTTGTGGGTTCTGGTGATAATGGTGTTGACTCCAAATCTTCTAATGTCAGGAGTTCCCAATTTTGATTATCCACTGCATCGGATGGCTTTAAATCAGCAGGTTCCGATTGTTCTTCAACGAATTCCTGCCATTGTTGATCAATTTCTGCATCTGAAACGTCTTGGTCACTTAGCTCCTGATCAGGCACAGATTCCAGTAATTCCCACATCGAGTCATCCCAATCGTCCTGTTCAGTTTCCGCTTCTAATGCCTGGGTGCTATCTGTGGATGGCATCAGTGAGGATTCCAGTTCGGCTGAGGGGACTTCTAGCAATTCCGGCTCAGTTTCTAGGAAAGAGTCGGGACTAGCCTGGGTTTCTTCTGGAACTGGGGGTGGAGGTACCAAGATTGACTCCAGTTCTGGTGCCGTATCCGGTAGGAAGTCAGGAATAATCTCTGTTTCTTCGTCAATGGGGGGTGGAGTTACCAAGACTGACTCCACTTCTGGAGCCGTATCTGGTAGCAAGTCAGGACTAATGTCTGTTTCCTCTTCAATGGGGGGTGGAGGTACCAAGACTGACTCACTTTCTGACCACCTATCCTGTAGGAAGTTTGCTATTGCTTCTTCCTCCTCCAATTCAGTAGTTTCTGGCAATTCATTACTCTCAGTAATCTCTGGAAACAAACCAGCGTCAGAAACTACTTCATCGACTACTTCATCCACCAATCCAGGTTTTATGATTGGCTCAGTTACGGTGTAGGGATTAATCAATGAATCATCAAGGTTCCCTGGGGTAGGAGCTGTTACTGACTCAAGGTCAGCAGAGATGGTTGGGGGTGTTTCTGGTGCTGCCTGAGTCGGTTTGACTTCGGCTGGGGGAGGTTCTGCTACTAACTCCGAGGCAGACGCAACTGCTGCTGCTGCCAATCCAGTCCCCAAAACCGCTTTAGTAACTGTATCGACACGATGCTCTGTCTGTGACTCGACTGACTCGACTGACTCGACTGACTCTATGGCTACTCTAGTTTCAGTTACCGGTTCTATGCTTGGTAATAAATGGGTTTCACCCCTAGGGGATTCAGGCTCTATAACCCCAGTAGTGCTAGTTGGGTAACCTAGAGTGAGTAGAACCTCAAAGAGCTTATGCAGACTCTTGAGGTTGCTCTGAATAATTTGATTGCCTTGAGCCACCTGATCATTGTGAAATTGCCGCAGTTCTCTATAGCGACCATTGCCGATAAACTGGTCTCCTACTTCATTATCGATGGCACCGTTAATAGTATCAATGCGGGTACACATACGATGACCAGGTTTTGCCTGGGCTGCATCTAAATCCGTATTGGTGTCAGCTACCCAGGTGGTAATTTTCAAATCAACTGCTTCGCTCAGGGCTAGGACAAGAGCCTCTTTAATATTCCCTGTCTTAAGGTATTGTCTGAAGTCATCGCTAGGAGCCATAATAATATACTCGCGCTTATTAGGGTAGTTTTGTAATTTAGTTTAGATTGATTAATAATAAATAGTTTTTGATATTCCCACGTCCACCCTTGGGTTATAGTGGTAGGATTCTTTAAAGGATATAGCTTTTGTTGAAAGTTTCTCAGTGACTGTGAAGACCCAACCGTCAACCGTCAACAAACACTTGGTTATTTCAATTCTTTAGGTTAAATTTATATCAGACCACAACCAGTTAAGCAACCTAGCAGTGGCCATTACTGCTGAACACTTTGCCTGTCGCCGAAGTAGCAGATCACCTCAATACATTGATTCAATCTTAGGCTTACTGGGTTAGGCTTGCTGGTATGTTTGTGGTATAATTAATAGGTTTTGCGTGGCATGCCAAGCCAAAGCAATGCGCGCCTTTGAATCAATTACCTTTAGCAGTTGTTATTCCCTGACGATAGTAGGTCTGTTTAACAGTAATAATAACTAAATTATGCCTGAATTTCTGCATTTATGACCGTGGCTAAAGGGTTGGCCTCATTACTACCCAGGCTTAAACTGTGGTATTGGTAGTCACTTGGCTTGTTACGGTGGTTACGAGGTTTTGCGATCGCATCCAAGGCATTCTATAGGCTATCTGTAGGGTGCGTTATTAACGCACCGTAATAGTTATAGCTGTTCTCATAGCAATGAGGTACACAGGATTTTTTTCCTATTCCCTATTCCCTATTCCCTATTCCCTTTTTTGGAAGATAGACTAGAGCTACTATCAGTACCTAGGTCAGACCCTTGGGGTAGCCGACCCATGGTAGTACTCAGAACAGTAAACAGTTGTTGCAAATTTTCCAAATTTTGCTGAATAGTCTGGCGTCCTTGTTGTACCTGCTGTAGGTGAAATTGCTTCAGTTCAGTGTAAGGTCCATTGCCCATAAACTCTGAACCAACTTCGTTGTTGATTTCACCATCAACAATATTCATGCGAGTACGCATTTGACAATCAGAGGTTGGCTGGTCTAGCTCAGCTGAGGAATGAGGAGCTGGGGTAGATGAGGATACCCAAGTTGTAATTTCTAACTCCACTGCTTCACCTAGGGATAGGGTCAGGGCATCCCTAATGTTACCTGCCTTGATTTGTTGTTTAAAGTCGTCTTTAGTGGTCATGGATTTTTTTGTTGCCCTAGTCCTTCGTTCTTAGTTATTAGTAGTCAGCTCACAGTCTGCTGGTAATTACAAGCGATGCAGCGCGGTCTTGGGGAGGCAGCGCGGTCTTGGGGGTTCCCCCGGAGACGAAACCTTAGACAGGCTCGCCTTTATGGTTGGTAGGTTATGCAAAAAAGGGTTAAAACTTATTGATTAAGGCGAGCCTGTCTTACGGTAACTTCAAACCACTCGCGCTTTGCCGTGGTTTCCCCGGAGACGAAACCTTAGAGAGGGTCGCCTTTAATGTCGGCAGGTTATGCAGAAAAGGGTTAAATATTTTTTAATAAGGCTCCACTCTCTTACGGTAACTTCAAACCACTCGCGCTTTGCATCAAGACAATGACTAATCACCAATTACTATACCTATTGCCAAAAATCAGTAACTTCATATCCTAGTTCCTGTAACATTCGATGGAGTAGGGGTAAGCTAAGACCAATAACATTACTATGACAGCCTTCGATTTTGTCAACAAAGATTCCCCCTCTACCTTCCAAAGCAAAGGCACCAGCACATTTAAGGGGTTCACCAGTAGCAACATAGGCTTCTATAGCGCGATCGCTTACATTGGCAAAATAAACTCGCGTTACACCACAGCGCACTATGGTTTTGTTCCGAGATAAGTCAATTAAAGCATGACCTGTATAGAGTTCCCCAGTCGTCCCTCGCATCTGTTGCCAACGAGCGATTGCTTCAGAGGGGTTAGGGGGTTTCCCATAAATCTTACCTTCGATACTCAATAGGGAATCACAGCCTAATACCAGAGCGTCGCTAAATTGATCAGCAACAGTTTTTGCTTTTTGTTCAGCTAGAATCTGCACTAACGTTGCTGGTTCTGGATGCTGCACTTGAGATTCGTCAAAATTGCTTTGGCAGACCACCGGTTCAATACCAGCAGTTTGCAACAATCGTCTGCGAGCATTAGAAGCTGAAGCTAATACAAAAGTCGGCACATCCATATAGCAATTTTCAGAAACGTTTGAGCGACATTGCTTATTTTTTTAAGGCAATAGGCAAGAGGGTTTTAAGGAAATCAGCGTCAAAAAAGACTGTACCTGATTAGCACGCCTTTGGCGAACAACTAAACAACCAAACAACCAAACAACCTGTAACCTTCAACCAAACAACCTGTAACCTTCAACCAAACAACCTGCTACCTTGGCCTTTAGGCCACCCTACGCGAACAACTGTTTAATAGTTCACTGAAAAGGACTTAACCACTGCCTCCAATAAATTTTTGGTCTTACCCCAGCGTCGTTCGGTGGTGGAAGCATTGAAGGTGTAGAGCTTGCCACGGTTGACCACCACACTGGCGAGGTTGTGCCGTTCTTGGTTGGGAAGTTGGACGTTGTATTCTAAAAGGTAATACGTCTTTTCTGCTACCTCACGAGCTTCAGCATTAACCAACTCGGCTGTGCGACCAGAATCGGGAGGAGCAATGGCATTTTTTTGCAGCTGATACCCCACTTCTGAGGGTGTACCTAAATCAGCAAGGCTCTTGCCTTCCGGCACTGGGCTAATCACCACACTAACATTTTCGGTGGTTTCTATAATATCGTGGAACACTACATCGGGTCCATCAGTCACCTTGATCGGGACCCAACCGTTGGGATACAAAAACTGATAACCGTTAAGGCTGTCTACATAGCTTTGTAGACCACTGGCACCAGTTGTGCAGCCATGTATAGCCAGACTCAACACTAGCAGCAGTAGTGGTGCAATTTTCTTGAGCATCTCTTTGAGCATCTCTATTAAACGTCAACTCAGCTGCTTAATTGTCTCATCTTTAACTAATCGTACTTGCCCCTATGTATTTTCTGTTACCGGTTGGACACTCACCAGATGTGTGATAGATAGTTAAGTCAAGTTAATAGAGCGATTTTAGACAACTGCACACGGTAACAATTCTGGAAATCATCAGGCTTTGTAAGGAATACCATGAAACCAACTTATTTAACTATCTCTAGTCTAGGACTTGCCACAATACTGACTGGATTTACCGCAACTGTCTATGCTCAGCAGGAGCCACTTCCAGTTCCAGTCATTATCCGATCTGAGCCAGATAATCAAAAGCCTACGTCAAAGCAAGAGCCAACTAATACTGAAGCCCAACCTGTGGAGGAGAAACCAGCTACTACTCAAGCCCAACCTGTGGAGGAGAAACCAGCTACTACTCAAGCCCAACCTGTGGAGGAGAAACCAGCTACTACTCAAGCCCAACCTGTGGAGGAGAAACCAGCTACTACTGAAAAACCCTCTGTTGAGAAAGACCCTTTTAATACGGAATTGCCAGTGAGAACTATACCCCGGATGAGTGCTGTTGAATTCTACAACCGGGGCGTGGATCAACTAGATAATGGTAATTATCCAGAGGCAATGGCAAATTTCAAACAGGCTTTGCAGCTGGAACCCTATGACCCTGATATAAACTACAATCTCGGCTACGTCCACCACATTCAGGGGAATTATCAAGAAGCGATTGATAATTACACTGCTGCTATCAAGATTAAAACCGACTATGGTGAAGCCTATAGCAACCGTGGTTATGCCTATTTTGTGCAAAAGAAGTTCATCGAAGCGATCGCTGATTTTTCCAAGGCTATTGCTCTGACACCCGATAATGATACGGTTTATCTCAGTCGAGGTAATGCCTACAGTGAAGTAGAGAACTATTTCCAAGCAATTGCGGATTACGATCGAGCTCTCTCGATTAACCCTAAAAATGCTATGGCTTACTACCAACGCGGTTTAACTCGCAGTAAGCTCAAACAGTATCAAGCTGCTGTAGCTGATTACACAGAAACTCTAAAAATTGAACCCACTTTTGCCGATGCGTTTTATAAACGGGGTCTAGCCAGACTTGACCTCAATAAGGTTGAGGAAGCGATTCAGGATTTCAAAAAAGCGGCTGATTTATTCCAAGAACAAGGCAGAACTGAAAATTATCAAGAAGCGATGGAAGCCATCAAAAAGCTTTAATGGCAACCAGACCCTTGAACTGAAGTGGCTTTTCAACAGCTTTCTTCTGTGCAGTACCTAGCTCACACCAGAGGCTGAGAAAGCCACAAAGATCAAGCCACTTACTAAAATCAGGGCTGTTAGACCCAAGATCAGGTAGTTGCGCTTTTCTGCTGCAGTGGGTGGCTCTGCCTGGTAAACTTTTGGCTCTTTAGCAAAATTGTTTAAACGCCCGCCCTCTTCTACTGTATATGGCATGGATTACAACCTTTTTTTACTTTATTTATATAAATGTAACAAAGAATGTAACAAAAATTGGCATAACTACTCTTCAGTTTTCCTGATTAGCTTGATTTGTTACGTTAAAGTATTAATCCAGTCCTAGACCTTGACAAGTTCTTTGATCTATGAATTTGTAAGCTAGCTAATGGTACCAGTCAAGGGTGAGCTAGCGCTAGCATAGTTTTTAATTGGAATACGACCAGCTAGGTAAGCCAGACGACCAGCTTCGGTGGCCATTCCCATCGCTTTTCCCATCATGATCGGATTACCTGCTAATGCGATCGCACTATTAATCAATAACGCATCTGCCCCTAACTCCATCCCATAGGTGGCTTCACTGGGGCTACCTATGCCAGCATCTACCACCACCGGCACTCCAGCTTCCTCAATGATGATTTCAATATTGGCAGCATTCTTGATGCCCTGTCCCGAACCAATGGGTGAACCCAAAGGCATCACCGTAGCACATCCTATCTCTTCTAGGCGTTTGGCTAATAACGGATCCGCATTAATATAGGGTAAAACCGCAAACCCTTCTTTTACCAGTTGCTCTGCTGCCTGTAGAGTACCAATGGGGTCAGGGAGTAAATACTTAGGATCAGGAATCACTTCCAGTTTCACAAAATTATTGTCTTCTTGACCCAATAGCTTCGCCATTTCCCGACCAAGCCGTGCCACTCGCACCGCTTCTTCCGCCGTTTTACAGCCTGCGGTGTTGGGTAACATCCACAGTTTCCTCCAATCCAGGGATTCCGCTAGCCCTTCGTGTCCTGGTGCTTTAGTTTGTACCCGACGCACAGCCACCGTTACAATTTCACTGCCACTAGCGGCAATACTTTCAGCCATTACCTGTTGAGAGTCATACTTACCTGTGCCAGTCATCAGACGAGACCGAAAGGTTTTTCCCGCAATGGTGAGTAAATCAGCTGGGGATGGTTCCTTCCCATTGTCAGAGTGAGAGTCCCGGACCGTACCAGAATTATAGTGCAGCACTGGTGTTGAGGAGGAGTTACTAGATAATCTTATTAGATTAGGACTGCTTTGACTTGAGGCTGGTTGATGGTAAAGTCGGTCGTATCGAAATTGATCTAACAATGGGTCAGACTTTTGCTTCTCAATCAGGTCAGCCAGCAACAAAGCTGTTACCGGAGCCAGCAAAATACCGTTGCGGTAGTGACCCGTAGCCAGGCTCAGGTTTTGGCAAGGACCAGTGCCAAGAATTGGTAATTCGTCAGGTGTTGCTGGTCGAAATCCCCACCAACACTCATGAATCGAGCAGTGTTGGATTTCCGGATATAGCCGGATAGCTGATTCTAACAAACGGTTAATTCCAGCAGTAGTGTTGTCAGGCTGCCAACCCACATCCTCTACTGTTGCACCAATCAGAATTCGTCCATCTCGACGGGGGACTAGATAAACCTCAGAGCCATGTAACACTCGCTGTAGTGGCAAGGGGTGTTGATAATTTTTAGTGGCTTTTACTGACAGCATCTGACCTTTTTTTGGAGCCACTGGCAAGGGCAACAGTTGATTAGACCAGGCTCCAGTTGCCAGGACATAATGGTCTGCATGGAGTTCCCCTGCGGAGGTTCTAATCCCAGAGACTAAGCGATTGCGCTGCTGAATTGCCTCCACAGCTATCCCTTCACGCAGCTCTACTCCCCATTCTTGGGCAGCCAGTCCCAGGGCTTTACTGAGTGCTTGGGGAACCACCTGAGCATCTTCTGGGTACCACCAACCACCAACCACTTCTGAGCTTAAACCGGATTGATAGCAATGAATTGTATCTTTGTCTAACCAGTCAGCAACTCCGGTTTGGTTGCTGAGCTGGTGTTGCTGATTTCCTGCTGCCCCTTCATAGACCGGTGCTAAAAAGCCACAGGGCCAATAGCCCGTTGCCACACCAGTCATCTGTTCCAGTTTGGTACACCATTGAGGATACAGTGAGTGGGACCACAAGCCTAAATCTAGCATCGGACCAATGGGGAGCGCTTCTGAGAATGGTGCTAACATTCCCGCTGCAGCTAGGGTGGCACCTTCTTGGAAATTGCGGGTGACAACAGTTACTGTTGCCCCACGCTGTTTCAGTTCTACAGCGATCGCTAAACCGATAATGCCACCGCCAATAATCAGAATGTCACTTGCTGCTTTCATAGGTTAAGGAGAGTGGAGACTAGGGATTGGGGAAAGTATCAAGGATGAACTATCAAGGATGAACTATTAAGTATGAAGTATCAAGGATGAACTATTAAGTATGAAGTGGGAAGTGGGAAGTGTAACTCGTAGGTTGTGGATAACGTTTTTAGTCAACCTTAAGTCCGATCAACCCATTTCCTCCTTCAACCTTTATTTTTTATCCTTTTTACTTCAAGCTTTATTCTTCAACCTTTATTTTTCATCCTTTCTGCTTTTGACCCATCCCCTAATCCCCAATCTCTAATCTCTTCCCCAACCTTTTAAACAACTACAGGTAGTGCCCTTTACCATAGGGCTGGTATGGGGTCATTATCTTCGTATACTACTGTACCAGAACTTCCTGTAGTTGCTGAGCTTGCTGTAGTCGCTGGAGCACTAGACTCACTGATGACGGTAGTTCCTTGAGCAACAGTATCCTCCTCTGGCTGTGCAAAGGGATCAGTTGTAGTCGGCTGTGCTTGTGCGATCGGTTGCTCTGGTTGAATACTCGGTGTTTCAGCTTCTGTAGTTGATGGGTCTTCTAACAGTGCTGTATCCGTTGGTTCTGCCTCCTCCTGGTTCCTACCCAGATTAAAGAAGGGAATGTTAAAGCGAGAAGCCTTTTCTTCCTCAGCTTCAGGAATTGGTTCTACTTGATTTGCACTCTGGGGAGCCTCTTCGATTTGGCGACCCTTACAAGCACTAACTGCTCCTAGGAGAGCAACCAGGACTAATAATTTGGTAGTTAACCTCATATATTTGTTCATACTCTGATTCGATATCAAGAATTGTGTTTCCATGACTTAATACCTGTGTGTCGAAGTAGGGAATTTACAGATGTGTCCCTTTTCGGTGAACACACCCGCCCATAATATACCAGTTGAGTTCTCCGGAGGTCACTAGAAAAGAAAATTGTTCATTTTCTTGATGCAAAGGGCGAGTAGGGGTTTCCCCCTTTGGCCGACTGCATCGGTTTGACCCTATCCCCTGCACCCATCTAGCGCACCGGTATGATTTTTACCCAAGGCGCGGAAATCGTCTTGTGAATTACCAGACTCCAAGCTGACGCTACGGTACTGGCTTGTCACTTGACCGGGGATTGCCTAAGTTGAGTTTTGCGACTAAGCTGAGGTTTTACATCCCCGACCTGTTGCAACAGTCCCACGCCCATCAGACCGATAGCATTTCGATTACGTGAACGTGGGATAGGTCAACAGGTTTTTTTTGACTTGGTTATTGTCAATCTAATTTACTGTCAACATAAGCATTCAGCCGTCAGCTGTCAGCCGTCACGTTATTTTATTCAAAAGCACCAATCAGTAGGTTGGCCTTTGGCTGATAGCTGATAGCTGATAGCTGATAGCTGATAGCTGATAGCTGATAGATTAACTTTCAACATTATCATGTTTCTAGTAAATTTTTGATCATTTTGTTGATCAATTTGGATTTTTTCCCGGGATTGACCAGATCAAAATTACTTGGAGGATGTCCAGGTATCCCGAGACCAAAATTGCCTATGATGGCACGAGACTTATGGCATCCCCCAACTCTCAACCATTAGTTAACCATTAGTTAACCATTGCTAAATGTGCCTTAGCTTACATTCTGTTAGCACTGATGGGGAGATCGGGTAACAGAGGATGATTCAAAAGCTAACTGTGTCAGTGCGATCGCTAACTGCTTCTGCTAATACACAGTTAACTGTTTTAGTCAACTGTTCTAGTTAACTGTTTTAGTTAACTTATCTACTTTTATAGGGTTGCTTAGTGACGGGTAACAGTCAACAGTCAACAGTCAACAGTTAACCATAAATCCTCAATTTAACTATGTCTTAACTTATGCCTTAACTTATGCTTTAAGCTAGGCTAGTTAAGTCTGCTATTCACTCATTATCCCTATTCTGACTAAACTACAGGTTAGCACTACTATGCTTTGGTTAATATTCGCTAGTCTAACAGCTCTTTTTGCCTCTGGCAAGGATTTGACGAGTAAGCGAGGGCTCAAAAATGTTGATGCTTACATTATTTCTTGGGCAGTATTATTTTTTTCTTTACCTGTTTTACTGCCCCTCCTTTTTGTGATTGAAATTCCGGAATTAGGCCGAAATTTTGGCTTAGCATTAATGGTCGGAGGGTCTCTGAATGTGGTAGCCATGAGCTTGTATATCCAAGCCTTGAGTCGGTCTGACTTATCCATTACCGTTCCCTTTATGACCTTCACCCCGTTATTTTTATTAGTGACATCCCCAATCATTGTTGGAGAATATCCCACCCCCTTAGATATGGTAGGGATTATCATGATTGTGGTTGGGTCTTATAGCTTGAATTTGAAAGAGAAAAGAAACGGTTACCTCGCCCCTTTTAAAGGGCTACTCAAGCAACGAGGCCCTCAGCTAATGTTAACCGTAGCTTTAATTTTTAGTATTACCTCAAACGTTGATAAGGTGGGGGTACAAAATTCATCTCCAATATTTTGGGCAATTGCGATGCATACCTTTATTGCCACAGGTATGGGAGTGATAATGCTGTATAAATCAAGAAGTAAATTAAACCAAATTCCAAAATATTTACTATCTATAGTTCCTATTGGTTTCTTTCAGGCCGGAGTAATTTTGTGCCAAATGACAGCTCTGGAAATGACCTTTGTTAGCCACGTGATCGCTGTTAAACGCATGAGTGTTTTAATTAGTGTAATCTTAGGATGTCTAATTTTTAAAGAACCGGGAATTCAGGAAAGAGCAGTTGGCGCAGCAATTATGGTATTGGGAGTTTTACTGATTACTCTATCGGGACATTAGGATTGGGTTTTGGGTAGGGAGCAGGGAATAGGCAAAAGATGTAGGGTGGGCAGTGCTTAGCAAACCAATTGTCAGCGTTTAAATTAGTATGATGCACTGCCCACCAGACCAGCAAAAGATGTAGGGTGGGTAGTGCTTATTAAGGCAAAAGTAATAGATGTAGGGTGGGCAGTGCTTAGCAAAGGGATTGTCAGCGTTTAAATTGGTATGATGCACTGCCCACCAGACCAGCAAAAGATGTAGGGTGGGTAGTGCTTATTAAGGCAAAAGTAATAGATGTAGGGTGGGCAGTGCTTAGCAAACCAATTGTCAGCGTTTAAATTGGTATGATGCACTGCCCACCAGACCAGCAAAAGATGTAGGGTGGGTAGTGCTTATTAAGGCAAAAGTAATAGATGTAGGGTGGGCAGTGCTTAGCAAACCAATTGTCAGCGTTTAAATTGGTATGATGCACTGCCCACCAGACCAGCAAAAGATGTAGGGTGGGCAGTGGTTATTAAGGCAAAAGTAATAGATGTAGGGTGGGCAGTGCTTATCAAACCAATTGTCAGCGTTTAAATTGGTATGATGCACTGCCCACCAGACCAGCAAAAGATGTAGGGTGGGTAGTGGTTATTAAGGCAAAAGTAATAGATGTAGGGTGGGCAGTGCTTAGCAAACCAATTGTCAGCGTTTAAATTGGTATGATGCACTGCCCACCAGACCATTAATTTTATTAAAAAGCTAAACAAATAACTCCTATTTTCTAGTTAATTTTATGTCGGTGGGCAGTGCCGATAAAACCGATTACAAGTTGATAGTATCCGTCTGCTCCACTGCCCACCCTACGATTAATCTATTCCCAATTCTAAATTCTAAATTCTAAATTCTAAATTCTAAATTCTAAATTCTAAATTCTAAATTCCCCATTTCCTAATAAAAAAAAATTCCTAAACCCCTTGACAATTAGTAAATAAATTAATATATTAATATTATACACAGTTCAAACATAAAACTCCAAATGACTAACAACATGAATCCCAACTCAGATCACAATCTCAACAATCCTAATTGCCCAGAAAATTCTGGTCACCAATGCCGTAAGTGCAAAAAAGCCAAGCACGTCTTGGTCGGTACTCCTGAACAGGTTCGCAACAGCATTAATGCCGTGTATGCCCTTAAGTATGCACACCCCGACGAATGGAGCACTCTGGAGCCTACCGGAAAGCCTGGTCAGGTGATGACCTTTTTGATTCGATATTTCCACGTAGACTAGGATAGGAATTTGCCAGGGATGAAAATCCCTGGCCAACAGGAATCGTGAAGGTTGTTTTGTGAAGCAGGATGAAGCAGTATGAGTTGGGATGTTGTTGGTTTCCAGCAGTTGCTGACTAATTCAACAACAACGTAATAGTCAATTTGGAGTTATTATGTCAGAAGTACAGCTTAGTTGTACTTCTGACATATTGAAAAATTCAATGCGGTCAAGAATTGGGCTTAACCAAACTTGACCGATTTTTTTTAGGGAATCGGGAATCGGGAGTCAGGAGTCGGTAGCCCAACAGTCACTTACCCCTTGAAGGGTTATATTCAAGCATAAGATTGACGGATTACTTGTATCTTCCCACTAGATACAGTTTCGGGTTTTGGACTGACGCTAATTTCAATAGTTTGACCTAATGCTACCAAAAAAAATAACAGTTTTTCCAAGGAAAACCCTTGCAAGCGACCATTTTTTAAATCCATGACTTGAAGAGGATCAATTTTAAAAATCATAGCCACATCTGAATCAGCCAACTGCCTTTCATCAATAATATCGAAAATGAGTGAAGCTAGTTTAACCTTAGCCAACTTTTCTTCAGCATTAATAAATCCTAAATCAGCAAAAATGTTACCTGAGCTTACAGTATAATCTGGCATTATTTTATCCTTGGTGCTATTAATCTTGTTGTTTGGCAATATCTTGTGCTTGTTTTAGGCGTTCTTTAATTAAATCCATAGTCTGCTTTGGAGTTTTAATACCTGTCTTTGACTTTTTTTTAAAGGCGTGGAGAACATAAATAGTATTCCCAAGTTTTACAGCATATACTGTTCTGTAAGTATCTGTTTTATAATCGCTGACAATTTCAAACACTCCATTTAATTATTTCAAAGGTTTAATATGAGGATTATTTTGGTTTTTTGAAACCCGATAGAGAATGTAACCAACTTCATCGATAACATCTTCAGGAAACCCTAAAAGTTCCTTTTTTGAAGGTCCAACCCAAATAACATTTTTCAGTAATTCATCTCCCATTTTTAAATTTGGCATCTAGATTGTAAAGTTGCTCTTGTTCACTTCCTTGTGGGTAAACCCTCTAGGCACAGAGGATCCTGGGATTAGCTTTATCTCCCTTAAGCAAAAGGAATTGACAGAGCACTTTTTTCCATAGTACCTAACAACATTCATCAGCGACTCCATCAATAAATAATCAAATATAGCGTTTATTGCAGTTGTGAGGTACACATTATTTTTTCCCACTTCCGATTTTCATCTTAGCTGCTCCCTGCTCCCTGCTCCCGTCTTGATGCAAAGCGCGAGTGGGGGAAACCACGGCAGTCGCTCATGGGGGAGACCGCCTTTGGCGGCGCTGCCTCCCCAAGACCGCGCTGCATTGCTGCTCCCTAAAAACCATAAATTTGTACCTCACAAGTTGTAGAATTGCTATAATCTACAATAGAATGTAGTGCCCTCTAAATAGTCTGATATGTCTGAAGGAGTGCAAGACAAATGCGAATCAGCAGGGAGAGACTGCAATATACCCAGATTTATTAAATTAAAGTAGACGGGGTTAAAGGATCTATGCTGAGAAGGTTGATATGGTCAAAGATCGGTTTCATTTTGTTGTTAGAACTGCTTTAGAAAAAGACAACTGGAAGATTACGGCAGACCCTTACGAAATTAGGATCGATGATGTATATTTTGAGATTGATTTAGGAGCGGAGCAACTATTAGCAGCAGAACGAAAAAATCAGAAAATTGCTGTTGAAGTCAAAAGTTTTATCAGCCCATCCAAGGTTTCCGACTTTCATATGGCATTGGGGCAATTCCTCAACTACCGAGATGCACTGGCAAAGATGGAAGCCGATCGCCAGCTTTATTTGGCTGTGCGAGAGCCAATTTATGAGAGTTTTTTCCAGCGACGCTTCATCATGGCAGCAGTTGATCGTTATCAGATTAGATTACTAATTTATGATGTGAAACAGGAGGTAATTGTTCAATGGCTGTAGAGCAATATCGCCAGTATATTCGAAATCTTCTTTCGGAACGTGCTCAACGGGCTTCACGGCAAACAATTGCACCAGAGTACGAGGTTCAGACTGTCTTTGATACAGAGCAGGATCACTACCAACTACTCTATGTTGGTTGGCGTGGGAATAAACGTGATTTTGGCTGTATTTTACATGTTGATATCAAGGGTGGAAAAATTTGGATTCAGCATGACGGCACAGAAGAAGGACTTGCTAACCGATTAGTGGAAATGGGAGTTCCAAAACAGGATATTGTTTTAGCTTTTCATGAACCTGAAGTACGCCAGTATACTGGTTTTGGTATAGGTGACGGGATTGTTAATTAATCTAAAGACTTCTTGCAGAAGTCGGGAACAGGGAATAGGGAACAGGGAACAGGGAAAAGTGGACAAGAATTGACCCAAACACGATCAGGCGTAGATGTAGGGTGGGCAGTGCTGATCAAACCAATGGTCAGCTTTGAAATTGCTCTGATGCACTGCCCACCTGACTAACGATTAATTTTATTAAAAAGCTAAACTCTTTATTGTCCGTGAGCAGTGCTGATAAAATCTATTAAAACCTATTATTATTCGTTTTATAAAATGCCCACCTACGATTAATAGTATTACTAGTTAATTTTAGGTTGGTGGGCAGTGCTGATCAAATCTATTAAACCCTAATATTATCCGTCTGAACCACTGCCCACCCTACGATGAATTTATGATTAATTTATTCTCTTAGATTGTCGCGCGGGCAGGATGCCAGTTTCATGCTTATTGTCGCGCGGGCAGGATGCCCACTCTACTTCTATGGATTTGAAGACTGAGGCAACAGGATCTCTTGTGCTTGTTTTATGAGCGACTGCATCAAGAAAGAATCAAATCTTATTACTACTCCCTACTCCCTACTCCCTACTCCCTACTCCCTCCAAGCGCAAAAAATGCATATTTCCCCCTTCATCCCCTGCGACAATGGTTACATCATCCGGTGCAACGGCACAACAGTTGATCGCACTTTCTCCAGTAAACGTAGCAATAACTTCCCTAGTCTCGAAATCCCACACTTGGAGTGTTTTATCGGAAGATGCAGAAATGACTAGCTTACCATTGGATGTTACTTTGATCCGATTTATGGAGTCGGTATGACCTGTAAAGGTAAATATTTCCTCTCGCTTTTCCAAATCCCAAATTTTGATGGTCTTATCCTTTGATCCAGAAACGACGTACTTACCATCAGGGGTTACGGATAGAGTATTGATTGAATCCCCATGACCTTTAAGGGTGAAACATTCCTTTCTAGTTTCTAGATTCCAAATTTTGATAGTTTTATCCTTGGAGCCAGAAACCAAATACTTACCATCTGGGGTGACAGCTAAACTAGTTATCTCCAGGTTATGACCTTTGAGGACAAAACGTAATTTTTTGGTTTCGAGATGCCACACTTTAATAGTGCTGTTAGTTGAACCAGAAATTACATGGTTACCATCTGGCGTGATTGATAGAGTTGTTGCGGAATCATTAAATATGAAGGTGATTAGAGAATACAATAGTTTATCCAATAAATATAATGTTAATGCAAAGAATGGTAATGCAATTGACAAAATTTCAATCCAATATTCAAATAAAAATTGAATATATAAAAAGAAAGATATAATACTTGATAGGTAAATAATAGATATTAATAAAATTGAATAATTATAGCAATATTGAGAGAGTGATAGTAAATTACAAATTCTCTTTATTGTACTGTAATTCCAGACAGTCAAAAAGTGATAAGATGAGGCAATAAAATTATTTATACAAATTAGCAAATTATTGGGCGCAATCGCTACTCCAATAATTTGCTTACTTACCATAATTTTATTTATTTCAAAGTCTTGTATTTTATCTATTAAATCCGAATATTTGCTATATATTGATAAGTTTAATTTTTGTTTAAAAAGTTGGTCATAAAAATGTTTAGGTATATTATTTATAGGTAGAATAACATGCCTAATATGTGTAAAAATATCTTTGATTATTTTTATTATAAAGAGCATCAAAGACCATGCTAATAAATAATTAACTATTATCATTATTAGATAAACCCTAGAATTCAATACTGTTATTAATAGTTTTGAAGTCCATAAATAAAAGAAAAACATATATTTGGTTAGATTATTTTTTATTATTAAAACTAGATTATTTTGATAGTTTTGAGTACTATCAAAACTATAATTTATGTTTTTTTTGCCTAAACCTAAACTAAAAATTTTTATGAAATTATCTTGTAAACCAAAAATTACTTGCTTACCATCGGTAGTAATGGTTACATCATTTACTGAAGTTTTGTTTTCTATTAATTCAACATGTTTTTCTTGTGATTCTAAATTCCAGACCTTGACTGTTTTATCTTTTGAAGCAGAAATAATCTTCTTACCATCTCGTGTTACTTTAATATCATAGATTGAGTAATCATGACCAATAAAACTCAAAATTTCTTTTCCAGACTCTCTATCCCAAACTTTAATAGTATTATCGAAGGAAGCAGAAATTACCTGTTTACCGTCAGGTGTAACAGCAAGAGCACTAATAGGATTGTTATGACCTTCAAGGATGAAAGCTTTTGTTCGCATTTCTAAATTCCAGATTATAATAATATTTTTGCCCTTATGACCAGAACCAGAAATTAGCCACTTACCGTTCAGAGTAACTGCAATTGCATATACTGCCTCCGATTGTGTAAATAAAACAGGATAACCAGCGTATCTTTTATCTCCATGTATATTCCTGAAAAGCATTTCCCCATTTGTTAAATCCCAAACCTTGATAGTCCCGTTGTCTGACCCAGAAATTACACGATTGCCAGAGGTGATCGCAACAGTTCTCACTATGTCTCTATGACCTTTTAGGGTTAACTCTTCTTGCCCAGTTTCCAAATCCCAGACTTTGATAGAGTTATAGTATGCAATTGATGCTGAAACCACTTTCTTGCCATCAGGAGTAACAGCTAAAGCAACTACAGGGAGACTATGACCATTAAATCTCTGTATTTCTTTACCTGTTGCTAAACTCCACACTCTAACTGTATTATCAGAGGCACCAGAAATGACCCTAGTTCCATCGGGAGTAACAGCTACAGCATTTACTGGAGAAGTATGACCTGTTAATGTTCTAATTTCTGCACCTGTATTCAAATCCCACACTTTAACCGTGTGATCCGATGAACCAGAGATTACCATGGTGCCATCTGGTGTGACAGCAACGGCATTTACTGAGTCACCATGACCACTTAGGGTAGATAGTAAGGGTCCAGTAGGGGGATTTAATGTAGCTGTCAAGGTACGCAAATAAGTGGTATTAGTTTGCTGTATCTGTTGTAATAATCGTTGAATGTCTGGGCTATCACAATCTAGTAAACGCCCTGACAGTTGCCCTGCTAATTGATTTGGGTCTTGAGTTAAGATATGTGTTGATAGTCGCAAGGCTCCCTGAATTAATTTCAGAGATGTTATCGTTTGCTCGCTGTAATCTGGATGAGATACGTCTATATCATCAATCAATTCATAATCTTCAATCAGTGCCTTGACTCCAAATTCAGGATGATTAATCTTGGCTTCGATAAACTCATAATTACTCAACAAACGAGATAATTTGTTAAGGTTCCCACCTTCTAACCACAAACGGGGAATTTCACCCAAGAAATGCTCTATTTCTTCTGGTGACTTTTGCCATAACCAACTGCGAAGATTACTCATAATTCAAGGGGTGTATCTCACTTTTGCTGTTTGATCCGGTGGTGCGTTACGGGGCTGGGGCTGGCTATCGAAACCAAGCACAAAGAGTCGGAAAATTAGGGTGACCGCCCCTAACGCACCCTAACCAACTGCGAAGATTACTCATAACTCCAGCCCTTCTGTCATATTATCGGCAATTTCAGCACTAATATTAGGTAACATCATACCCGCTGCTTGGACAATATCCTGTCGATGCAAAAAATCTCGGAAACTTTCGTGATAAAATCGATAACGTGGTGGTCTATAGCTTTCTTGCTTTTGTAAAAATTGCTGCCATCCATCAAGCACTTCCTGCACCGTGAATTCATCTTGCTTAGAATAGTTAGCAATTATTTTACGAGAAGCTGCACTACGTAAGGCACACATCACATAAACAATTTTGATTTTAGCCCTGGGTAAAGGCTTGGTTGTCATCCCCATCAGCTGCCAATGGTTTTCGTAATAGCCTTGTAACCCTACGGGTAATTCATCCAAGGGTTTATCATTATAAAAACCATCGGCTATGGCTGGCAACACACAGCGCAAATACATAAAGTTATTTTCGCTTTTTGCCGCAATCTCTTCCACAAACTGCTGATTAGAGAGGGCACGTTGCTTTTTAATCCACTGACTCAATCCCGGTTTATAGTCTGGATGATTCAGCAATTGCCCAATATATTCCTTTACATCTCCATTGCTTTGTTGAGCGTTTTCCCTTAAATCCAATTCTTGGGTTGGTGTAGCCGGGGATAACTGCAGCCTTTTCTGATTCTGATTATAGGGTCTTCTGGTCAGGATAAAATAAATACCGTCTGGCAAAATAGTCGGTAAATATAAAAGATTACCAGCTCCTTCTTGGTCAACTTCATCTAAAGCATCGACAACAATCACCAACCGTTCACCGGCAGATATTTTTTCCCTAACCTTAGCCAACAAGGTTGATAAATCAGCATTTTGAGCATCTGGCAACTGGTAACGAGTGATCAATTGTTGACGGATTTTCTTGAGGAATAATTCTGGACGATTCATGCCTTCAGCACGACTATTAAAAAAGCAAATTGCTTCTGGATTGTCTAATACATATTTAGCAGCAATGGCGCTTTTACCCATGCCAGCATCACCAATAACCGTAAAGTAGCCCTGAGCAGTGTTGCTGAAAAATTCTTCAATAGCCTTAAAGACAAACTCACGTCCGCAAAATAAGTGAGTTTTGTCTTGAATAAATTGTTTAAATTCTGGTGGTAACTGGTGTTGAGGCTCCCAGTCTTTTCTGTCAACGATATCAGTTGGTTTAATCTTTAGAACCTTACAAATATTTCTAACTGCCCATCTTTCCACTCCATGGGGACAATCTTTAGTACCAAGCAAGCGCTTAACGGTATCCACAGAGACATTGGCTTGCTGTGCTAGTTTCTCTTGAGTCAGTTTAGCGTCTTTGTAAGCTTGTTTGAGTCTGGCTTTACCTTGCTGACTCGATCGCACTTTGTCAGATTCACGCATTTTGATTTTAGGGAGTCGGGAGTCGGGAGTCGGGAGTCGGGAGTCGGGAGTCGGTAAGCATTCAGCGGTCAGCGGTCAGCGGTCAGCCGTTAGCTTTGTGGCACAGGCTTCGACGTTGTGACTTTACGCTTACCTGTTTTCTTCAAAAGTTCCGTAGCTTGCCCATAGCCCATAAGCTGATAGCTGATAGCTGATAGCTGATAGCTGATAGCTGATAGCTGAATGCTTAATTAGGGCAGATAGGTTTTCTTGATTTACCTATTTGCCCTAATCTATTTTACAGCATTTTTCATAGCTATGAGGTACAGAATATTTTTTCCCTCTTCCCTTTTCTTTCTTCTCTGCTCTTTCCCCCCCTTATTAAGGGGGGTTAGGGGGGATCGCTGCTCCCTGCTCCCTAAAAGCCAGTAGGGCAAAACCTAACATCAACTAAACCCATTTGCCCTTGCTGTAGATAGTTTCCTCTGAATAAGATACGAATATCAGCAGCCAACGATAGAAGATTGAGGAGATCAACAATGGCATTTAGTTTTTCTAAGAAGCGACAAATTAAGGATGACAACCGTGATCTCAAAAGTGATATCAAAGAAGAAATCATCCGGGAATTATTACGACAAGTAAGACATAGTTACAACCTTGCTCTTGGTGTAACTGCGGCATCAGCGTTGATGACTTTATGTGGTGTCGGGCTTTTGTATATTGACAAAGTGTCGGAAGCAAGCTTGACAGCATCGGGCGGAGTTTTGGGGACTATTACTAGTGTCCAATTCGCGAAGGATTCAAAGGAAGAGTTAGAGGAAATGATGGAGAAGTTGTTAGATGAAACCTAAGCATTCAGCCGTCAGCTATCAGCCGTCAGCCGTTGGCCACAAGCCTTTAGCTGTTTCCGTAGCGCATTAGCTGATAGCTGAATGCTTACCTGACATCAGTACAAAAAAACGTAATAGGGGAGGCGATAACAATCAATTTTAGTACTGAAAGCATCAAATCTGATTATTTTTACCTGTTCGCTGTTCCATACTTTGAGTTTGACCCGGTGGGTGGAATGGGCATCTTGCCCGTTTCCGTGGAATGGGCATCTTGCCCGTTTCCTACTAACCCTACTCAATTCACCAACTTAGAACATTCTCGTTGGGTTACTTTATGGCGATAGCGAAACATTTGCTCTAATTGCAGCGTTACTAACCAACCAAACATATCTTCGACTAACGCTCCTCCTGGTAAGGCAAATTCAATGGAATCAGTTAGCCTAGTTTTCTGATCTTCTCGAATAAATTGATGGCGATGAACCCAATAGTCAAAGGGTCCTTCTTGTTGTTGATCACTGAAGAGTCGGTATTGCTCATACTCGGTATGAACAGCAATCCACTCTAAGGGAATTAGACCAAGAAAAATCCGAAATTCCGAAACTGCTCCAATCCCTAAACCCCCCTCACGACGGATCACCTGGATTGGTTGCCAGGGTGGAGTGAGCAGATCGAGAATATCATCTCGCTCATGAAAGGTCCAAACTATCTCAACTGGTGCATTGATCACAGTAGAATAGTTAAAGTGCAGCATTAGATACCCAGTTATATCAAGTCAGGTTGAATACCCATAATTATAGGGAGGGTGGGAAGTGTGGGGAGATGGGGAGATGGGGAGATTTTTATTAAGGGTAATTATCCCAACATGATATTAGACATAAATCTAAAACGCTGGTTTGGAGACTATAGCCTGTCAACCTGTCAACCTGTCAACCTGTCAACCTGTCAACCTGTCAACCTGTCAACTGATCAACCTGTCAACCTTCAACTGATCAACCTGTCAACCTTCAACTTGTCAACCTGTCAAGCTGTGAACGCGATTGACCGTAGGTCACGCTACGCGATCGCAAACTTAGAGCTGGTAACGAGAGTCACTCCAACCATAAATTGGGTCTCTTGGCTGCTCTTTTTGCCGATTTTTTCTGATCTGAGTTGCTCTAATCAGGGTTTGCCTGACAATACTGACCAGATTATACCATGTTATTTCTTTATTTTTGAGTAATTCCCGGATTCCTTGCAGAGCCAGTTTAGCCGCTAGAGATTCGGTTTCTTCTTGTGGTCTGATCGGTGTACAGAGTCTGATCGGGTCTCGTTGCACGGCAGCAAAGGCTTGACGCACAGTAGTAGTAATCTGCTGCCTTAGTTTTTTGTTACCCTTTAACTGCTGCTGACGCCTCCCCTCTTCACAGGAAGCATACAGAGGTGGTAAACGATTGAGGGCATAGGTAGCCACTTCTACATGGTTTATATACTTAGCTAGCTTCGGGGAAAGTCGAGACTTTTGACGCTCTACTTCCTGAGCCACTAAGATTTCCATGACATTTTGATAGGTTATTGCTTGATGTAATCGATGTGCTTCCATGACTTAACCAGTTAGATATTGCAATAAATAAAAAGCCCTTGACGAGTGGCTTGATCAAAGATGGCCATGTGAAAGACATTTTGTTCTGCCTACGCAAGAACCAGCTAGCCAAATACCCTACTTGGGGTCACCGTTTCTTAGTAACCAATTTTTTGAACTCCTGTTGGATTAGCTCTGAGCTTCTACTGCTGTAGTGAAGCACTTATAGATAGCTTTTATGTAAGCATTCAGCCGTCAGCTATCAGCTATCAGCTTTTAGCTATCAGCGTGTCGCGTATCAGCTTATGGGTTAGGTCCGATGCGTCGAAGCCTGTGCCACGCTACTTGAGGTGCTTTTGAATAAAACAGGTAACCATTTGTTTAATCTGAGTGAAATCACAGCGCTTGTGGCCTGTGCCAAAAAGCTGACGGCACCTCAAGCAGCGTAAGCCTTTGGCTGACCGCTGACCGCTGAACGCTGACCGCTGAACGCGCACGCGTGCGCGTAGCGCATATGCTTACGCTTTTATGTATCCTGTCAGGAACTCTCAACAATAGCTTTTTAGTATTTTTTTAGGTTTGAGCTTAACCCCACACCTAGCCAGGTGAGTCTGGTAACCACAATAATAACTGATCTTTTGCTTTCCGCCTATGATATCGATCACAGGCAAAAGCCACGGTTGCGTTCGCCATCCCAATGGTGAACCAGTCGCATTTTGTAGAAGAAATCTAGTACTAATTAGTAAGTACTGAGGGCTTGTTCAGAGTTTTTCCTTATTACTACAAATTACCTAGGATTGCTAAAGCGATAATCATGTGTTATAATTAGAGGGTTTGTTGATTTTTTTTTCGACGCTCGATAATCTTTTCAGATACTTCTAAATCGACCTGGACTTTTCTAATGGCTAGGTCTGCGGGTAATCCTCTAAGATACCAGCGGTATACCTTGGCTAAGGTAGAGTCATCAGCATCAGCCATAGCCGATGCGATCGCATTTTGAACAGAAGCAGGTACCATTTCCTTTAGGGTGGGTAATCGCTTGCTAGTAAACTCATCCCGACCACTTTTTAACTTAAGTAAATTTTTAAATTTAGCATTTTTTGCGTCCGCAATCAACTCAGAGATCTGGTTAGCAAGTTTTGGTACAGGTTGAACCTTGGGCAACTCAGAGAACTGGTCAGCAAGTTTTGGTAAAGAAGGTTGAACCTTGGGCAACCCAGTGGCTTTATTTCTTACAGCGCTAACCCCTTTGCGTTGATCCATAGCCTGATTCGCAGCGGCATCGGCTTCTGAATTCTGTGCTCGGGGAATCCACTCCAATTTAACAGAGTCAAACTGATTCAGAAGTGACTTAGCTTTTGTCCATAAGGGTCGTAAGTGGGGTGTTTTAACTCTCCAGGTACCTTTAAGCTGATTGATAACCAGTTGAGAATCTCCTTTTAGGACTACCTGCCCAGCACCGATTTCCAAGGCTTTCTCCAACCCAAGAATAGCTCCGTTATATTCGGCCTCATTGTTGGTAGCATGAGGGAAAAATTTACTAACGCTAATAGTTTGAGCTCCTGGTTGTTTAATAATAGCAGCAGCACCAGCTATTCCAGGATTCCCACGAGACCCCCCATCAAATAGGATCGTAAGCTTACTGTTAGTCTTCTTAGCTGTTAAGTTGACTGATTGGTTGTTCATCTAATATTCGTTCCTTCGCTTTTGCGTTCACGCAGCGGCTCCTACAGAGGATCGCAAAATACCTCTGAAGAAGGGAAGCATATATATATATATAAGGTAATAGACTCAACTAGCGTATGTGGGGTGTGGGGTGACCGGGTGTGGGGAGATGGGGAGATGGGGAGATGGGGAGATGGGGAGGTGGGGAGATGGGGAGATGGGGAGATGGGGAGATGGGGAGTCGGGAGCGGTGCGACCCGTGGCGAATTTAATTCGCCTACGGAAAGCGCACCGAGGGAGTCGGGAGTAGGAAAACATCCTGTGTAGCTCATAGGTATGAAAAACACTATAGGTGCATATCCTAAAAGCTGTTTGGCTCGGTGGGTGTAACGGGCATCTTGCCCGTTACTGTACCAACACTGGCTACCGATGAAATGAGGGCGAGCCCGTCCCTAAAGCACCACTAGCAACTGCTGCTCTATTCCCGATTGCCGATTGCCGATTGCCGATTGCCGATTGCCGATTGCCGATTGCCGATTCCCGACTCCCGACTCCCGACTCCCGACTCCCGACTCCCGACTCCCTTTTCATAGTTCATCCTTCATAGTTTCTTAAACCTTATGTGACATACTCCCACACGCTCATCGAAGATTACAGTGTGGGCTTCTTACCAACTCCAGCCATCACTATCGGCTTTCGCCGACGCGGGGCGCGTTCGGATACACGGGTTACTTTATTAACGACACGGG
>NZ_JAAHHC010000022.1:0-118017 GCF_010672265.1 Moorena sp. SIO3A2
CCGTTCCACCAAGATGCCCGTTCCACCAAGATGCCCGTTCCACCAAGATGCCCGTTCCACCAAGATGCCCGTTCCACCAAGATGCCCGTTCCACCAAGATGCCCGTTCCACCAAGATGCCCGTTCCAGCCACCGGGTCAAACAGCTTTAATGAGATGCACCCGGTTTACACCAAGCACAGTAAAGTTAGTCCCTGGTTCAATAGGTAAATAGTATCAACCTGCCACCCTTAGAGGGCATTTCAATTTGAAGGTTGTTGCCTTGCACATCCTTACCATTGAATTCGTATATAACGTCTGTGGCCCGGACGCTCCTCCTAATCACAGTAGGCTGGAAGTCAGGTAGCCAGACTCTTAGACCTTTGAGTACTGGTGGGGGTACCTGACTCTGGTCAATTTCTTCTTCAACCTGCTGAATTTCCCCAATGGCATTGACATCCACTTCAAAGCGGTTACCCTGGGAGTTCTGACCACTCAGTCCATAGATTAGCTTGCCATCAGCCCCAATCTCGATTGCTGCATCCGTGGGTGAGACACCAGCAGCAACAGTGGCCGCAGTGATAGCAGGAGCTGGCACTTCAGAGATAGAAATCTCCTGATATATCCCCCCAAAGCTTTGGGCAAATCCCTTGCCAGCTGGGAGACTAAGTGCAAGGAATGAAACCAGTGTCAAGCTAAATTTTCGCAGTAAACTCATCTCCATGTCACACCAAAAAAAAGTTTGCTTTCTTGTAAAATAGCATTAAACTTGGCTTGGAGTTTTCTGGTACAGTCTCTGATGAAAGAAATTTGATTACCCACTTGATTGCCCACTTGATTGCCCACTGATAACGCCAGTAAAATTGGCGAAACTTTAGACTTTAAATGGTCGTCATATAAATTATATGATGATTAACGCGATCGCGTAATCTCTAGGATTAAGAATACTGACAATTGTAAGACTAGAATAAATGTAAGCTATCAGCTATCAGCTATCAGCTTAAGCGCTACGCGCACGCTACGCGAACAGCTATCAGCTATTGGCCGTAGATCAGGCTAGGCCAACATTTTATGCGCTACAGATGGTGCTAATCGAGGTGCTTTTTAATAAAATAAGTTCACGGCTGACGGCTGACGGCACCTCAAGTAGCGTGGCCAAAGGCCAACGGCTGACGGCTGAATACTTACGAATAAATTAAGGATACATTAATGATTGGCTATCAATTTTTTTGGCAAAAGGTTTTAACAGCAACAGCAGTAACCCTAACCGTTGGCTTTGGTTCTATCAGTGGTGCGATCGCTCAATCCTTCACTGGCGCGGGAGCTACATTTCCTGAACCCCTTTATCGCCGTTACTTTAGAGAATACCAAGAAGAAAAACAAAAAGAACAAACAGATGTAAAGTTCAAATACAGTGCCATTGGCAGTGGTGGTGGGATTAGACGATTTCTCAATCAGTCCGTTGACTTCGGAGCGAGCAATGTGATTCCAACTCCTGTAGAGAGAAACTCAATGAAACGGGGTTTGTTGATGGTGCCAACTGCTGGGGGGTCTTTGGCTGTCGTTTATAATCTTCAAGGAATAACCACCGATGTTAAGCTATCCCGAGACACTCTCGGTAAAATTTTTTCAGGTCAGATTTCTAATTGGAAGCAGGTTAACTCCCGCCTGCCAAACCGGAAAATCCAAGTAGTTGTCCACTCAGGCAGTAGCGGCACTAGCTTTATTTTTACTAAATATTTGAACGAAATTACTAATGGCAGAATCCGAGCAAGTAAAAGACCTAATTGGGGCTTTAAGGTCTTCTCTAGTGTTCCGGGAAATGCAGCAGTAGCTAGCGAAGTTAGGCGAATTGACGGTGCCATTGGCTATGTACCGGCGAGCTATGCTAAACAGCTTAACCTACCAATGGCCAGGCTGGAAAACCGAGCAGGTCGCTACGTCAAGCCTACCGTTGATCAAGCGAATAAAGCCCTAGGCAATGTGCAGTTCAATGATGACTTCACCATCGAAAATATAGATGACCCAGAACAGGGTTATCCAATTGTAGGTATAACTTGGCTGTTTCTCTACGAAAAGTATCCTAAACCAGAACTAGCCCAAGGGGTTAAAGACCTGATAAATTGGATTCTGACTGAAGGTCAAGACTTGAACGAAGATCTACAGTACACTCGGATACCCGAAGATGTTGCTAACCGAGCCATCGAAGCTGTGAATAACAACATCAGGGTTGTTCCATAGAAGGACAAAAGTCAAAAGTACTTTGGTATCGGTGTATCGCTGTTATCGGTGTGGTATAGCCTTCGAGCTTTTATAGCACTACGCATTAAGGTGTTTGACATAAATAAAAGCTGAAAAGCTCTTGTAGTTAACTTTTGCCTTTTGCCTCTTGCCAATGCCATTGCGCGTAGCGCTATACCTTTTATTTTTGTTGTGTGAGGAGAGTTGTGAAAAAATTTTGCGGTGGATTACCACTGACACCGATAGTACTTGGTGTCCATTTGGTAACCATTACCCCCGCTATGGCTGATAGCGAACCAGAAACCTTGACTGCCATAGACCCTAAACCATCACCAGATAGGTCAGATCTTAATCCCAGACCGAAATATATAGCGCGAGAGTACTTAAAAACTCCCCCAAAAACTCCTCAGTTAACCGACCAATTCCACGATGAACTGGAGTTTAAGACTACTACGTCTATTCCTAATTATGGGATATCGACAGCTAGCTTGACTAGTCTGGAGTCACCGCCAGACCTAGAGATGGCAGACACTGTGAGTAATCCGTCTATGGGTCAGGTAGCACCGATTTCTAAACTATTAGACATGCCATCTACCCAGACTAACTCCAATAGTCTAGATAATAGTCCAGATAATAGTTTAGATATATCCCAAAACTTAGGTGTGACAGACCCGTTGAGTAATGGACCAATGGAGCGGGTAACACCAGTTTATGAACTGTCTGATGTCCAACCTACGGATTGGGCTTACGAAGCACTACAGTCTTTGTTGAAGCGCTATAGATGCCTGACTGGTTACGAGGATGACACCTATCGCGGTAACCGTGCCCTGACTCGCTACGAGTTTGCTTTTGGCTTGAATTTTTGCCTAAATCGGGTGAATGCCATGATTATTGGTAAAACAGCCAACTTGGTAACCGAAGCTGATTTAGCAGCAATGCAAAGGCTACAAGAAGAGTTCAGTGGTGAATTAGCTACTGTACAGGCTCGGGTCGATAACTTGGAAGGGCGAGTGACTTTCCTAGAAGACCATCAGTTCTCGACTACTACTATATTGCGTGGGAGTGTAGATATTGCTCTAGCTACTGGCTTTGGCGGGAAAAAAGCAGTTCCTTCTGGTCAAAGCCCAACAGAAGATTTTGATGATACTAATACTCTGTTGGGAGGCCGGGCAATTCTCAACTTCGACACCAGTTTCACCGGTCGAGACCTTTTGCGCACTAGACTTCGGGCAGGGAATACCAGTAATTTTAGCACTGGTTTCACCGGTACAGCCATGACCAAGTTTGGTTTTGCCACTAATACCGGCAATGATGTTAAATTAAACCAGCTGTTCTATCGGTTTCCCCTAGGTAATAAAGGTCTGGTATCTATAGCAGCAGCAGGTCAGGGAGCAACTGCTTTGATTCCCGCCCTCAATCCAGCATTTTCCATTTCCAGTTTTGGATTCAATAATTACATCTACGACTTGGGTTTTGGTGCTGGTGCTGGAATCTACTATCAATTCAATGACCTGATTGCTACTGGAGCAGCCTATTACACTGGTTCTGCCTCTAATTCAGACTTTGGACTGTTCAATGGTGCCTTTGGTGCTTTGGCTCAGGTGACCCTTACTCCCTCTGATCGTTTTGGTATGGCCTTGACCTATGTCCGGTACTACTCTCCTCAAACAGCCAATACTGCATCGTTTCTCGGTAGCCAATTCGCTCAATCTCCCTTTGGCTCAAATACAGCCACCTCATCAAATAGCTTGGGTGTATCCACTAGCTATCGATTTAGCGATCGCTTTACCCTAGGCGGTTGGGTTGGTTATAGCAATGCGATCGCAGAATCCTCAAGCATTAACAATAACAATGGTTTCGATGTGTCAAGCGGATCAGAAGCAGATATTTGGAGCTGGGCAGTTACCGCCGCTTTCCCAGACATCGGAAAACTAGGCAGCCAGTTGAATCTCATTGTTGGCATGCCTCCAAGACTAGCTAGTAATGATGTTGCTGGTCGTCGCGATCGCGATGTATCATACCATCTTGAACTGTCTTATCGCTACCCACTGACTGATAGAATCTTTATCACTCCTGGTGTTTTGGTGATTATCGATCCAGAACACAATGATGAAAATGACACCATTGGGGTTGGACTGCTCCGAACCCAGTTTAATTTCTAGAGCATTGGTTGATTATTATTCGATGACAAAGCTTGAGGGTTAATGGTTTATGCTCAAAACCCTAGCACTGACAATGATTAGAGCATCATAGTAAATGGGATTTACCTACGGTCACGCTACGCGATGCTCGGTACGAGCCGCTACGCGAACCCATGAGCCAGCCATCAAACTATCTTGGACTATCATGGTGTTGGAGCAAGCCATAGAAGTTGACAAAATGACCAAAAATATTGGGTTTCAAGCCCCGCCCTTTTAGGGCGGCTTTAAAAAGATTTTATGTTTGAATTAAGGATGGGCGTTAATTCAAGAATGTGATATCCTTGAATTAAGGAGGCAAGTAAAGTGTTCAATCTAACCTACGAGTTCAAATTAAAACCTACCGCTAAGCAAGTATCTTTGTTTGAAAACTGGCTTGAACAGTGTCGCAAAGTCTATAACTATGCACTAGCAGAAAGGAAGGATTGGTATAAATCTCGTAGTTGTCAGGTTAATGCTTGCTCTGTTCGTAGTGAATACATCATTCCAGCAGAGCAAACCCGTCCTACTTATGCCAGTCAATGCCGTGGGTTAACCGCTGCCAGAAAAGCTATTGAAGAGCTTAGAGCTGTTCAAGTTCATGTCTTACAACAAACGCTCAAAAGGCTAGAAAAAGCTTTTGTTAGTATGTGGGAACAAGGTCATGGCTTTCCTCGCTTTAAGAAGCAGGGACAAATGCGATCTTTTGTTTTTCCACAACTAGGAGTCAAACCAGTTGAATCTGGAAAAATTAAATTGCCCAAAATTGGCTGGGTAAAGATGCGGCAATCACGGGAAATACCTTCTGATGCTGTAGTTAAACAAGCCAGAGTGGTCAGACGTGCTACTGGCTGGTATGTGATGTTGACTTTGCAATGGGATGTTGATGTTCCTCAGATTATGCCTCATGGGGAACCCTTGGGCATTGATGTGGGAATTTCACATTTTGCTGCTGTTAGTAACGGGAGGTTATTTCCTAATCCACGTCCTTTCAAGGGTCTCGAACGCAAGCTTAAATTGCTGCAAAAGAGGGTAAGCAGAAAGCGTAAAGGAAGTAGCAACCGTTGTAAGGCACAAGCAAAAGTCAGCAAGCTACACGAACGAATCGTTAACATTAGAAAAAATTATTACTGGAAATTAGCTCATAATCTTTGCGATTGGGCTGGGATGATCTTTGTTGAAGATCTAAATCTCAAAGGATTGGCTAAGGGAATGCTAGGAAAGCACTGTCTAGATGCGGGATGGGGACAGTTTTTTAAGATATTAGAGCAGTGTTGCGCCCATCGTGGTGTCTATTTTCAAAAAGTAGATTCTAAAAAGACTAGCCAAATTTGTCCCAATTGTTTAACTGAAACTGGCAAAAAGACCTTAGCTGAGCGCATACATCATTGCGAACATTGTGGCTACACAACCGACAGAGATGTGGCAGCTGCTCAAATAATCGCTATACGCGGACTTGCAGCCGTGGGGCACACGGTCAAGATGCTTTCTGAGGGCAAGTTCATTGGAATCCCTGGGAAGAAAGAATCCTCGTCCTTGTAGGACGGGGAGTGTCAACAGCATAACCAAGACCGAAGCAGTATCGCCAACTGCAACCGATAGTATGGATTGGGAGCCCCCCATGCCACCAACGGATTTAATCTTTGATGATGGAGAACCTTTGGAGAGTGACCGCCACCGCATAGCCATGAACGCCCTCATCCGTTCACTGCGCGTTGCTTTAGCTGACCGAGACGATTACTTTGTTGGGGGCAATATGTTTGTTTACTTCAGTAGTGAACAAGCACGAAACCAGGACTTTCGCGGGCCAGATTTCTTTGTAGTCTTGAATGTAGACGGTAGCCGAGAACGTCTTGGCTGGGTAGTATGGGAAGAACAGGGTCGCTACCCAGATGTGATCATCGAGCTGATGTCCCCCTCCACAAAGCAAGTTGATACAGGTAAAAAGAAGAGCATCTACTGCCAGACCTTCCGCACTCCAAATTATTTTGTCTACCAACCCTTTGACCCAGATTCATTGCAAGGATGGTATTTAGATATAGACAATGGCTACCAGGAGCTAACCCCAAATGAACAAGGGTGGCTATGGTGTCAGCCCTTAGGCTTGTGGTTGGGACAATGGTCTGGAACCATTGAGGAAACCTCAGCAGTATGGCTGCGCTTTTATGACCGGGATGGGAATCTAGTTCCCTTACCAGAAGAAGCAGCTGAGCAACGAGCTGAAGTAGCTGAACAACGAGCTGAAAAATTAGCAGAACGACTGCGACAGGCAGGGATTGACCCAGATTAAATTTAAGGTGAATGGCCATAAAAAGTGCTGAGTGCATCAGTGCAAAGCAGACTGAGTAACTGTTATAAACTAGGGGTTTTTCCGAATCACCTTTTATAATTTTATCTTTTTACCCTTTTCCAAAATAACTAATGACTACTATTAATTCAAACCCCAAAATTCGTATTGAACATCTGATTAAAATTTATGGAGAGAAACCCCAAGCTGCCCTCAAACTGTTTCGCCAAGGTGGGAGTAGGGATTCTATCTTAGAAAAAACCGGTCAAGTCTTAGGCATTGCCGATGTCTCTCTGACCGTTAATAAAGGAGAATTGTTCGTGGTAATGGGGTTATCCGGTTCCGGGAAATCCACCCTAGCTCGCTGTATTAACCGCTTAATTAATCCCACCAGCGGCAATATCTATATCGATGATGAAGACATTGCCCATGTTGATGAGAAGCGGATGCGAGAGATTCGCCAGAGCAAGGTATCAATGGTGTTTCAGCGATTTGGATTATTTCCCCACAAAACAGTTGCAGAAAATGTCGGGTATGGTCTCAAGGTTCGGGGGATAGATCAAGCCAAACGCCGCAAAAAAGCTCTGGAAACCTTAGAAGTGGTAGGTTTATCCCAATGGGCCGATTATTTACCTTCTTCTCTGAGTGGTGGGATGCGTCAACGGGTGGGTTTAGCCCGCGCCTTAGCCACAGATGCCGAGATTTTACTTATGGATGAGGCATTCAGCGCCCTCGACCCCCTGATTCGGCGGGACATGCAGGATGAATTACTGCGACTTCAGACAGAACTGCACAAAACCATTGTATTTATCAGCCATGATATTCAAGAAGCCCTCAAGATGGGCGATCACATAGCGGTGATGAAAGACGGTTATATTGTCCAAATTGGCACACCAGAAGAACTGATTAACCAACCAGCTGACGACTACATCCGTGCATTCATCCAAGATGTTAACCGCGCCCAAGTCCTAAAAACTGGGTCAATTGCTCGTCAAACCCCTGCCTTAGTTCTTAAAGAAAACTCTGCTAGAGCTGGACTGGAACAAATGATAGACCATCACCTCCAACAAATCTATGTTGTCGATGAACACAGCAAACCTGTTGGAATTGTCAAGAAACAATGGCTCGAAGCAGTCCTCCAAAAAGGAAGCGAAGACATTACTGAAGTGATGGAAACGGACTTCCCCACAGTCAACCCTTCAACCCACCTAGAAGATATATTTCACCTCTACCGAGACGGACTTCCTGTTGCTGTAGTCGATACTGACGGTACATTCAAAGGAATGGTCGAACAGTCTGATCTTATCGCTAGTATTGGCAAACCTCAAAAGCTTGTCCAAGACAACAGCTGATAGCACCTCAAGTAGCGTGGCCTTTGGCCTTTAGCTGATAGCTGATAGCTGAATGCTTAAAAACGAAATATCTAGATAAATTGACAATCTATACTAGAAGAGTGTTGCTTTGAATAGTATTGTGTTCAATTATTTAATTCTATCCCTTAATAATATCGCAACAAGCCAAGTCGGTCTAGATATTATCTTGAATCCCTTTGAGCTTTATACCTTACCCCTTGACGAGTGGATTACCGCAGTAGTTAATTTCCTAGTTGACAACTTCCGTCCCTTTTTTCAAGCAATTAGCTTGCCCATTACCTGGACTCTGGAAGGGATACAATCGCTGTTCCTATCCATTCCTCCCCTAATTTTTCTGATTATTCTGGCTTTGATAGTATGGCAAATTGCTGGGGGAAAAATTGCTATTTATAGCCTTTTTGCCTTGACCTTGATTGGTTTTTTTGGAGCTTGGGAACAAGCAATGACTACCCTGGCGCTAGTGGTAACAGCCGTAGTCTTTTGCGTGCTCATTGGCATTTCCCTTGGCATTGCCTGTGCTAGTAGCGATCGCGTCGAGAAATTCCTGCGACCCCTGCTTGATGCCATGCAAACCCTCCCGTCATTCGTCTATCTTGTCCCAGTGGTAATGCTGTTTGGCATTGGTGCAGTCCCTGGAGTAATCGCTACTTTAGTCTTTGCTGTTCCCCCCTTGATTCGCCTGACCAACCTAGGCATCCGACAAGTATCTACAGAAGTTGTCGAAGCTGCGATCGCATTTGGCTCAACCCCAAGACAAATGCTTTGGGAAGTGCAAATTCCCCTAGCAATGCCAACTATCCTAGCTGGAGTCAACCAAGCGATCCTATTAGCACTATCGATGTCGGTAGTGACTTCTATGATTGGTGTCGGGGGATTGGGACAGATGGTCTTACAAGGTCTCGGTCGGGTGAATGTCGGACTGGCTGCTGTGGGAGGATTAAGCATCGTTCTGATTGCGGTGATGCTCGACCGGATCACTCAAGTGGTGAGTCAAGGCAACAACCAAATCCCTTGGCTAGAGCGAGGACCCATTGGTTTTGTGCGTTTGAGGTTAACCAGTAAACCACGGACTGGGACTACTACTGTTGCTGCAATGGTTTTAGTGGCATTGCTTGTGGGTTTCATCAGCTCGCAACAAATTCCCCAAGCTACAACCGAATTAACCTCATCAGAAATAGCCCTACCTGGGAAAGGGGTGAAAGTACGCTCTACCTATGGTTATCTAGCCGATTCACAATTCATGACACACATCGTTAACACGGCTCTGGAAAAGCTCGGTTACGAGATTGAAAAACCCAAACAACTCCAGCCAACTACCAGCCACATCGCTTTGGGTAATAACGACCTCGATTTTACCGCTAACCACTGGGAAAAGTTGCACACAGAATTCTTTGAAAAAAATGGTGGCGACAAGAAATTAGAGCGAGTTGGGGTTATTGTTTCTGATCTGTTGCAAGGGTATCAGATTGATAAAAAAACTGCTGAAAAATACAAGATCACCAATTTAGAGCAACTCAAAGACCCTAAAATTGCCAAACTCTTTGACTCCGATGGAGATGGTAAGGCAAATTTAGCCGGTTGTATTCCCGGTTGGGGATGTGAGTTAGTTATTGAGCATCACTTAGATGCTTATGGGCTCAGGGATACTGTCGAACACGACCAAGGAGAATATAGCGTCCTAATTGCGAATAGCATTGCTCGCTACAAACAAGGAAAACCAGTCCTATACTACACTTGGACTCCTCTGTGGCTGGCTACGGTATTAAAACCAGGTGAGGATGTGGTTTGGCTAGAAGTTGCCCAAACCAATCTACCAGAAGCCCAGAAAGGGTTGACAGAAAAACATACTTCAATCGATGGTAAAAATCTCGGATTCGCGGTGGATCAGATCCGCTTTGTGGCAAACAAAAAATTCCTAGCAACTAACCCAGCAGCCAGAGACTTGTTTGAGCGATTTAAGATGCCGATTGAGGAGCTTAATGCTGAAAGCTTACGGGCCAAAAAGGGGGAAGATAGCCCAGCAGATATCCGTCGCCATAGCCAAGAATGGATTAAAAAGAATCAAAAGTTGTTTGATAGCTGGCTTGAAGAAGCTAGAAAAGTTGGAGAAACTTCTGGAATTTGAGGTTTCCTATAATTTACGAGAACATTAATATTGTCAAGGTTGAGTAATTGGTATTTGGTAAAGGGGAATTGGTATTTGTGATTAATCCCGACCTTTTACCCTTTACCCTTTACCCTTTACCTGCAAGTATCTTGGGTCAACTACCAGACACTCACCTATCGGTTACATCCCCTTGAACGATCCGTTGCCCCATCTTCCAACTATCACAACTAATAACAGATTGCTATATTCCCAAATTATCCGGATTAACCTGATCTACCCAGTAAAAAGAAAGTGGTAGATGCACCCTGGTAAAGTCCTAGAGATAAACTCTGGGGCTTTTTTTATTTAGATACCGTATCCCACTGCTGATTATCGACTGGAACAACATCTGGCAAAGACCGACCGATCCAATACAGCCACCCTAAACCAGCAACTCCCAATGCGATCGCAACTAAACTGACCACTTGAGCAATGCGTAATGGACCGAGCATCAGACTATCCATCCGCAATGCCTCAATCCAGAAGCGACCAGTACTATAGGCGACCATATAAACTAGAGCCATCGTCCCTACCTTCAGATGGGGTTTGCGGCGTAAATCCCGAAAGAACAGAGTCATCAGTAACCCAAAGACCAATAAGTTCCACACAGACTCATACAGAAAAGTCGGATGGAAATAGTCAAAATTATTAAAGCTTAGGGGACGCTGTCCTAGTGGAATATACAATTTCCAAGGCAAATCCGTGGGAGCCCCAAAGGCTTCGGAATTAAAGAAATTACCCCAACGTCCGATGGCTTGACCTAATATCAGGGAAGGAACTACTAGATCAACTAACAGCCAGACAGACAGTTTATTGAGGCGGGCAAAAATTATTGCAGCTAAGATACCACCCAAGATAGCGCCATGAATGGCAATCCCACCATTCCAAATCGCAATAATTTGGTCTGGACGCTGGGCGTATTGTTTCCACTGAAACAAGACATAGTAAAGTCTGGCTCCAGGAATCGCAGAAATCACCAGCCAGATAGCCAAGTCGCCCAACAAATCTGGGTTAACGTTACGACTCTTGGCTAGGTATTGGGAAAGGCTAACTCCAATTAACACTGCTGAGGCAATCAATAGTCCGTACCAGCGGATTGTTACCGGTCCGAGTTCAACGATTATTGGCCCGGGACTTGCAAATTGGAACCCTAGGGTTAGATGAGAGATTGCTTGCAGCATTGATTTATCCATAGGCAGCAAACCACAAATTTCATTGTAGTCTCCTACAGCATCGGTTAAGTCATCAGAAAACTAAGTAAATTGATGATGGGGTAATGGGATAATGGGATAATGGGGTGGTCAGGTGATAGAAATATCCTGTACAAGTGCTTGGTCTAGCTATTGCTAATTTTGTCAACTTCTATTACTTGACCAGCTCTCTAGCATTTCCTAATCTGGAGTGCGATGGTGGGAAGCAAAGGCTTAGATCAGCTTCTCCTATAACTGCTCAGCAGACAGTATAAATGGACTATATAGTTGTCAAAGTTTTGTGATTCCAAGAAATTAGCGTAACTTATCCATAGAAAAACCTTGACCTTCGGTCACGCTTTGCGAACAACCTTCTGACCTTGGCCAAAAGGCCACGCGATCGCTCGATTGCGGGACTCCGTCCATCGCGTTCAACCTACCCGACCAGGGACCCCAAAGGCCAACAACCAAATCACCTTCAACCCAAGATGAATTCCGAACAACTAGAATTAACTATAGGCTGGCTTTACCCTACCCTAATGAGTACCTACGGTGATCGTGGTAATGTCATCTGCTTACAACAACGAACCCAGTGGCGAGGCATTAGAGTCAATCTAATCCCCCTGGATCAGCAAACCCCTGCTGAGCAATTCTATAAAGTGGATATCTTCATGGGTGGTGGTGCTCAAGATAGACAGCAAGAAATTGTTATGCGAGACTTACAAGGTAGCAAAGCCAATGCCCTACAAGAAAAAATTGAAGCAGGTGTACCGGGAGTATTTACCTGTGGCTCACCTCAATTGCTAGGTAACTACTATGAACCCGCTCTAGGTAAGCGGATTCAGGGATTAGGGTTGCTGGATTTGGTCAGCAAGCATCCTGGCGTAGATGCTCGCCGTTGCATTGGTAATGTGGTATTTGAGATTACTGCATCACCCCTAGCCCAAGACTTAAAGGCTATGCTGGGGAAAAATCCAGTAGTGATTGGCTTTGAAAATCACGGTGGTCGTACCTATTTAGGTAATGTCGAACCCCTAGCTCAAGTGGTCAAAGGATATGGTAACAATGGGGAAGATGGCACAGAAGGAGCATTTTATCGAAATGCGATCGCAACCTACTCCCACGGTCCGCTGTTACCGAAAAACCCCTTTCTTGCTGATTGGCTGATCCAAACTGCCCTCAAGCAAAAGTATGATATACCAGTGTCCTTAGAACCACTGGATGATACCTTAGCAACCAAGGCAAGGGTGGCGATGTTTAAACGTCTTGCCCTGACTAACCTGAGTTGACTAGGACTAGTAGCAAGAAGTCGTGACTCTTACGGCTAATCGGTAATCGGTAATAGTAGAAATGTTTACCAATTACTAATCATCCACAGTCCCGACTTGAGTGGATAGCCCCTCAATGCCTCGTAAACGAATAAACTATTAACTATACCCCCTCCCAAGCACTTGAGCGAGGGATGAGGTTCTTTGACGGCGGTTAAAACCGCTGGTTTCGTAGTTCCTCCGCGCTTTAAAAAGCGGTGCGACCCCGGCGAGGTTCCCTCGCCATGGGAACGCGCACCAAGACAGACGCGGTTTCCCTACCCCGTAAAGTCAGATGACTGGAAAAGTAATCGATAGCAGTGCCACTGGAATTCTCATTCTAATCATCCCCTTCGCATTGGTGATGGTTCTGTTGCTAAAGGCATGGCCGATCGTACTGGCAATGCTAATCTTGATTATCATCATCAGGCTTTGGCAGCAATATCAATGGCAGAAGTGGACTCGGAAAGTTAATCCCTTCTTCAATCAACTGATTAAAGATAACCAAGGCTGTCTGACACCCATGGACTTGTCGATCAAGGCGGATATTTCTGGAACTGCAGCCAAACAGTATTTAGACAAAAAGGCAGAGGAGTTTGGAGCTCAGAGTAAAACCTATGATGACATTGGCACTGTTTATTACTTTCTGACTGCTAGCGCTCTCGGTAGTATCTTTGATCAGAGTGAACCCTCCTTCGACCCTGAAAGTGAATCCTCCTTCGAGCCTGAGAGTGAATCCAACACCAGTCAAGCAACCCCGTCTTTGGAACTACAGCTCCAACAAGATGAGTTCTCTAGCAATGACATCCCAAAACTGCAAGAAAATCCACGATCACAAGAATCTGTTGCCTCTAAACTAGCTGCCTTGACTGCTGACGCTTCAGGTGATCAAAAAAACCGGGTCAAAAAGAAGCAGGATAAGAAAGTTTATCAACCTCTGATCCAAGCCGAATTAGCCAAGCGACTGAATGTTCATGCCAGCACAGTTGGTAAACGTAAATCTGATGCCGACTTTTCACAATGGAGTCAAAGTAAAGATCCAGACGGAATTGCCTGGGAATATTCATCACAGAGAAAGGAGTTTTTGCCAATTGTGAACAATTAGGAAAATCTCGATAATTAGTTTGTTATTTGTCATATGTACCGAATAACTAATGACTAATCAGCCAGCTGGCCACAATGATAAGTATTCAACGGTAAATTATATCATACTAGCAATGATATAATACTACCTAAGGTTATAAAAAGCTAGGAACTAGGAAATGGAATGAGCAAGTTCTGGCTGGGTTGGGTAATTAAACCTGTCCAGAGCATCCCATTTATTCAACAGTTGGGATTTTAGTTGTTCAAATTTGAGCTTTAGTATGCGTCTGCTGACTATGGGTTGAGCTATAGGTTGTGAGGTTTGACCAGTATTAGCCGACTCTTGTAACATTTGGCATTGTTGGGGTTTAAGCGTTACGGTCATTACCTGGTTACAGCGTTGTGGTTCTTCAGTGGAAAACAAAAGTAGTCGATAGAAGCCTTTATCTGCTAAGCAACGAGTAATGGTCTGAACTTTCGAGGTTTTCAAGTCTAGATAACAAGGGAGTAACCGAGAGTCCTGTGCTTTAGACTGAAGTACAGTAACCCATAGTAGCATCGGATGAGGCGAATTGATGAAGACAAATTGACTGTGGGGCTTGCTGAATAGATAATACTGAATTTCTTCTGGAGATAACATCAAGCATAAGGTGGCAAAATTTCCCAAGCTGCTTGGTAAAATTGCTGGAAATATAATTTTGCTAATTGGTTTATCCTGGGGCCAGGATTGCTGTAGACACACTTGTAACATTTTAACTCCTGATTATCTATTTATAGTCTAATAAACCTATGAATAGCATCATTGAAAACTTCCTAAGCTGAAGGCAGAATCAATGAAATATTCCCCGCTAACCGTTGATGCTGTTAATTGGTTAAACTTGACATGCCATAAGGTTTCAGGTAAACTATCTACGCTCCCTAAGAATGATAGTGATGAAATATTCAACGGGTAAGTAGATTGTTGAGCGACTACTTCCTTAACCCCATCCTTATAATTCTGGAAAAACTTATTATTTATCAGGGTTCCAGAGATAAAATTTTCAGTCATTGGGGGAATCCCATTGACAAACATCAGGCAGGTAGTGAGAGCAGCTGCTTCGATAAAGGTTCTCCAATAACGATGGTTCATAAGTATAGTTAAGTTGATTGAGATATAGAAATAAGGCTTACTAGGATCCCAATTCAGTAATCAATGGCGGTCGTTATCCTAGGGTTATTCATGGTTCACAGTCCTCTTCACCGAACGCCTAAAGTGTACGAAAAATTACTGAATTGATGCTATAGTTTAAGGATGAAGTTTGGATGTTTGCGATTGCGTTTTTGTTGTGTTTGAGTTGATGTATACCAATCACTCACCAGAAATGGAAGAGGGTGAAAAGGGAAAAGGCTTGCAGGCAAAATCGATATCTTCTTGCCTGACGTTTAACATCATCTTTTGTCCGAGAACAACCAACGGTCGGACTGGGAGAGTGGGATAGAATAAAATATATAGCAGTCGCCAGGGCAGTTAGGACATGACAAAAGTCTCACACCCTTTGTAAGCGATGCAGCGCGGTCTTGGGGGTTTCCCCCATGAGCGACTGCATCAAGAAGCGCAAGAGTTTGACTTCTGACAAATGACTTCTGACAAATGACTTCTGACTTCTGCTATAGCAATCCGATTTGAGTTGTGAAACACCAGAAGAGGGGGAGAGGGGTCTGAGACCGGAAGTGGAGGAAGAGAAGTAAGAATCTCACCATGGGTTCTTTTTCACAAATGATTGAGGATTTCTATATACTTCTGACCCCATCACCTGATCACGTCATCACCCCATCACCCCATCACCCCATCACCCCCTCTGATCAAAAATTTCCCATTGTGATCCGTTCGTTGTGGCTCTTGACCTATTTTTCGGGAAATCTATAGGTGAGTGTCGAAAGATTTTTCAGTAAATTAAGCTTGAGCTATGGCAAAGCGATCTCTCCAGGCATCTCCAGACGGCATCAGAAAAGCCAAACAGGCTTTTGAACGCAAGGGATGGACACAAGAATATTTTGCGGGTGAAATCGGCATAGAAACTCGCCAACCGATTTGGAAGTTTTTTGCCGGTAAACCCGTTGACCGCCGCGTTTTTAGCGAAATCTGCTTTCATCTGGATTTGGAGATGGAAGAGATTGTCGCTATACCAGAAGATGCTCAGATAGATGCAGAACAGAAAGCAGCTGAGGACAAAAGTAGAGTTGATGCCATCGTCACCAAAGTGCGATCGCACTACCATGACAAAATTCAAAATCAGTGTGGCACTCTGCGCCTATTAGATATTGCTCGACCGGTGAGTTTAGATCACATCTACGTAGATGTGAATATTCTCGAAGAAATCACTAGTCAACGATGGTTGGAAATTGAGGATTTGCAAGGCTTCCCACCGGAGGAATTTGACCGCTTGGGTATAGGCAAAGTGCGCCGGGAAAGCATACCAGGAGTGCAAGCGGTAGAACGCTATCCTAAAATGATGGTGCTAGGTAAACCTGGCTCTGGGAAAACCACCTTTTTGCAATATCTGGCTATTCAGTGCAATCAAGGAAATTTTCAATCGGATCGGGTTCCGATTTTGATTCGATTGAAAAACTTTGCCGAGGATGCTATGATCGAATGTAGTTTCAGCCTATTTAACTACATTAATCAAGAGTTCCAAAGTTGTGGTATTTCAGAACAAGATATTGAAACTATCCTCAGCTATGGCAGAGGCTTGATCTTAATGGATGGCTTGGATGAAGTCCCGGAAACTGCCAGTAATCAAGTTATTCAACAAATCCGCAAGATTTCAGAAAAGTATTACAAAAATCAGCTGATCATCACATGTCGTATTGCAGCTCAACAGTATCGATTTCGGGGATTTACTGAGGTTGAGATTGCTGACTTCAAACCAGCACAAATTCAACACTTTGCTAAAAAGTGGTTTGTGGCGATAGCAAGGAATGACCCAGAATCAGGTTTGGAGAAAGCATCTCTGTTTATCGAGCAGATGAAGCTGCCAGAAAATCAGCAAATTAGAGAACTAGCAACAACACCAGTCTTGCTGAATCTAGCCTGTCTGGTGTTTCAAACCAAAGCTGACTTTCCTGTTAAACGCTCTGATCTTTACCAGCAAGGACTAGACTTACTACTGATTCGCTGGGATGAAGCCCGGGGTGTTAAGCGAGATGATATTTATCGTAATTTATCCTTGCCCCACAAGCTAGAATTACTTTCTCAATTAGCAGTTATCACCTTTGAGCAAGGGGAGTATTTCTTTGAAGAAATTCGGCTGCAACAATTAATTGCTGATTATTTACGGAAATTACCAGCAACTCAAAGCAACCAGGCAGCTTTAGAATTAGATAGCTTAGCAGTACTCAAATCTATCGAGGTGCAGCATGGACTATTGGTAGAGCGGGCACGACGAATTTACTCATTCTCTCATCTGACATTTCAAGAGTATTTTACCGCCAGAGCGATTGTGATCGGCAATGGGATGTCTTTGTTACAGCTAGTCGAACACCTACAGGAGAAACGTTGGCGGGAAGTATTTTTACTCACAGCACAAATGTTGCCAGATGCTGATCAGCTATTGTTGCTGATCAAGCAACAGGTTAATCGGTTAGTCTGTGCAGAAATGGTGTTTGACTCAGTCAAACAGACACCAGGCGTTATGGCTTTAGATGATACCTTGAGCAAGTTCTTGAACTGGATCGAGATCAAATCCCTCGACATCGATACTCCCTACAAGCCAGCAGCAGTGCGTGCCTTTTACATGACCCTTGCCCTTCCTCCTAACCATCCTCTTTCCCGGAATCAAGCCTTAGCTTTGGCTATTGATCACAGACTAGGAGGGGAGTTGGGTAGTGAACTTGCCCTAGATTTAGCTTTAGATCATGCTTTAGCTGTTGCCCAAGCTATGACACCAGAACTAGTTTACGACCGACTCAGTGCTCTTTACCTTGCCCTTGACTTGAATCACCTGACTGGGATTGAGTCTATAGGAGACTATCTAGAGAAGCTTAAAAATCAGCTACCTGACCTAGATGATGACGACCGAGATAGTATTCAACAATGGTGGCAAAGTCATGGTCCGGAATGGTTATCACAATTAAGGGCTTTGATGATTGAGCATCGTAATATGGGTCACCAATGGGATTTGAGCAAGACATCCCAAGATTGGTTAGAGCAGTATAGTCGTGCTAATCACTTGCTAGTAGAGTGCCTCAATAGTAATTGTCAGCTGAGTCTGACGGTGCGCAAAGAAATAGAAGATACGTTGTTTTTGCCGCTGTGCCACTCGTAATTGATCCCTCACGGTCGATGTTGACCTGAAGGGGTGAAAAGTAGCTTCTCACCCCTTCACCCTTTAACCTACCGTAAACCGAATCGCCTTGGGCGAACAACCTTGGCCTTGGCCTTGGCCAAAAGGCCACGCTACGCGAACAAGCCCTAACCCTTAAACCGTTTTGACCCGTGCTACGGTGAGAATGTCGTAAGGCTTACTTACCTAAATGGAGCAATAAGGCTCACACCATAACGCTAGTTTGGTGTTGGGACGGGGCTTTCAAGGTGCTGAACTAAATTCCGCACACAGCCCCTCATGAATTGCGACCCACAAAAAAAAGAATCCAGAACTTTTGGTGATCCGCATTTGTTTGTTGTAAAATAGGCTGATGATAGTCAGAGAAGCCAAGCTTTTAAACGGGTCTAAGGCACAATACCAAGCAATAGACTCAGCCATAAGAACTGCTCAATTCATTAGAAACAAAGCAGTTAGATTATGGCGCGACGAGCCGGATGTAAATAAGGCTCGTCTGTCTGAGCTGTGTAAAGAACTGGCACGCGCATATCCTTTTGCCAAAAAGTTGAACTCAATGGCGCGTCAGGCATCGGCACAGAGGGCTTGGAATTCAATCTCTAGCTTCTATCGTCGCTGTAGAGAGGGATCCAAAAAGAAAGGTTATCCTCAGTTCAAAAAGCATTCTCGCAACGGCTTTGCCGACGCTGCGCGAACAGTTGAGTATAAAACTACGGGCTGGAAGCTATCAGAGGATTGTTTAACGATTAATTTCACCGATGGTTTTCAAGCAGGTACGTTCTCTCTATTCTGTAATCATGAAACCAGAGAGGACTTATTTAGGCTAAAAATTAATCGGGTGAGAGTGGTTAGACGAGCTGATGGTTATTATGCTCAATTCTGTTTTGATGTTAATCGTAAAGAAGCGGGAAACTATACAGGGAACTTTGTAGGCATTGATTTGGGATTGAAGTATTTCTACAAAGACCAAAACGACAATGGTGCAATATATCCTAAGTATTTAAGAAGAGCACAGAAGCGAATTAAGAAACTACAGCGACGGTTGTCCAGAAAGTTTGTTAAGGGTAAGAAACCTCAATCCAACAACTACCACAAAGCCAGAATTAGACTCGGTAAGGCACATTTGAAGGTTCAAAGACAGCGTAAAGACGAAGTCTTCGCAGCTCTCGGAGCTTGCATCCGAGAGAACGAAGACTGGGCGGTGAAGCTCGCTCGGTGCGTAGTCCACTCTAATGATGTGGTTGTCTACGTTGGCGCTAGCCTGCCGACGCTAGGAGGCATAGACCTAAAGATACAAAACATGGTCAAGAATCATCATCTGGCTCAGTCTATTTCTGATGCTTCGTGGTATCAATTCACTCAATGGTTAGATTATTTTGGCAAGGTTTGGGACAAGACAGTGATTGCTGTTGCCCCTAACTATACCTCCCAAGATTGTTCAAATTGTGGTCATCGAGTGAAGAAATCACTCAGCACTCGAACTCATCAATGCCCTAAATGCAGGGAGCATCCCATTTTTGCCCATAACACTTTCAATTATGTTTTTAAACCCTAGTACTCTCGTTAGTTTGAGCCATGGATTTGCCAAATTGGGATGCTCCCTAAATGCAAGACAGAAATATGTCGGGATACGAATGCGGCATTAAATATTTTAAACAAAGGTATGAACATTCTAGGTGTTGAGTGCAATAACAACAGTACCCTAGGGCATAGGGGATCTGCCGGGGAACCGGGAACGCTTGAGGAGAGTTCGACCGCTGTTGATGAAGAGAAATCTAATTCAATAAGTTGTCTCGATGAATCAAGAATCACTGTCTGTGAGAATCCCGCCCTGTAATCTTTGATTCAGCGCCGGGAGTATGTCAATATTGTTGATCGCTTTTTTATGCCTTTTCCCAGATCTAGTGGTCTTTTGCTCCATCCGACATCCCTACCCAGTCCCTTTGGTATTGGTGACTTAGGTTTACAGGCTTATCAATTCATTGACTTTTTGGCACAAAGCGCCCAGCAATACTGGCAAATCTTGCCCCTTGGTCCGATTGGGTATGGTAACTCTCCCTATGGCTCTTACTCAGCCATGGCAGGCAATCCCCTGCTCATTAGCCCAGAACAATTGCAAAAGCAGGGACTGCTCAAGGATGAAGACTTTGCCAATCTACCAGAGTTTCCCCTCGACTCAGTGGATTATAATCAGGTAATTCAAACCAAGATGCCCCTGTTATACCAAGCTTGCGATCGCTTCCGTGCCAACGCCTCACCCCAACAGCACCATAAATTTACAGAATTTTGTCAAGCAAAAGCCAGCTGGTTGGAAGACTATGCTTTATTTATGGCTGTTCGTGATGTGTTTGACCAGAGTAGCTGGCATACTTGGGAACGAGACATTGCTATGGCTCAACCCAAAGCAGTTGAGTATTGGCGGCAGAAATTGCAAGATGAAATTTATTTCTACAAATACCTACAGTTTGAGTTTTTCTGCCAGTGGTCAGCTCTCACACAGTACGCCAACCATCACCAGATCCAGATTATTGGTGATATTCCAATTTATGTGGCTCACGATAGTGCTGATGTCTGGGCTCATCGGGAAATCTTTGCCATTGATCACGAAACTGGCGAACCCACACTCATGGCTGGGGTGCCTCCGGACTATTTCAGTGCCACAGGTCAGTTGTGGGGTAATCCAGTTTATAACTGGGAACAGTTACAGGCAGATAACTTCCGATGGTGGATACAACGCTTCCAAACCATCTTGGAGTATGTAGACATTGTGCGGATTGACCATTTCCGGGGATTTGAGGCCTACTGGCAAGTCAAGCAAGGAGAAACAACTGCCATCACTGGAGAATGGGTTAAGGCACCAGGAAAAGAATTTTTTGAAGTACTCCAAGACAAGTTGGGCAATTTGCCAATTATTGCGGAAGATTTAGGGATCATCACTTCAGAAGTAGAAGCATTACGCTCACGCTTCCAGTTTCCTGGTATGAAAATTTTACAGTTTGCCTTTAGTGGGGGATCAAGTAACCCTTACTTACCCTTTAACTATATCCAAAACTGTGTGGTTTACACCGGCACCCATGATAATGACACAACAGTGGGTTGGTTTAAAAAACTCTCTGCTGAAGATAAGCAGATTATAATTAATTACTCCGGACCAGTCAGCCAAGAAGGCATCCATTGGGATTTAATCCGATTAGCGCTCAGTAGTATTGCCAACCAAGCAATTATTCCTGTGCAAGATATTTTAGGTCTGGACACAGATGCTCGAATGAATTTTCCGAGTACCGTGGAAGGTAACTGGCAATGGCGCTATCAACCGAATGCGTTGAGTGAAGAATTGGCTAATCGCCTCAAAATCCTCACTCACACTTACGGTCGCGCTCCCAGTTCTGACTAGCAAGCCTAGTTATATTGTATTGGAATAGTTTGAACAATTAATCCTATTAAGTTCATTATTGGTTGTTTATTTTTTGACAAAAATGTTAATTATTAGTTGACAATCTTCAACTCACAATCCTACACAATTCTAGTCTATACAAGGGATTAACTGGACTTTATATAAGTTAAGTGCTATAGCATTTGAATTTGATATGTTCAAATTTAATTGATTAACAAAGGTAACAGGTAACATTAGGAAAGAGAGCCGACAATTGTTTCGTGTTATGGTAAATCAGCATTGGTTTTCATGAATCTATTTTTAATTTTAAATGCTATAGGTTGCGATTTTTTTATTAAAATCTATAGGTTTTTGCCCCCAATTATATGCTTTTTTAATGTTTAAGATTGATGAATTTAATGCTTTTCCCCTAGAAAGCTTGACTACTGGAGAGAGGGTCTAGGTTTAGCGGCAAAGGTTAATGCTTGTACTGCACCAGGAGCCCCCATCTGCTTTGCCTGTTGGTTATTGAACTCAACGATTACATTGCCAGCATCCCCAGCTTTAACAAATAGTTTTTCGTTAGCAACCCAAGTCTTCTGGGTTCCTTCTTCTAGGATGCCTTCATATTTTTTCTTGCCATCTGCCACGATCAGAAGCCAAGATCTACCTTTGAGAGTGATATCCACCTGAACTGGCTTATGTGGACTGGACGGTATCTTGGTTAAGGCTAACTGCGCTTGCGAGTTAGTTTGATCTAAATTACCGGGTGTCGGTAATGATTGAGCTGGAGACAAGTTTGGTTCCTTATCAGTTATTTGTGGCTTAGAAGGGTTGATTAGGACAGATAAGCCACTCACCGAACCAATAACCAAGCCAATGTAGAACAAATAAAGATGAAACGGTCGCAGTTGAGGAATCCAACTGTTACCCCACGAAAGTGTTGACCTTTGTACAGTTACCCCAGTGGGAAAAGCCTTGGCAAACTCGTCTCCATCTAAGCCTAGTGCATCCGCAAAGTGCTTGATAAACCCTTGAACATACACAGCTTCTGGTAATTGGTCTAGCTTGCCTTGCTCTATTGCCCTCAAAAATCGTGCATTAATTCGGGTGCAAGTGGCAATTTCCCCAATGCTTTTAGACTGTTGAGTGCGTAACTGGCACAGGTATGAACCCATTTCTGCCAGCTTCTTCTGTTGTTGTTCCTGCAACGGGACTTTGTTTTCATTCATACACGGTACTCCTCGACATCTGCTGGCATTTTTACTGAACAATGGTGGATTTACTGGTAAGAAAACTCACCTCTACATCATTCAAGGCACGGTAGTCACCACAAGGAAGAATTGGCTCTCCTGGTAGATTTAATTTAATCGGGCCAATAGCAGTACGATGTAGATGAATCACTGGATAGCTTAGCAGTTGAGCAACACGACGGATCTGTCGGTTTCTACCTTCGGTTAAGACCACCTCCAAAAGTGTGGATTGACCCTTACGCTTAAGTACACGGACTTGAGCGGGTAACGTTTTTTTACCCAGCAGATTAACACCTTCACGCCAAGTTTGCAGGACCGATTCTGGGGGATTACCCCGTACCCAAACCTGATACGTCTTAGGTATGTGATGACTAGGATGGGTCAGGCGAAATGTTAGCTCACCATCATTGGTCAGTAGTAATGCACCTGTAGAATCGGCATCCAGCCTTCCTACAGGATGAATCCCCTGACCCTTGGTTAGTTTATCCGGTAATAAGTCAATTACTGTCGGACGATTCCGGGAATCTCGGCAAGTGGAAACTACTCCAGCAGGCTTGTTCAGTAAAAGGTAGATAGATTGAGGTCGCTGATAGGGGTTTATCGGTTTGCCATCCACTTCGATTACATCTGTTTCTGGATCAGCTTTCTGCCCCAAATGTACAGTCGTACCATTTAGGCGCACTTGTCCTGCGGCTATCATCTTCTCGGCTCGACGCCGTGACGCAATACCCCACTGTGAAAGAATTTTTTGTACTCTTTCCTCCATGACCCAACATTTGGCTTGAGCTTTGTCTTCTGGACTATGGTGATGCTGAATTTAGTTTGCCTTATGCTTATAGTGTGCCCAGGAGTTGATTTCCATTAGACAACGACTTCAAAATACTATGTACAAATAGTACAAGAAGGTGTTCTTTTGGTTAAAACTCCGAAAAGCTCGAAGCAAAAGCCAAGCCAGATTATCAGCAAAGTTATTTCCCCAGCGCTACGGCTGTGGCTGCGATCGCAAGTAGAGGAAGTTGCTACATTGCAACTAAGCATTGTGGGACGCGATCGCCAAATCCTGACTGGTTACATTCCTCAGGTTGCCCTTGCTGCCAACCAAGCAGTTTATCAAGGACTGCATCTAACCCAAATTCAGCTCGAAGGCAGTAATATTAAACTTAACCTGGGTCAGATAATTAAGGGTAAACCCCTACGTCTTTTAGAACCAGTTCCCGTAGTGGGTCAGCTATTACTCCTAGAACCAGACCTGCAATCATCTCTTGAAGCACCCTTGTTATCTAACGCTTTGACGGAGTTATTATATACATTCCTTAAATCAGATGATATCATTAAACCCGGTAACGACCCAAAACAGCCACAAATACGCTGGCAAAAGATTAATATCAATATAGGACAGCTGACCTTAAGAGGCATTTCAACTAATCCTGATGTTGGTACCAAGCTGATAGTAATTCGTGCTGGTATCCAACTGGCGACCCCCAACCAACTGGAACTGAACCCCTTGCAAGTTCAGATAGACCCTGATGCCCCCCCGATTAGCTTAGATGGGTTTCTAATAAATTTAGGACCAGAGGTGGAGCTTCTTGAACTTACCCTCACAACTGGACAACTGATATGTCGTGGAGGACTGAAGGTAATGCCTTAGGTGTTAGTCCTTACTTTGTATAGCACTACCCATTCAGATGTTTGACATTCCTAAACTCCGAAACGTAAGTAATCGCTTACTTTTGACTTCTGACTTCGTTCCTTCTCACGCTAAGCGTAGCGCTATAAGACCCGTGGAGATTGTCGTTGGCCTCACCATCGCTACCTTTGAGGGCGCTCCATCCCTTGCCAACTAAATCCTATTCCATATCAATAAGATAACCATCTTCCTTCCGCCCCCTAATATTAAGTAATGTAACAATTATGCCGTCATAGCAGCTTAATGTCTTGACAGCTAGAGAGGAAGCCGATAAGGTTAAATACATACCCGGGTACAACGATATAAAAAATATATGCAAGACAAGCAAAAAGTTACTCTTTATCTTCCACCAGGATTGCACCGTCGGCTCAAAATAAAAGCGGCTGTTGATTCTGAATCAATGTCAGCTATGGTTGAGAGGGCGATTATATTCTACATAGAACACCAAGATGTGGTTGAAGAGGTAGACCAATATGGACAAACCCATCAAGTATACTCCTGTCCTGAGTGTTCTAGTGACTTGGTTCTCTCAGAGGGACAATTAGTTGCTCTGAAAAACCAACCTGGTGTGATATCGGAAGAACTCCCAGTAGAAAAGGTAACAGCGAAAGTATGCTCCATTACCGATTCTCACGGAGAAGAGGAATTGGTTCCTTGTTAAGGTAGCCAAAGTTAAGGTAGACAAATTAATCTACTCCCAGAGCAGACTTAGTTAGCTCAGTGGTTCAGTTGAAGATGTTTGGGCAGTTGTAAGCCGTCTCTAATATTAGGTAGAGTTATGCAAGAAGAGATAAACGTTCTCATTCAAGCTCAATATCCTCTAATCTACCTCGTGACTCCCGAGGAGGAGCGGGCAGAGAGGGCAATAGCAATGATTGCTCAAAGGAAGTCTCAACAGCAACGAGTCTTTGTTTGGACCGTCACTCACGGGATTGTTGAGTATGGTCAATCGCGCCACACCACTCAGCACAATACGGTCTCTCCTGAGGCAGCAGTTCAGTGGGTAATTCAACAAAAAGAACCTGGTATATACATCTTTAAGGACTTACATCCCTTTATCGATGCACCAGCAACTACCCGATGGTTGCGGGATGCGATGGCAAGCTTTAGGGAGGAAGCTAAGAAGTCTCTTAAAAAGTCTATCATCGTAATGTCCCCGGTGCAGCAGATTCCTATTGAGTTGGAAAAGGAAGTGGTCGTGCTTGACTTTCCCCTACCAAACCTTAAGGAACTTAACCAAGTCCTATCCCACCAACTGGATCAGAGCAAAACTCGTCGAACTACTACAGAAACTAGGGAAAAGCTGCTCAAAGCAGCATTAGGCTTGACCCGGGATGAAGCAGAGAAGGTTTATCGCAAAGCCTACGTTAAAGCTGGTCGTCTCACCGAAGCTGAAGTCGATATTGTTCTATCCGAGAAGAAGCAGATCATCCGCCGCAACGGTATCCTAGAGTATATCGAAGAAGATGAAACCCTCGATTCTATAGGAGGGTTAGAGGAACTGAAGCGTTGGCTAAAGCAGCGCTCTAATGCCTTTACAGAGAGGGCGAGAGAATATGGTTTGCCTCAACCGAAGGGAATGTTGATTCTAGGGGTTCCTGGCTGTGGTAAATCTCTGATTGCCAAAACTACGTCTCGTTTATGGGGTCTGCCACTATTGCGCCTGGATATGGGGCGGGTATACGATGGCTCGATGGTAGGGCGCTCGGAAGCCAACCTGCGCAATGCTTTGAAGACGGCAGAATCAATCTCTCCAGCTATTCTCTTCATAGATGAGCTTGATAAGTCGTTTGCTGGTAGCAGTGGTTCTTCTGACTCTGATGGGGGTACTTCAAGTCGAATCTTTGGTTCTTTCCTGACCTGGATGCAAGAAAAAACCTCACCAGTTTTTGTGATGGCGACAGCCAACCGAGTGGAGCGCCTACCAGGAGAATTCCTGCGCAAAGGTCGTTTTGATGAGATATTTTTTGTTGATTTACCCAACACCCAAGAACGCCAGCAAATCTTTGAAATTCACCTGAAAAAGCGGCGTGGAGATATTGACCGCTTTGACATTGAACAGTTAGCTAAGGTTTCTGAAGGTTTTTCTGGGGCTGAGATTGAACAAGCCCTGGTGGCAGCGATGTACGAGGCATTTGCTCAAGACCGGGAGTTTACTCAACTGGATATTATTGCCGCGATTAAATCAACTCAGCCTCTATCGCGCACGATGACAGAGCAGGTTGCAGCCCTGAGGGACTGGGCTAGGCAACGCGCGCGACCTGCTGCATCCTCCGTAGCTGAATATCAGCGTATGGAGTTCTAACAGGCTTTCTCCTGCTCCCAACAGGAGTAAAGGCTAGCAAAAAATTGCTAGCAGTTTGATAAGTAGCCGCTTGTAATTGTTGAGGGCGGCTAGCCATAAAAGTAAAACGCTACGTTGTCCTTTCTCTGATACCTTTTCTGGAGGAAATCCACATGTCTCACTTTAGCACTCTGCGCACTAAAATCACCGATGCCGAAATCCTGAAGACTTCCCTGTGTGACCTGGGAATCAATGTTAAGACAGAAGCTGATGTTCGCGGCTACAATGGTCAACGAGTTCGCGCTGACTTGGTTGCCGTTCTCGAAGGCGAATATGATCTAGGTTGGTCTCGCAACAGTGATGGCACCTTTGACCTGATTGGTGACCTTTGGGGTGTGGCGAAGAAGCACAACCAAACCGAGTTGATCAACTCCATCAACCAGAAGTATGCCGTTAACAAGACCTTGGCAGAAGTCAAGCAGCGTGGCCTAAACAATGCCAACGTTAAGTTGGTGCTACAAAAGTAGTCCATTTAGGCGTTCCCAAGCTCACGGGTTGACCAATTGTATAGCGGGTTAACCCGTTTTTTTGTGCAAATTTTTGTGCAATTGTATAAATTTCGATTTTATAAAAGCCGATAAAGCATAAAGGCTGACAACTCCGACGGCTTGATTAAAACTTCTTTTTCAAGGAAGTTTTAATATTATGCAAACGGTATGATGTTTTCAGTCATAGTAAAATATCCTATACTCAACCTGTCCAGATGCGGCTCTACGCCCATATCGTAACAATTGTTGATAATCCCCCATGCTTGAGCTGGGGGAAAGTTCAAGCAATTAATATATAGATTGTGTCAATGCAGTCTAATCTAGTATTTTGAGGGGATACCGTTGTGAGTAATGTGATTACAATCGAAGATCAAGAGTTTGAAGCCGAAGTTTTAAAAGCCGAGAAGCCAGTACTGGTATACTTTTGGGCAACTTGGTGTGGACCATGCCGCTTAGTATCCTCATCAATAAACTGGGTTGCGGAAAATTATAGCGATCGCTTAAAAGTCATTAAGATGGAAGTAGACCAAAATAAAGATGCCGTTGCCAAGTGCAAGGTAGAGGGTGTCCCTGCTCTAAGACTGTTTAAAAATGGTGAGCTAGCCAAATCCCATGAAGGAGCAATTAGCAAAGCTAAATTGCAGACTATGCTGGATGAGAATTTAAATTAGGGAAGTAAGGGGCAATGGGAGGAATGCCAGCGCAACCGATGGGAAAGACTCGTGCATGAATAGACAAAAGAAAAAGACTAAAGATTAAAATGCAGTTTGCCCAACGTTTACAACCCCTGCAAGCAAATGTATTTGCCGATATGGATCAGGCAAAAGCGTTGGCAGCTGCTGGGAAAGAAATCATTGACCTATCATTAGGGTCTTCCGATTTACCAGCTCCCAAGCATGTGTGTGCTGCGATTGAAGCTTCGTTGTATGATCCCAGCACTCACGGTTACTTGCTGTTTCATGGTACTAAAGCTTTTCGTCAGGCAGCAGCTAGCTGGTATACTAAAAAATTCGGTATTCCGGTTGACCCAGAAACTGAGGTGCTACAACTGATTGGTTCTCAGGAAGGCACAGCTCATTTACCTTTAGCTGTGCTTAATCCAGGGGATTTTGCTCTGCTACAAGACCCAGGCTATCCTTCCCATGCCGGTGGTGTCCACCTAGCCAGTGGTCAGATTTATCCCATGCCCCTATTGGCAGAAAATAATTTTTTGCCTGTATTTGAGGATATCCCCCAGGCAGTGCTAGCTCAAGCACGGATGATGGTGTTGAGTTATCCCCATAATCCCACTACTGCGATCGCACCCTTATCTTTTTTTCAGGAAGCAGTAGCGTTTTGTCAGTGCCATAATCTGGTATTAGTTCACGATTTTCCCTACGTTGATATCGTTTTTGAAGATACCACAGGGAATGGGGAGCAGATCGGGAAAATCCCAGAAAGCCTTAATCCCACCTCTGTTGCTCCCTCAGTTTTGCAAGCAGACCCAGATAAAACTGTATCGATTGAGTTTTTTAGCTTTTCCAAGTCTTACAATATGGGAGGCTTCCGGATTGGCTATGCTATCGGTAATGCTCAAGTGATTCGAGCTTTGCGGCAGGTGAAAGCGGCCATTGACTTTAACCAATACAGGGGGATTCTCAATGGTGCGATCGCAGCGTTGAATGGTTCTCAAGACATTGTTAAACCTGTAGTCACCACCTATCAACAGCGACGGGATACCTTTGTCGATGCTTTAAACCGGATTGGTTGGTCAGTGCCAGTGCCACTAGCCACTATGTATGTCTGGGCAAAATTGCCAGAACCTTGGGCAGGGAACTCAGTGAAATTTTGTACTAGCTTGGTAGAAGCCACTGGGGTTGCTGTTGCTCCAGGAGCTGGTTTTGGCAAGGCTGGTGAAGGCTATGTGCGTTTTGCCTTAGTACAGGAACCAGAAGTTTTGGAAAGAGCAGTGGAGAGAATTTCAGGATTTTTGCAATCTCATCAATAGGTACCTAATACCCTGTCGAATTTAATGTTAAGGGTTAGGGCAAGGTATTAGGAGCAACAGCTCAGAATGAGTTTTTAGTAGGTTAAACCCTAATCAGCTATGGGGCGGCCCTTGAAAACCATAGGTTTACCTACACCCTATGTTATTGCCCGATGTTATTTATTGTTAACGTGTTACAGCACCTGATTAGTATCCTCATTGATAGGCAGATCGAAAACTACTTCAAACTTTGCTTCTGGCATATACCGATCCAAAAATCGGAGATGGTTATCAGCATCCTGACGATTAAAGAACCTAGCAACTGTGTACCTTTGGCATTTAGGCAGTAGACGCATAAGAGCCCAAGGGCGAGTGTAGTCTTCTGTTAGTGGGATTTGTCGATTAGTCATGCTTACCCCTGATTTGACCTAATAAGATCACTGGATGATTGCTTGATGAAAGGCGATCACAGGCTGATATGCGTTCGCTGAAAGCGGGACGCGCGTCCATCGCCTAGCTTATGAAAGACCTTTGTTTTCTGTCGAATCTTTAGTCACATTAATCTAAAATCGCTGACTAAAAAACAGCCGGGTGATCTGGACATTAAGATGATTCTGTGATATCGCTACACTCCTGATCACGACAGGGAAAGATGATGAGCTGATTGCGGTGCGACCCCGGTCGGGTTTCCCGACAAGGGTGAACGCGCACCAAGAGAAAAGCTCACCTATTAACAGAGCTGTCCGCCGTAACCCACCAATATTCACCAAGTAATCGCTGTCTTAAGATTTACTTTATAAACAGTCTCTAATTTTCATCAGCTAGCCTAGCCATTAAACGTAAGTATTTAGTTAAAAAAAGCCCTTTAACATTACACTTACGACATTATAGCGTAAGACACATTTGCTATAATAATGGTATGTAAAAAGGTCGAACAATTACCAAGCTGGAAACATCAAAAGTTACCTAAAAATTGTTAACTTGAATCCTGCCAGTAATTGCAATGATTGACGCTGTAGCTAATGAAATAGTGTACATTAATGGGAATAGTGGACAAAAAATGCCCTAAGTTCCATCAATAAACTTAACCCTTAATCATAACATCCAATGACTACTGCTGCACCAGCTAAAACTCAATACGAAGCAATCATTGGTTTAGAAACCCATTGTCAGCTTAGTACCGAAACCAAGATTTTTTCTAACTCTTCCACAAAATTTGGTGCTACCCCTAATACCAATATTGACCCAATTTGTATGGGGATGCCAGGGGTGTTACCGGTTCTGAATCAAAAGGTACTAGAGTATGCTGTCAAAGCGGGTTTAGCACTCAATTGCCAGATTGCTCCCTACAGCAAATTTGACCGGAAACAGTATTTTTATCCTGACCTACCCAAAAACTACCAGATTTCCCAATACGACTTGCCCATTGCTGAGCATGGCTCACTGGAAATTGAAGTGTCCGATGATGACGGTAATCCTATCCGTAAAACGATTGGCATCACTCGCCTACACATGGAGGAAGATGCAGGGAAACTGGTTCATGCTGGTAGTGACCGACTGGCTGGTTCTACCTACTCCCTAGTAGATTTCAACCGTGCTGGGGTACCCCTGATTGAAATAGTATCAGAACCGGATCTGCGCTCTGGTCAAGAGGCAGCAGAATACGCTCAAGAGCTGCGTCGGATTGTACGCTACATCGGTGTCAGTGATGGCAACATGCAAGAAGGGTCCCTGCGTTGTGATGTCAATATCTCTGTACGTCCTGTGGGTCAAAAGGAGTTTGGCACCAAAGTTGAAATCAAAAATATGAACTCCTTCAATGCTATCCAGAAGGCGATTGAGTACGAAATTGACCGGCAAATCGCAGCTGTGGAAGCTGGAAAATCGATTATTCAAGAAACTCGCCTTTGGGAAGAGGGTAGTCAACGCACCATTAGTATGCGGACTAAGGAAGGATCTAGCGATTACCGCTATTTTCCTGAACCTGACTTACCACCGATTGAAGTGTCAACGGAACAATTAGAGCAATGGCGCAGTGAGCTAGCAGAACTTCCTGCCCAGAAGCGGCATCGTTATGAAAGTGAACTGGGACTTTCTGCCTATGATGCCCGGGTGTTGACGGATGATCGTCAAGTGGCAGAGTATTTTGAAACAAGTGTTGCTGCTAATGCTAATCCCAAACAAGCCGCAAATTGGGTAATGGGAGATATTGCTGCTTATCTTAAGACTGAGAAACTGGCTATTACAGAGATTGCTCTGAAACCCAATACTCTGGCAGAACTGATTAACTTGATTGATGATGACACCATTAGTGGTAAGATTGCCAAGGAGATTTTGCCAGAATTACTGTCTCAAGGTGGTTCTGCTAGGGAACTGGTGGAACGTAAGGGTTTGATTAAGATCTCTGACCCGGATCAACTCTCAACCATTATTGATGAGGTACTGGCTGCCAATCCTAAGAAACTCGAACAGTATCGCAATGGTAAGACCAAGCTGCAAGGTTTCTTTGTGGGACAGGTGATGAAGAAAACTAGCGGACGAGCTGATCCTAAGCTGACTAACCAAATTTTGGGCAAGAAGCTCAAGGGTGATTGAGGTAACGGGCTTGCCAGCTGTTGCTGATCACCAATCACTAATGACCAATCACAAATAACAAATAACAAAGAAAAGGAGAGTCACTGTCGTGACCCTCCCGATCATCAGGGTGCATCTACATATCAAAATATACACTATTTTGTATGAGGGGTGTAACCCCTTTTTTTGTTTTTTTGTAAAGTTTTGAGATTTTATAGCAATTCTGGAAATTACGGCTACACATCAAGCTACAGATCAATACCCTTGGTGCGTAAGTCCAGAAGACTTGGTATAATCCCGGATTGGGCATGAATTATGGTTTAAATGGAGGAATCATGTCGGACTGGCAAGAGATTAGTGGTGGGATAACAGCTCCCAGGGGCTATCAGGCAGCAGGCATTACCGCAGGTTTAAAACCTTCGGGTCAGCCAGACTTAGGGTTGATATTATCAGAGGTGGATGCGATCGCAGCTGGGGTGTTCACCACCAGTCATGTCCGGGCTGCTTGTGTAGATTATTGCCGTCAACGCTTACAAGCTAAAGCTAGTGCTCGTGCTATTTTGTGTAATGCTGGACAAGCCAATGCAGCAACGGGTGAGCAGGGTTGGCAGGATGCTCTAGCTAGTGCTAAAGCTTTGGGTGAAGCACTCAATGTTTCTCCTAATTCGATTTTGTTGGCATCGACAGGGGTGATTGGTCAACGTATCAAGATGGATGCTCTATTGTCAGGAATTCCCCAATTGGTAGCACAAGCATCCGAAACTGGTTCCGATGCAGCAGCTCAAGCGATTATTACCACGGATTTAGTCACTAAATCCATTGCTATGGAAACCATGATTGATGACCGTCCGGTCAGGATTGGTGGTATGGCTAAGGGATCTGGTATGATTCATCCCAACATGGCGACTATGCTAGCATTTGTAACTTGTGATGCTGCAGTTTCTACTTCCCTGTGGCAAGAGATGTTACAGCGGGCAGCGGATAAAAGTTTTAATCAAATTACGGTAGATGGGGATACCAGCACCAATGACACTCTAATTGCCTTGGCTAATGGTCAGTCCCGAACATCAGCAATTACAGAAATGGGACCAGCAGCTCAGAAGTTGGAGGGGATGCTGACAGCAGTATGTCAGCATTTGGCAAAAGCGATCGCACGGGATGGAGAAGGGGCAACCTGTTTGATTGAAGTCCAAGTCACTGGCGCACCGGATGATAAAGGGGCTCGTCAAATTGCTAAGACGATTGTTGGGTCATCCTTGGTCAAGTCTGCCATCTTTGGACGAGACCCAAACTGGGGCAGAATTGCCGCAGCCGCTGGCCGTGCAGGAGTACCCTTTGAGCAAGAAAACCTGCGGATTCAGTTAGGGGATGTGTTGCTGATGGAAAATGGTCAACCCTTAGGGTTTGACCGTCAACAGGCTAGTGATTATCTCAAGCAGGCTGCTGCTGGTGCTTATCTTAAAGAAGATACGGTTTTAATTCAGATTAATGTGGGCAATGGTCATGGTGTTGGTCAGGCTTGGGGTTGTGATTTGAGTTATGACTATGTCCGGATTAATGCGGAATATACCACTTGATTAGCCTTGTTACCAAAGACGTCTTAAAAAATAACAAACCATAACAAATCCTGATAGCAAAGGGAACAGGGAACAAAAATTATCACAATTCCTACACGGATACCGATAATGATTAATCAATAAACCGGTTAATTGGTTATTGTTTATTGGTTAAGCTGTCCCGCATTTAAACTGCCTTTTATTAAATCAGGAAACCACCCCTGAAACTCTTGTCAATTCTGCATTCTGCATTCTGCATTCTGCATTCTGCATTCTGCATTCTGCATTCTACCTTGCTGTTAGGCATAAAAATTCCTAACAGCTTATTGTTTATTCAAAGACCAATCATAGTTCAGATATTTTATCTTGTAATTCCCCCGCTCAAGATACTCCTGATCCTCTGGACTAAGGTAGTTACTGATAAAGTTTAACACCGCCCGTTGATTGGCGTTACCAGTAAATTTGTCATCGACACCATAGGTTTTTTTCCAATCTTCCCCAAACCACTTAAAGATGGAAGAAAGATATACGCTACCTTCTTGACGGTCAATACGAAAGCCATGGGGACTAACTAGAAAATTCTGTGTCTGGTCATCCAGTTGCTGATCGATTTTTTCCCCAGTATAAGGTTCGTTTCTTAAGGGAGGACAACTGATAGCGGCGCAAACTAAAGCCATATGAATTCGGGGTTCGTTGAATTCCGCACGCAGTGTCTTGTGTTCAATATTATCTAAGGTTTTAGATTCTCCAGTAATGTTGAATTCGCGTCCTTTCCAGACTCCTTTAATATCCCGAATACTCTTTTTGAGCGGGTTTTGGTCAATAATGGATTCTAGAGTAAAGGAGTTGTAAGCATTTATCAGAAAAGCAATTTTTTCTGCTTCATCCCAAGACTGATAGGTGCTAGGCTCAACAGCACCTAAGGAGGCATTAAATGTCTCCAGCTGCTCTGGATTTTGCTGCAATTTTTGGTAATTAACTAGCGCTTTATTGTTGACATGGGTTTTTAGGACAGTAGCATAGTCGTCATAATTCAATAGAGTTGTGTCAGAGCCTCTATTTACTTGTACTTGGGACTCTTTTGCTGGTGCTTTATTTATCGGTACGGAAAGTGTACAACTTGTCAGGATAATCAGGGTTGGAACTAGGGTTAGTAATCTCTTGGATGTATTCATAGTAATTCAGATGACTTAGCTGATAAGATGCTTGACCTGTAAGCATTCAGCCGTCAGCCGTCAGCCGTCAGCCGTCAGCCGTCAGCCGTCAGCCGTCAGCTAATGTAACTCAGATTAAAGCAATGCTTACCTGTTTTATTCAAAAGATGTAACTCAGATTAAAGCAATGCTTACCTGTTTTATTCAAAAGCTGATAGCACCTCAAGAAGCGTGCGCGTAGCGCTAATCGCTGATAGCTGATAGCTGATAGCTGATAGCTGATAGCTGATAGCTGATAGCTGATAGCTGATAGCTGATAGCTGATAGCTGATAGCTGATAGCTTACCTTGACCTAGGCAATTTTGATTAAAGCTAATCAATCTGAGTTTTGGTTGAGAGCAACATTAGGATTGCGGTAATGGGTCCACAACCAACCCAAAACAAAGGGTAACCATAAACACCATCGCTCCTGAGGAGTTAGATACCAGCTGTAGTTACCTAAAGCCATGCGATGCTGAAGTACAAAGTAAATAAAAGCAGAGATACTGACTAAACGTACTCCCAGATTCCGATAAGGAACAGCAAAAGGAATTATCCAAGTGAAGTACCAAGCATGGATAATCGGAGATAGGATTAGCAGGGAAAAAAAGTACCATTCGGTGAATTGTTGAAAATTGCGCGATCGCAAAATTAGCCAACTTACCGTTAAGCCTAGGGGAAAAGCATAAATCCAATTAACCCAGCGAGAGGGTTCCCAATATTCGCTAACAATATAAGGAATCAATTCCGCACTGCGACCATGGGACACAAACACTGATCCAGTAGGAATCAAAGGACATTCTCCACTAGAGCAAAATTGGAGAGCAGTGATGCCAAAAGGTAAGAAACCGCACAATAGCACTACTATTGCTAGTTTTACCCCTACTTTTCGGAAAGCTTGCCAGGTCAGAAACCCTAAAATTGGCAAAGACATCCACTTCACTGCCATACTAATTCCTACCAGCAAAGCCGAAGCAATCCAGTGCCACCAGGTCAGGGAGTGATCCGATGAAGACATCAATGGGTTAGGAAATGAGGATTTTTCTGCTACTGTTCCAATCTCCAACTTTTCCTCTATTTCTGTTATTTCTGTCTGCCTTAAACTCTCTGTTTTTCGGTCAAAGACTAACCAAGCTGCAACTAGGGGGAAAACAAACCAACTGTCGTAATGAGCACCACCAGCAAAGGAGTAAATTATTAAAGGATTCCAGGCATAGAAAATTGCCTGGTGATAACCAAATCGACGACTGAGTAACCAACAGATTAATAAGTCAGCTAAGATAAATGCAATTTTGAATAACCAAACCTTAAGGTCAATCAGCGCTAACATCCGAAAACCTAATTGCGCTACTGGTGGATAGATAGCAGAAACAGTAGGATGATTGATTAGTGACCACCATTCCGTATGGTAGGGAATCAGTTCAGTAGCATTAGGTGGCAAATGGTATGGACTAAACCCTAATGTTTGAATATACCCTTCCCATAGATAGCGCCATACATCATCTCCAGGATACATTGGTAGCAGTAGCAGCCTGCTGAGGATAGTAGTACTCCAAAAATTTAGTCCTGAGTGCTGAGTTTTGAGTTTTCGTAAGTACTTTATACTAAGAGATTTAGAGGTTGTCTGAGAAGTATCATTTGCTACATTAAAGCCCCCTAAATCCCCCAATTTTGGGGGACTTTTGCCATCAAATTGGATTCTAGTCCCCCCCAAATTTGGGGGGCTAGGGGGGCGAAATTCAGTATCAAAAAACTTTTCAGATATCCTCTTAGTAAATCCTTTGTAGACTCCTTGCCAAAGTCTGGTCTTGATACTGTTGTTGTTAATTCTGTTGTTAATTCTTTTTGCTTGTTGGGAAATCCCAAGTTTACTGTTGCTAACTTCCGCAGGATATCTAGTATAGACGCTTAATCCCCAAGACAACAGAAAACCTAAGCTAATCACACTGATACCTAACCAAAATCGAGGCACAGCTCCCACCTCTCGGAAATCTCCATGAGGTACAATCAAGATACAACCTAACAACAGGAGTAGAGAACTAAGCCATATATATAGCGTTTTCATTTGAGATGTGAAACTAGGATTGATGGAAATTCCCTATTCCCTTTTCAACACTTCTAGCAATTGTCCCATCTGCGTGGCTAAGCTTAAGGCGACGTAGATATAGACGACCTAAAGTCATCAAAATTATTGTTCCTGCTTGGACACTACCAGAAAGGGTACCAGATATTTTCGAGCGTCCCCCTTGTCGGCGACGGTAACCAACAGGAATTTCACAGATTCGCAAACTACATTCAATCGCACGGGCTTGCATTTCTACTGTCCAGCCAAACCCTCTATCTTGCATTTGGATTTCATCCAAAGCTGAACGGCGAATTAGCCGCAATGGTCCTAAATCCTGATACCAGTGTCCCCAACCCCAACCGATCAGGAAGGTAGCTAGCCAGTTGCCAAAATTTTGCACTGGGGTCATCGCGTTACGTCCATCTACTGTGGCGCGGCGGTTACCTAAAATTAGGTCATACTTATTCCTAGCAGCTAGAAACTGGGGTAAATAACTTAAGTCATCACTGCCATCGCCATCACAGAATAATATCCAATTAATATCTCGGTCTAGTTGCTGCAATCCCCGCCAACAGGCTCGACCGTAACCAGGAATAGGCTCACAGATTACCTCGGCACCGGCTTCTTTTGCTTTAATAATACTGTTGTCGGTGCTGCCATTATCGACTACCCGAATATTGTTCAAATTATAGGATTGAAGAGACTTAATTACCCCAGTGATAGTGGTTTCTTCATTGAGAACAGGGATAATTACTAAGATATTGTGGTTATTAGTCATGGTTATAGCGGTTTTTAATTGGGTGAGGTACAAATATTTTGGTTTTAGGGAGTAGGGAGTAGGGAGCAGGTAACAGGTAACAGGTAACAGGTAACAGGGAAAAAATTCTGTTTAACTAATGAGGATATAAACCGCTATATTAGTCATGAGTTATTGCAGTTTTCAATTGGGTTAAGTCCTTTGTCTATAACGTTATTTACCAAAGTAAGCTGCATACACAAAGGCAAAAGCAGTAGAACTGGGGATGGGAGTGCCGTCGAATTCTTCTACTAATACAGTTTGGAGTTGGCTATCCCAACGTGCTCTAATGGGACGACCATTGAATTCTACAACTTTTTCGCCGACTTTTTTTAATTGGTCATGGACAAATTGATAGCTAGCCCCAGAAAATAGGTTTTTAGGGGTTTGTTGATCCGCTTCCCACACATAGCTAACAATAGCTTTGGGATGAAGGGTAAGTCGTTGTTGATTCCTGACTGGGAAAATAATTTGCTTATCGGTATAGTAGCTACCATAGGGATAGCTGAAGTAAGCCCGGTTATGACCTGTGTTAGTGGATAGAATTTTACTGTTGGGATACTTGTTTAACCAAGAACCAAGAGTAGTTTTGATAGCGGGAATTGTTTTAAGATTACGATTGACTTTAGCACCAATAATACCCATCCCCCAAGGTTGAGAGTAAAGGGTATCATCGGCACGGTCATACATTACTAGGCAACTTTGATAAAGTTTGCCTGTAACACCGTAGGTTGTATTGCTGCGATTAAAGGCAACTATAGTATCACAAAGGGGACAATAGGATACACTAACATTAAGGCCACCTACTGTGTCATTCACCAATTCATGCCAATTCATGACCCCAAAAGGATAGGCTTTGGCTTCTCCATTAATTACCACACCAATCACAGTTTCTGTTTTAGAAAATGGTGTGGTTTGAGACGTATCAAACTTGGGATTATCGATACTAGGAATACCGTCTTTTGGGGGACCACCATTGAGGAGTTCCGTTAAATTAATGCGAGTGGATTTGGCTAGATTAAGGTTTTGTTTTTGGAGGTCAGTGATTTCTTGGTCTTGGTTGTGGAGATAGGCAGTGAGATGGAAGTAACGGAGTTTGAAATTATCCCAGCTCCCGGCTTGTACGACTAGTGCCATCAAACACAGCCCGACTAAGGAAGTAGTGCTGAGGGCTATTTTAAGTAATTTATTCATAATCGTGCTTTCCCTGCCTAGATGTCACTGCAAACCTAATGAGTGCGAGCCTGTGGGTGGTGCGTTACGGGACGGACTATCCCAAGGCTGGCTAGGATAGGAAAAATCAGAATTAGTCCGCCCCTAACGCACCCTACGCACCTGGCACCCTACGCAACTGCCCAACCCCAGCATCAGAAGCTGTGCCTGGAATCCCTAACCTTAGGGTGAGGGGGTAACATGAAACCAAGGTGAGTGATATCTGAGAATTGGATTAAGGATTGATAGCTAGACCATTTTCAAATCGATCATCAAACTCAATGGTGATTAAAGTCCCAAACCGCTACATGAGATTTACCCCCTAAGATTCCTCATCGATCCGATTATTACCAACATCAAAAACAATTATAAATTCTGCATCCGGCATCAATCGTTTCAGGGCCCATAAATGTCCTTCGGCATCCGATCGATTGCGGAAGCGAGCAACAACAACTCGTTGCATTTGTGGTAACAGCCGAATGACCACCCACGGATGAAGGCGTTCAGAATAGGTCATCATTAAAGTATCTCCTTTTTATAGGGGAGCCAGAGCTAGCCCGTAGGTATTGGACTCTCCCCGGGCTAGCTCTTGACTCTGGGCGTCTCAGCGCCCACCCTTATACTATAGCACAAAAATATTTTATTATAACATATTTTGAAAAATTTTGTAACAAATTGTTTGAGGGAGTCGGGACCAGGGACTTTTGAGCAGGTAAAAGAAATATATCCTAAGCTTTGCTTAGAGATTGTCTGAGAAGTCCCATTTGCTACATCCAAGCCCCCTAAATCCCCCAATTTTGGGGGACTTTTAGAAGCAAATTGACTCTTCCCCCAAAGTTGGGGGGCTAGGGGGGCAAAATTCAGTATCAAAAAACTTGGGAGATATCCTCTTAGACTGCTATAACAAAAACATCCTTGTCTCTGTTTGATAATCTTCTGTGTTTCCTATGCCCTCTTCCCTGTGCTCTAGGAATTTTTTCAAATAATGCTATACTTGAATTAGGCAAGAAAGGTTAATATATAGCATTTCTCTTTTTTAATTAGAAATTAAAGAATCTCCAGAAAAACTTAAAGCACTTAGGATGCCACCGCACCAAGGTATCAGAGTGGTTTAGTCTATATCGTCGGGGTAGAATGTAAGCGTTTTTAGAGCATAAAAAAAAGCCAGGTAGACCAATAAATATCCCCCTAGACGTAGAGGAAAAATTACGAGTTAAATTACAACAATCGGAAGGATTTAGTAGTTATGGGGAAGTGCAACTTTGGTTAAAGGGATTGTGTGGCATGGATATACCCTATGCCACAGTATATAAATATGTGCGCACTCGTCTGAAAACTAAATTAAATAAGTTAGATTAAATTTGTTAGAGTCAGTTAGTAGTAACAAAGCTGAGGGAATTTAAAACAGTTGTAAACTACCAGACGCCAAGCTTAAGCTATGGCGCTGGGTAAGGTTGGTTTAAATGTAAAGGTGCGATAGCTGTCGATAGCTTGGGATTGGCTTTTAGGACAAACAGCTCAGTTTTTAATTAGTAAAATTAGGATAATAATCGATAAACTTTAGTTAACTGAAATGCTACCTTCTCTTACCAATTCACTAACTTTCCCTGGCATTCTGCAACGAAGATAGCGTGGTTGTGCCCCGATAGAGCATGACGTTTCAAAGTCCTCACTTTTGTTTATCCAGCCGCCAACGCATTTCTTTAAGGCAAAAGTAGTGCTCCAACATAATCGAACAGACCATCTAGCGGTGATTGGTACACTTCCATTACTAATAGAACCTCTGGTCATAGAAAAGACTTTGATGTTACTAACCCACTTCTCTTTTGACTCAACATTGAAACTAGGATTAGCAGATATAAAATTATCAAGCTCTTGTCCCAGAGTTCCTGTTTCCGGAAGGCGTACAGAAAATATTCCATCCTCAAAGTTTGCACTACGTCCAGATGCAATCAAAAAATCATTGCTTTGTCCTATCCCTTCACTGGTTGACTGATTAGGAGATGTATAGGCAAAGGTTTCCAGTGGTTTGGCAATATCTACTATGGCTAAAGTGGTGATAATGGATGCTACACCGAGGGTGGTTAATAAGTTCGGTAGTTTCATTAATTTTTCGGTCTTTTTAGGATTTTAGTGTTTTGGTAATAGCACCCTATTTACTTTGATAAAAAATTGATATAGCTCTGGATTTATAGGTAAAAATTGTTGGCTATATAATATATTTTATTCACGGAGTAGCCTTGCTATTATTGAAAATAATAATTACTTACTAGTCTTAAAGCTAGTCAACTGGGGTTGCTGAATTAAAGTATGAAGCGCGATCGTTTGGTTTTGCTAAAGCCCCCTAAATCCCCCAATTTTGGGGGACTTTGAAACTCTTGTTCCCCCCAGAATTGGGGGGCTAGGGGGGCGAAACCATACCCAAAATCAGCAACGCCAGTCAACTAGCCCTAGGGCTTGAAATTGGCAATTATCCTAGGTAATGATGCACAATAGTTGCCTATTTCACTTTCCAATAGATAAATAGATTAATCTCAAAGTTTATATAACTCTTACCATCACCCTGATCAGTGGCGGTAATTTAGTGAGATACTATCAAACTATTACCAATAAATACTAATTTATATATTGATTTTTCTAATCAAAGATAGCATACCTATTATTTCTAGAATGTCAGCCAAGTCATTGATATTACTAAGCAAAATGTATTATTAGTGATTAATTATTGGTGACTAGTTATTCGTTAATTACTCTGGTCAATCTTTAATTTTAACCAAACTACGGTCAATATCCTTGACCTTAGTACAGCCACTTAACGCCATGGCTATATCCAATTCATCCCTTAACAATTGCAAGACATGGCGTACTCCTGCAACTCCTGCTACAGCTAATCCCCATAACACCGGACGACCTACCAACACCGCTGATGCACCTAAGGCTAGGGCTTTGAGCACATCAGTGCCTCTACGGATACCCCCATCGATTAATACCGGTAGATAATTTCCCACAGCTGCGACCACTTCGGGTAAGGCATCGATAGACGCGATCGCACTATCCAATTGCCGACCCCCATGATTCAATTACAGCCAGTCAGTATAGCTAGCTCACCTACTCGATTAGTAGAGATTCGATTTTGCGTTTGTAAGCATCACTGTCTAAGCCATCACCACCATTGGGATTCCAACCTTTTTTGTTGATTATTTCGTTGAGAGTATCAAGGCGTTTTGCTGGTTCTGGGTGGGTTCTTAGCATTGCCGGTGTATTGCCTTTGGTTAATTTTTGGAGAAATCCAGTCATTCCTGAGGGAGCGTAGCCAGCACCGTGCAACATTTCTATTCCCTTGCGGTCTGCTTCATATTCCTGCTGCCGTCCTCGGGGAAGAGAAAAGGCGATATCCTCAAGAAGATTTATAATTGTTCCATACTCGATTTCACTAAAGTTGTTGTCTTTGATAATCTGGCGCAGCCTCTCGATACTGTGTTTGCTGGTAATGTGAGCAATTTCGTGAGCTATCACTGCAGCTAACTCAGCTTCATTTTCTACCCCTTTGAGCAAGCCCGTATGAACATAAACAAAGCCACCCACCAAGGCAAAGGCATTTATATCGTTGTTCCTGACTACTTGAAAGGTATAGGGAAAATTGGGGCGATCGCTATAGGGGATTAATCTCTTACCAATGTCTTGGACGTATTCAGTGATTTCGCGTCCGCGGTAAATCTCCAGCCCTTGATCAACTTCTTGTTGATTCAAACACTTACCCAGCTCTACTTCTTGTTGATCAGAAATGGTGATTAACTGAATTATCTCAATTCCTGCATCACCATCCAACCCACAGGAGTCAGATGCTGATGAGGTATTGGGTAACCCTACCCCTAGAGCCAGTGCCACAACTACCAGAATCAGCAGGTAAAACCATCGGCGATGGGAAGCACGCTTAATCCAAAAGAATGGGTTTAACATAGTCGTCTATTTAAGCGTCTATTTGAATAATCAAAAATAGGCTTTTAAGTATTAATTATTCAGCAGTAAGCGATTTAGTTAGCACATTTATCATAAGCAGCTTGTCGTATACCTTGGTAATAAATAGAGTTAACACCCAAGGATTTTTCCAAAATTATCTCCCACCTTAAGTTAGTAATAAATTTATCAATTATTGTCTTCCATTCTGTATCCTGATCTGGTAAAATTATTCCGTAAAAATCACAACTTAACGGTCGGTCAGGAATTAAGGTAAAATCCTGGAATGTCAGCCCTTGTCTTAAGGCTTCTGCCATTAAGAGCATGCCATCACTGGCAAAAGCATCAATATCCCGTTCGACAACATCTCTTACAGCCAATTCTCGACCCTTAGAGCTTCTGTAAGGAGTGTCTACTATTTCAGCTAATGGGTAGGTGCTGGAGATTAAAGTATGTGTATTTGAACCAGGAAGGACACCAATTGTTTCACCAGCTAGGGAACTGTCAGGTTTGAATATACCCTTCATTTCGGGTCTGATTATAAAATGTGTCCCGGAAAAATAAAAAGCAGTGGAGTAAGTAACTCCTGATAGTGGTGGAGCACTTTTGATCGTATTGGGTCCACAATCTAGATGTACCTTGCCATTTGCTACCATCCCATAACGATTGTTAGGGGAGTCTTCGTCTAGAACAGATGGAATTTTTTCGAACCGAACAGGTCTATTGAGTACTTCACCGAGATGGTTGGCTAGATAATACATTTTAGTCACGCAGTAGCCTTGCCATTTGTCTTGGTCTAGAAAACCAAAGGGAGGGGCATCTCTTCTAATTCCTACTTTCAAAACACCAGTGCGCTTAATTTCTGACAAGACTGTTTCAGGTGACAGCTCCTACACCGACCTTTTAGGTTCGGTGTAGGCTTCCCAGCCAATCCGGGCATCCCTTAGGAGGCGCTGGGCTTTAAGAACGGACTGCCCTGCCGCTCTATTTCGTATATTGATAGCTGCATTATGATCTCGGTCAAGACTGCATCCACAATGGGGACAATCATGCCACCGGACATGCAACTTTTTTGGAACTTTATTGCCACAGTTGGAGCAATTTTGTGAAGTATTTTTAGGGTTTACTGGAACCGTTAACAAGCCAGCATTTTCGGCTTTGCTTGCCAGGATTGTCAGAAAGCTTGCCCAACCCGCATCTAACACAGATTTAGCCAGTCGGGATTTAGCTAATCCCTTTACGTTTAGCTTTTCGTGAGCTACTACATCGTATTTTGAAAGTAAATATTTAGCGGTCTTAAAATGAAAGTCTTTTCTCTTGTCTGCTACTTTTTTATGCTGTAAACCGAGTTGCGTAATAGCTTTAAGTCTATTCTTTCCTCCTTTTTTTCTTCGAGATACCCGCTTTTGGAGAACTTTTAATCTTTTTTGAGATTTCCGATAATATTGGGGGACTTCTACTGTTTCTCCTTCGGATGTAGTCAAAAAGTCCTTAAGACCGACGTCGATACCAATTATTGAATCGGGATTGATATCAGGTTTAACTTCAGGGACTGTCGCGTCTTCTAGAGACAAAACCAAGTAATAGCCGTCACACTTTTTTGTAATTGAGGCCGTTTTGATTTTGAACCCATCAGGAATGGGTCGATGCAACACAATCTTTACCTTACCTATTTTTGGCAGGTTAATCAGATTGCCATCTAAGCATCCTTCCTTCATTTGAGGATAAGTAAAAGTTCGGTAGCGATGCTGCTTCTTGAATCTAGGTCTTCCGCTTCGTTTTCCGTTGCTATCCCCTTTAATAAACCTATCAAAGGCTAATTTAACCCTTTTAACGGCATCCTGAAGCACTTGAGAATGTACTTCCTTATACCAAGGACGAGTCTTTTTAAGGTTAGGTAAAGTCTTTTTCTGGCTGAAATAATCTGGATTATTTCTTAGTTCGGGAAGGTGGCAAACAAGGGGACAAGCATTGATTGAGCAACGATTTTGCTCGTACCAACTAAACCTATCAGCTAATAAGTAATTGTATTGAGCGCAAAGCATTGACAGCCAATGATATATTTTGACCTGTTGATGTTTTGTCGGTTTTAGCCGGTATTGGTACGCAGTTCTCATTGTGCTTGCCCTTTTGTTTATCGACCTGGTAATATTATAGTGAATGTACGGCCAAATGTCAAGTCATAATGAAAAATCAAAAACTAACAATTAGGATTACCAATTTTGAAAAAAGACAGCTAGCACAAGAAGCAGAGCGACGCGGAATGACCCAATCAGAGTTGATAAGAAGCTTAATAGCTCGCTTCCCCGATCCGAAAGACTCTGTGCAAAATTCATCCCACATCCTAATGCGTAGCATAGGTGTGGGATGAATTTTGCCGAAAAGCTAAACTGGCTGAAGTAAACGTTAAGGATAAGATAATACTAAGGGTGACAGTGGCTAGCTTATTCCTCATTTCTTTTTCGGATTTCAGACTAATAATTACTTACTGATATCACTTTCCAATAGATAAATCGCTCAAAGCTTATCTAACCCTGACCCTAACCCTGATCAGTGCCAGGAATTTAGAGGAATATTATCAGAATATTACCAATAACTAATACTTGTGTCATAAAATTTAACATGCACAGTCTTGGTATAACTTCAACCAATTCATTGATATTGCTAAACTGTTTGGCTTAGTTTTTAGGTCTTATAACCTATTATTAATTTATTAATTAAATTGTTAATCTTTAATTTTAACCAAACTAGAGTCAATATCCTTGACCTTAGTACAGCCACTTAAGGCCATCGCTATATCCAATTCATCTCGTAACAATTGCAAGACATGGCGTACTCCAGCAACTCCTGCTACAGCTAATCCCCATAACACCGGACGACCTACCAACACCGCTGATGCACCCAAGGCTAGGGCTTTGAGCACATCAGTACCTCGGCGGATACCCCCATCGATTAATACCGGTAGATGATTTCCCACGGCTGCGACCACTTCGGGTAAGGCATCGATAGACGCGATCGCACTATCCAATTGCCTACCCCCATGATTCGATACAATGATTCCTTTCGCTCCATGGTCCAATGCCTTGAGAGCATCATCTCCTCGCAAAATGCCTTTGACTAACACCGGTAGAGTAGTGATCGATTGTAACCATTCCAGATCCCGCCAGGTCAGTGCTGGATCAATTTGCTGGGCAAAATAGCTCAATAAACCCGATTCTCCTGCGGTTTTGGGAATTTCCAGACCAGTCATTGTCGCTAAATTAGCCAGTTCCATCCCTACCGGTAGAGTAAATTGATTGCGTCGATCCCTTTCCCGACACCCCAACACTGGTGCATCTACGGTCAGACAAAGGGCACTAAAACCAGCTGCCTCCGCCCGTTCCACAAGTCTACGGGTGAGAGTGCGATCGCGATGGACATAAAGCTGAAACCATGAGGGATTTTTGATCTCGGATGTTGCCTCCTGCTTCTGTTGGCTCTGTTTGCCAGCTAGGGCTACAGCTTCTAACGGTTTGGTGGACATCGTACTCAACACCATGATTGCCCCTACCTCAGCTGCAGCCCTTGCTGTGGCCAATTCACCTTCTGGATTGGCCAGACATTGGAATGCCATGGGAGCAACCAGAATCGGTATGGGCAGAGACTGATCTAGGATTTGCGTGCTTAAATCTCGTTGACTAACATCCACCAACATCCGAGGACGAAGTTTTATCTGTTCAAACCCTGCACGATTCTCTCGCAGTGTTACTTCATCCCAAGCACCACTGGCGTAATAATCCAGTGCCATGGGAGATAGATACTGCGGCGCTAGGGATTCGTACTCGAATAGATTAATTGGTTGATTCAAGGTAGGTGTTTGGTTGAAGGTTGTTTGGTTGAAGGTTGAAGGTTATGAAGGTTTAAGGTTGAAGGTTGAAGGTTCAAGGTTGTTTGGTTGAAGGTTGTTTGGTTGAAGGTTCAAGGTTTAAGGTTTAAGGTTGAAGGTTCAAGGTTTAAGGTTGAATGGTGAATTCCAAATTCTAAATTCTAAATTCTACATTCTTAATTCAAAAATGTTGTTCGCCTTTGGCGTTCGGTGTAGGTTAAATGGACATCTGGCACCATTCTGAGTAAGGCACCTGAACGGCTGCGGGACTAATTATACAGGCTTTTAGATCCAGTCCACAGGAGAATGGCAAAGAGACTATAAATAGCCCAGAAGCCAGAAGGGGTCGGATTTCTGCTTTATTTATCTAAATTTGTTTTAGTCTTGACAATCAAAAAAAGAAAGATAATATGAAGACTAAGGATAAATAGATATAAGACGAAAGAAAGCCTGAAATTGTTTCTTAAACAAGGATTAACCTAAATTTAACTAAACCTTACGCGATTACTTACCATTACTTAGTAATCGCTCTATAGTCTTGACCAAGTGTGGATTGCGACACCCTAACATTGCTGGGAGTTTTTTACAGTGGTCAAGGCGATGAATTTCAAGAAAAATAGCTGGAAGCTAGCTGGCTTGTTTGCCCTAGTAGCCTCAACTGTTGCGTTAGTGGCACCTACAGTTAACTCTCAAGGTAGACCCACCGTCAGAATTGATGGGTCTAGCACCGTTTACCCGATTACTGAAGCAGTAGCGGAAGAGTTTCAGGATCTCAAGAAAAATGGGGTACGAGTAACCGTTGGTATTTCTGGAACTGGTGGCGGTTTTAAGAAATTCTGCAAAGGTGAAACCGACATCTCTGACGCTTCTCGACCAATTAAGGACAAAGAGAAGGCACTGTGTGCTGAAAATGGCATTGAGTATATGGCCATTCCAGTGGCATACGATGCCATTACCGTCGTAGTCAATAAAGGTAATACTGCGGTTACAGACATTAAAGTTGAAGAACTCAATAAAATCTGGAAGCCTGAATCTGAGGGGACTGTAACCAAATGGAGTCAAGTAAATTCCGCTTGGCCAGACCTGCCCCTAGTTCTGTACGGTCCTGGTGCAGACTCCGGAACCTTTGACTACTTCACCAAAAAGGTTAACGGCAAGTCTGGTGCTAGCCGCACCGATTACACCCCTAGTGAAGATGACAACGTTTTGGTTCAAGGTGTAGAAACGGATCGAAGAGCCCTGGCATACTTCGGTCTTTCCTACTACCTAGAAAACCAAGACAAGCTGAAGGCTGTTGCTATCAATGGGGTGACGCCTTCTCTGACAACGGTACGTAACGGGACTTACACGCCCCTATCCCGACCAATCTTCATCTATGTCAACAAAAACGCTGTTAAGCGTACGGAGGTAAGTGAGTTTGTGACCTATTACCTCCAAAATGCTGAGCGATTAGTCACTGAGGTTAAGTCGGTGCCTCTATCTTCTGCAGACTATGCCAAATCCCTCGCAGAGTTAGAGGTTCTAGTCGGTAGCGGTAACTAAGCCTAGAACTGAATCTAACCTAGAGGACTTAATTGGTTTAATCTCGTCAAGAGCGATTAGTAGTAGAATTATCAATCATCGCTCTTGACTTATGTTGAAAAGAGTCCTAAGTTCTGGGGTAAGCATTCAGCCCTCAGCTGTCAGCGGTCAGCTTAAAATAAACGTTGTTACCGTAGTGTGCGCCGATACGCAAACAGAAAAATATAATAGTTCGAGATTAATCAGAATTAAAAGTCTGGGGATTTGCCCATCTAACGCATATGCTGATAGCTGATAGCTGATAGCTGATAGCTGATAGCTGATAGCTGATAACTGATAGCTGATAGCTGCCTTAAAACAATACTTTTATTACCGATTTAATGACCGAAAAACTGATCCGACTTAACCAGACCAAACGCCTCTCACCAAAATTAATTCGCAATTTGCGAGAGCGGGGGATTGAAATACTATTGTTTTTGGCGGCATTGTCTTCCGTCGCCACTATGGCAGCAATAATCTTTTTCCTGCTTAGGGAATCTCTGGCATTTTTCAAGGAAGTATCATTATTTGATTTCCTAACGGATACCAAATGGACACCGATGTTTTTGGAGAAGCACTACGGAATTTTGCCATTGATATCAGGAACCCTAGTCACCTCTACTATTGCTCTTCTATTTGCTATCCCGACTGGAACTATTGCTGCGATTTACCTAAGTGAATTTGCTCCTCCTACATTACGAGAAATAATTAAACCAGGTTTGGAACTTTTAGCAGCAATTCCTACAGTGGTTTATGGTTATTTTGCCCTGCTGGTGGTTAGCCCTTTTCTGCGCAAGATTTTTACTGAATTGCCGGTTTTTAATATGCTAAGTGCCGGTCTAGTCATGGGTTTGATGATTATTCCCTTTATTAGTTCCATTAGTGAAGATGCCATGCGAGCGGTTCCGGTAGAGTTACGGGAAGGGTCTTATGCTATGGGAGCAACTCGGTTACAGACAGCATGGAACGTTGTGTTTCCTGCTGCTATTTCCGGCATTGCCTCATCCTACATCCTAGGAACATCAAGGGCTGTAGGAGAAACCATGATTGTTGCGATCGCAGCGGGCTTACAACCCAAGATCGCTTGGAATCCCCTGGACCAAGCCGCTACAATCACTGCTTACATCGTCCAGGTAAGTCTTGGGGATTTGCCTCATGGTACTCTAGAATACCAGACCATTTTTGCGGCTGGACTAACCTTAGTCTTAATGACTCTAGTCCTAAACATCATTGGACATTTCTTAGCTAAGCGTTATCGAGAAATTTATTAGTATAGCGATTTTAAATTGGGTGAAGTACATAATGTTTTGATTTTAGTGATTATCCATCAATCCTAGTTTCACATCTAATAGTAAAACGCTATATAAATGTCACAAGAAAATTTACTTACAATTCGAGAAGATATAAATCGCCGTAAGCTTATTAATCAGATTTTTGCCATCGTTGGTTTGGTAGTTATTCTGGTCGCTATATTTATCTTGCTGGGGTTAATCATCTATATGGTAAAATCAGGGATATCCCGGATTTCACCAGAGTTTTTTACATCGTTTCCTAGTCGTAGAGCAGAAAAAGCGGGGATTATGTCGGCCTGGGTAGGCACTAGTCTGGTGATGTTAGTGACCGCCTTAGCTGCAGTGCCCATTGGTGTAGCTTCAGGAATTTATTTAGAAGAATATTCCCGAAAAAACTTGCTAGCGGATTTCATTGAAATTAATGTCACGAATTTGGCAGGAGTTCCCTCCATTGTCTATGGTTTATTAGCCTTGGGCTTATTCGTCTATGAGTTAAATTTAGGTCGAAGCATTCTCTCAGCAGGTTTGACCTTAGCGTTGTTAATTCTGCCAGTGGTGATTGTCACCACACGAGAGGCACTGCGGGCAATTCCTAATCATCTCCGGGAGGCTGCTTATGCCCTTGGAGCCAGTAAGTGGCAAATGATTTGGGATCATGTTTTGCCCTATTCGTTTGGTAGTATTCTCACAGGCGTAATCATTGGTTTATCTCGGGCAATTGGGGAAACTGCTCCTGTGGTTACCATTGGTGCTCTAGTATTTATTCGCTTTTTGCCAGATTCTCCATTAAACAGCGAATTTCCCTATATTCCCTTTCAGGGTGAATTTCCCTATCTAAACTTACAGCAGCTGTTTGCATGGCTTCAAGCTGAATTCACAGTTATGCCGATTCAGATGTTTACCTGGGTATCTAGACCTGAACGGGCATTTGAGGCAAATGCAGCCGCAGCCGGTACAGTCTTGATTGCTATGACCCTAGCTATGAATGGTATTGCTATTTATCTACGCTATCGCTTCCGTAAAGGTCTAAAATGGTAGAAAAACTATCTAATAAATTATCCGACTCAACCATTAGTAACGCCAAAGCTGAGGTGGATAACCTTAGTTTTTACTATGGTTCATTTCATGCTCTCAAAAGTATTAGTTTACTGGTGCCGGAAAAACAAGTAACCGCACTAATTGGACCGTCAGGGTGTGGCAAAACCACGTTACTGCGATGCTTCAATCGTATGCATGACCTTTATCCTGGTAATCGCTACGAGGGAGCAATCTGGCTCGACTCCGATGTCAACATTTTAGGTAAGAAAATTGACCCGATAGAAGTGCGGATGCGGATTAGCATGGTATTTCAAAAGCCTAATCCTTTTCCCAAATCAATTTATGACAATGTTGCCTATGGGTTGCGAGTCCGGGGTGAAAATAGACGTCGTCTGATAGAAGAAAAAATGGAGAAAGCGTTGCGGGGAGCGGCCTTGTGGGATGAAGTAAAAGACCGCCTCTATGACTCAGCCTATAACCTATCTGGAGGTCAACAGCAACGTCTTTGTATTGCCCGCGCTTTAGTCGCTGATCCAGAGATTATTTTATTCGATGAACCCACCTCTGCTCTTGACCCCATTGCTACTGCCAGCATTGAAGAATTAATTGCTGATCTGAAGAAACAAGTCACAATTCTGATTGTGACTCACAGCATGCAACAGGCAGCAAGGATATCGGATTATACCGCGTTTATGTACTTGGGGGCAATGATGGAGTTTGGGGAGACTAGGCAAATCTTTGAACGACCCGCGAACTCACAGACAGAAGCTTATATTAGCGGACGCATTGGTTAGAACCTCAGCGTTGCTTAATAATGGAGTTTTGTGGAATAGGCATCTTGCCTGTTCCTTGATATTTTGGGGCGGGCAGGATGCCCACTCTACTCCTATTCATTCTTTGACTGACGCAACGCCAAAAACTCAGCAGGCTCCGGTGAGGGGATTAGCGATTAGCCCGAAGGGCTACGCTACGCGATCGCATATCGTAAACCCTTGTCAAACATCCTGCTTCCTTAAAAAATTGCTATAATTTTCGGTTGATTCCCAGTTTGAGGTCAACCTTGAAAACTGTTGCTGTCTTTTTTGAGGAAGCAGGCACCTTTTCCTACCCATTTAATAAAAAAAAGTACATACGACACATTGCCCAACTTGGTGAAGCAATAGAAGCCTGTGGTGCCAATTTTCGTGTTGTTCGTCACCAATCTTCTTATCTAGGGTCAGGACAATTTTCCCAGAGTTGGGAATTACGAGATGGAGAAGTGATAGAAACCGGTCCTATCAAAGCTGATGTCATTTTCGATAAAGGATTGTTTAGCTCTGATGGAACTATCCCAGTTCTTAACTGTCAGGAAATTAACGAAATTTGCACCAACAAATATAAAACCTTTCAGCTGTTCAGTGACTATTCTCCCCAAACCTATCTTGTTAACACCAAAGAAGAGTTTATTGAGGCACTCAAAACTATACCAGGACAATATAAAGTTGTCAAGCCAGTAGATGGTCTTGAAGCCAGAAATGTCCACATTGGAGACGATGAGTTCTTAAAGAAGCAACATTGCCCCTATCCCTTCTTAGTCCAAGAGTTTCTCGATTCACGCTCAGGTATACCCGGTATTGTTGATGGTGTCCATGACTTTCGTGTAGCACTCCTCAACGGGGAAATTCTTCACTCTATAGTACGTACTCCAGCTTCAGGAAAATTAGTAGCATCCGTGACTGAAGGAGGCGAGATGCGTGTTGTAGAAATAGAACTCATCCCTAGCACTGTCTTAGAGCTAGTTGAACAAATTGAAAAACATATGGTACAGTACGGTAACCGATTTTATGGCATTGATATTGCCCTAGTTAACGGTCAACCGAAAATCATCGAGCTTAATTCTCGTGTTAGCATTTGGGACAATCAACAACATGAAGTATTCGCTAGCACGAAGAGAAAACTTGCCGAGGTTTTAGTAGCACTCTGATAGTTGGGTAGGGTGCTTGATAAGACGGGCGATCCCTCATTTTATGCGTAGTCGTCACCGTTGGGACAGAACGCCCGAAAATTGTAACGGGCAAGATGCCCATTCCACCCACCGGGTCAAACTGCTTTTAGGATATGCACCCTTATCAATTCCACCAAATATCTAATTATACCAAATAATAAATTATGATCGAGTTTGAAAAAATAATCAACTTAACTGTTGATAAACTCCTTAAGTATTTGCAGGAAAATAAAAATACCGATACCAAGGTAATAGATTACAAAAGCCCTCAAACCCTTAAGGAAAAACTCGATTTAAGCTTACCGGAAAACGGAGTTCCCTTAGCCGATTTAATTCCGATTATTGAATCATACCTCGATCACAGCGTGCGGACTAGTAGCCACAAGTTTTTTAACCAGCTTTGGGGTGGATTTGAGATAACTGGATTATTAGCAGAAATGGTAACTAGTACTGCTAATACTTCTATGTATACCTATGAAGTTGCTCCAGTCGCCACGCTGATAGAGATTAAATTGATTGAGGCTCTCAACGACTTGATCGGTTTTCCTCAAGGTGAGGGGTTGATGGTGACAGGAGGGAGTAATGCTAATCTGATCGCCATGCTTTGTGGGCGACACAAACTCCTACCCGAAGCCAAAAACAAGGGATTGGGAAATCACCAGCTCGTAGCATTCATCTCAGATCAGGCCCACTATTCCTTTTTCAAAGCAGCAAATTTGTTGGGCATGGGCATAGACAATGTAGTTAAAGTTAAATCCGATGGCGATCAGCGCATGTGCCCGCAACAATTAGAAGCTGCTATTCAACAAAGCCTAAGGGAAGGAAAAACACCTTTCTTTGTTACAGCTACTGCGGGCACTACCGTTGCCGGTGCATTCGATCCTTTGCCCTCAATTGCAGAAATTACCAGCAAATATGGACTCTGGCTACATGTGGATGGGTCTTGGGGTGCTCCGGTTTTGTTCAGCAACCAGCACAAGCACCTGTTGCAAGGTAGCTCCTTAGCAGATTCGTTTACTTGGGATGCTCACAAACTCATGGGCGTGCCCTTGATTTGTTCAGCTATTCTGGTTAAACAACCAGGGACTTTATTGGAGGCTTGTTCTAGTCAAGGTACTCACTATATCTTCCACGATGATGAAGATAGTTCCTATAATCTCGGAGCTATGTCCTTGCAGTGTGGGCGGAAAGTAGATGCCCTTAAGCTGTGGCTAGCCTGGAAATACTACGGCAAAAGTGGTTATGAAGCACGGGTTGACCGCTTGTTTGAACTCGCTAGCTACGCGGCGGATTATATTCGCAGTTGTGAGAAATTACAATTGATAGTTCAACCAACATTTTTGAATATCTGTTTTCGCTATAATCCCAGAGATAACAGTCTGTCTAATCATGGTTTAGATCAGCTTAATCTGGAAATACGTGATCAATTAATGCGCTCCGGTCAAGCATTAGTCAATTACTCTCACTATCAAGAACAGATTCTAATTCGCTTCATTCTCAGCAACCCAAATATTAACGAAGCTGATCTAGATAGCTTTTTTGCTAACTTTATCAAAATTGGCGATAGTTTATCCTAGCAGTAGTCGTTTTAGGCGATTGAAATGTAAGCATTCAGCCGTCAGCTGTCAGCCGTTGGCCTTGGCCTTTGGGCCACCCTACGCGAATGGCCACGCTACTTGAGGTGCCTAATGCTTAAAATAAACATCAAAAAATAAACATCAAACGGGAGAATTGAATAGTTCGAGATTTTACAACATTGAAAGTCTGGGGATTTGCCCATCTAAGCATATGTCCTAGGCGCAAGCTACTCGAACAGCAGTCAGCCATTGGACTTTGGCCTTTGGCCAAGCCTGCCCATAAGCTGATAGCTGATACGCGACACGCTGAATGCTTACATAAAAACAAAAAAAAGCTGACGAATCTATAAACGAACGCCAGCATCTAAATTGTAAAGGTGTAAAAATCAGGTAGAGAATGGGAAAGATAAAATGTCTTATCTCATTCTGCTGTCTTGTCTAAACAAACATAGTCGTAAGCATTCAGCCGTCAGCTATCAGTTATCAGCTATCAGCTAACAACCTACGCCCACGCTACTTGAAGTGCTCAAGGTCTGAGGCCATGCTAAGCGAATAGTTTATGCCCATAGCTTAGGCTACTCATGGTGCTTGTGAATAAAATAAGCTGACGGCTGACGGCTGATAGCTGAATGCTTACCATTAGTCTAAACCAACATTAGTCTAAACAAGCCTTTCACCAGACTTGCGACGAATACCAACTACAGAAGGACGGGGTGGTCCAGAGGGATTGCCATCACCACCATCAGCCTTAGGTAAGCTACTAGGCCAGTTACTACCAAGAGGTACAGTCCGGCTCTGAGTAAACAGACTTCCATCCAAGTTCAGGATTTCAATATCTCGTTGCAGAGGCGGCTGACCTGCACCAATGGGTACACTTTCCCCAGGATGCTGTACTGCAACAATTAGAGTATCACCAATAAAGGTTGGACCAGTTATCTCGCAACGCACTGGACCATAAGCAAAGGGGATGACTTCCCCAGCATTAGGCCCACTAGTGGGAACATAGAACACCCAGTTGTTACCATAAACCCCAACCAAAGAACTAGTAGCACCAGTGTCGGTGTGGTCAATGGTGCGTTCTGTTGGCTCAGCACCAGTTCTAAAACCGTTGTGCTGACTAGTAGACATATCGGTGACACCCCAGATATTACCTTTAGTATCGAAGGCTAAGTTATCTACATTAGCAAAACCAGCACCATCGTCTGCTCCAGCTTCTCCAGATTCCACGAATCGAGTCCAGCGGAAGCTAGTACCTGTACCATCAGCGCTGTTTTCAATAATCTTGTAAATCCCACCAGAAGGCTGCTTAGCATCAACATCAGCGTTGAGTTTAGCAGTTTGGAAGATCCGGGAATCTGGATAGCCATCTCCACCAGCAATATGGTCGGTATAGGCAATGAATACCGCTTTAGTCCGGGGATGGACTTCTAGATCCTCAGGGCGGGATGAGGGAGTACCACCAACTAGATTAGCTGCCAGGAAAGAATCAACGACAATAGCACCTTGGCTAGTGTAGAAATCTGCCAGGGTTTTCTTCTTATAACCAGGGAGGGCAGTTGCTTCATTAGTGAGATCTACCACCAACGAGCCACCATCCTCAGTAGCACCAGCAATACCAGCACGCTTTGGTAAGCGCACCCGACCATCTCGTTGTGCCTCACCTAAAGCAGCTAGCTCAACAGAAGCCAGTTCAGAGGGAGCATTGGGATTGGTGGGAGTACTCAAGACCAATGGTATCCACTCACCTGTGCCATTGGAATTGAATTTAGCAACGTAGAGAGTACCTTCTTCAAATAACTTACTGTTATCTTTATCACTGAGGCCCCGCAGTTTGCCCTTACTAACATACTTCCAGGTGTGACCACCCCGGCGGTCATCTCCCATGTAAGCAACTAACTTATTACCAGCCTCAGTACGGAAAGTAATATTTTCGTGACGGAAGCGTCCCAACGCAGTGTGCTTCTTAGCACGAACACTAGGGTTAACTGGATCAATCTCTACCATCCAGCCATACTTTTCACCGACCAGACCGAATACAGACCCAGTGGTACCTTCGGTGTAGCCAGTCTGAGTGCCATTAGGTAGCACAGCTTCAGTAACACCATTGAAGAATCTGGCACTACCCTGGAAATTTTCTTCAGTAGTCAAAATGGTACCCCAAGGGGTAGTTCCACCGGAACAGTTGTAAGCAGTACCGATAATCTTGTTCCCTAAGCCATCGGAACTCAGAGAAAACACTTCAGTTGCTGCTGGTCCTGTTCCCACCAGGTAGTTTTGATCCCCTTGCTGATGGCTTCTGGAGCCCCAAGAGGTAACACTCTTAAACTCATCACTCCGCTGAGCATTGATTCCTAAACCAGAAAGACCGTGAATGCGACGGTTCTTGGAGTCATCCTTAACAACTTGGTAACGTTCACCGGAACCATTGCGACGGATGCGAACAATAGAACCTCCTTGGTTGTAGAAAAATTCTCCAAGCAGTTCTATATCATTCACATTAGACGGTAGAGGATAGCCAATCACCGTCTCAAAGCTAGTGGGGAATCCAGCTAAGCTGCTGGAAGTACCGGGAGCTAGGTCAGAAAATGGAAAAGAAACGTATTCGTGATTGACCCAGAGATAGCCATCATTAGAGCTTCTACCTACAGGAACAAAGCCAGTGTAGTCGTTGTTATAGCCAAAATAATCGTCTGGATTAGGGAAAACGCGATCGCCCCATTTGACAATTACATACCGTTCGTACTCCGGCGGTACTACTACATCATCAATGACCGTGTAGGTAGCCAGACTGATGTCAGAACTTGGTTCAAGCAGTTGGCTTTGATTAATGCCAGTGGGTAAGGCACTTTTTTTAGTTTGATAAATCGGCAAGGGATGGGGTAAACGCACCGGGGTAATACCCATAGTACTGGTAGCTGCATTGGCAACACTATAGTCACCACCTAACAGTTTTTGGCCTATCTGAGGAGCCAACACAGTAGCTGCAGTACTCGCCCCAAAGAAAACTAGCAGTTTTCTGCGAGTTAGCTTAGACATTCTAGTATCTCTTTATCTCTCTACAAGAATCAGCGGAATCACAAAGTTTGAGCACCATTACCACCAGAGCTAGCTGAAAAACAATCGTCAAAAGGCTATAACAAATTCAGCCCTGTTGCTAATAATTTTATAGCTATGCTGCAGTAGAAAACCAGTCCAAGCGTGAGAACACCCCTGTTTGAAAGCATAAGTAGTGAGCCAAGGTTATTAAACCCTGATATTTGTCTACTTTTTGATACCCTGGTGTCGCTCATATGGCTAGCATTGATTACTAAAAAAAATTGCGTTGGTAAACGCTTGTACTAGTTTTTAGCTACTGATTAGATATATCTTTTTAAGGTTAAGAGCGGTTAACTGGATGGTTAAGCATGTCTTAACTTTATAGTGTTTTTTCGTTGATATTAAGATTTACCATACCTTAACTATTTATTAGTTAAGTCTTAACCTGTGAAACTAAATTGTGAAAATAATTACCTAAAAAGGATTAACACTGCTACAGTTAAGGTTAACCGTTGCCAAGTTTTTATTTAAACTAGTTAATTCAACTAGTTAATCATCTCGAAAACCTGGATCATCCTCCAATGAAGCTTCAAGTAATACTGAAGATTTAGGTGGATTTGAAGGAGCTGGAGATGAATCAGAAGCTCTGAACCCCAATAGCATTTCAGAATTGCTAAAATAACTCGCCCATCGCTGGATTATGGGGAATTGTTTCCACTGAGAGCGAGAAACTGTTGCAATCATTAAAGGGACTACTTGACCATTGCGTTCACCTAAAATCATCATAGAAATGCTGGTAATATCAGGATTTCCGGTAAATTCCTGATTTAGTTTAGTTTGAGCCAAATTCTCTGTCTGCTGAATTAGGCGTTCAAATGATTGACTGCTATCAGAGTTAAGGATGACGTGGTATTCCTTAATTTCAGCTGAGGCTGTTGGAATCTGTGTAACTAAACTACTGAATACCAAAATAGTACTCCAGAGAAGGCGGCGATAAAGATCCATCAGCTTAGCTATCCTGACGACCTGGTGACTAACTAGTTAATAGTAATAGATAATAATAGATGAATATTAAGGTGACAGTAACTTTTGGTTAAGAATGAATTATCAAGTAAGCAGTCAGCAGTCAGCAGTCAGCAGTCAGCTGTTGGGCATAGGCTGATAGCTGATACGCGACACGCTGATAGCACCTCAAGTAGCACTATCTTTAGCGCATAGGCTAATAGCTGATATAGCACTACGCGCTACTGTTAGGACATTGTCTTGATGCAGTCGCTCATGGGGGAAACCCCCAAGACCGTAATGGTGCGTTTTCCGTTGGCGAATTAAATTCGCCACGGGTCGCACCTCTGCATCGCTCCTAAACTCCGAAACTTAGTCATAGCTTACTTTTGACTTCTGACTTCTAACTTCTTACTTGCGCGTAGCGCTATAAGTGAATGCTTACATTATCAAGGATGTTCGCCCTTAGCAATTCGGTGTAGGGTAAGATTAACGATTAAGGATCTTCGCCTGATAGCTTTACCGTCGGGTAGGATGAATTATTAATTATCAAGTCAAGGATGAAGGGTGAAGGGTTCATCCTTCATCCTTCAGATTAGCGATTGTCAATGTTAAGGACTAAATCAGACTTCAAGGTTACATCTAAATCTGTGTCAGGGTCGATGACAACTACTTCTACGTCTTCCTGACCTCCTGCAAGGAGAAGTTCTGTAACCAAACCGAGTCCAGCACCAGCTAAAACTTCCCAAAACTCAAGCTTACCAAAGATTTCAGAAAGTACAGCCCCGGCAGCTGCACCAATAGCAGCACCTTTGAGCAAATCCGGATCAGTGTTTTTGGTAATAGTTTCAGTTTTGGTGACAACCTCGGAGGTGGCATCAATAGATAAGGATTGATCACTATCCCTGAGAATCAACTCTTCGGCGACAAACTGAGAACCTCTGTTAACTGGACGCACTTCACCTTCAATCTCACTACCGGCTGGAATTAGGAGGGTTCCTGAAAAGGAGACTACATCTCTAGCTACTATCACCGTTATCGGTAGAGTTTCATTACGAGTGACAATGATTCTCTTGGCGTCGTCGGATTCAACTGGTATCAAAGTCCCAGCAGGAATGATGACTTGGGTAAATTGAGCCAACTGTGGCTCGATGTAGAATCTAGACTGGGCAGTAGCTTGAGTAGCCATCAACATTGGTAACGCCACAGTTGAAGTGATCCCCAATGCTGTGAGTAGAGCGATTCTGGACTGCCAACGATGGGAAATAAACATTAAATATATCTTCCTTGAGGATGAGTATAAGCGATTAATTAGACTCAAAAGAGCATAGTTATGTTTCCCGAGGGGCAGGATACCCTACCTAAACCCGGTCACCCTCCCTTTCAAGCTGCTTGTCACCCCATCACCCCATCACCCCCATCTTCTGCTCCCGGAGCGTTCGCGTAGCGTAGCCCTTCGGGCTAATCGCATCCTGTCTCTTTTAAAACCTAAAATTTGAAAACCTAAAATCTGTAGAATTGAGGTAAGATCAGGTTTTTGAGCCCCATACAACTAAAATTAGGTCTGGGACTGCATAGAGCCACTGCGAGGTTTTACCATGAGTCTAGGCACATGGATTGGTCTACTTGCCTTTATCCTTTCGTTATACATCCTGTGGCAAATCCGTAAAGTACTGCTGCTGATATTTACTGCTGTGGTACTTGCCAATGCCTTAAATATCTTGGTGGAAAAATTCCGCCGGGTTGGCATCAAACGGCTTTTTGCTGTGCTGCTGTCAATTCTTCTGATGGTTGCTCTAACCGTAGGGTTTTACTGGCTAATTGTGCCACCCTTTGCCGACCAAGTCCTAGAGTTAACTGATCAAGTTCCTAGGGGTATAGAAAAATTAGGTCAGTGGTTGGAGGTGTTGTCAGCGCGTCTTCCCCCAGATCTGATTACTTTCCCCGAGCTCCAAATAGATCAGCTAATTCAACAGCTACAACCGTTACTTAATCAGTTATTGGGTGGTGGATTCTCCATTGCCTTTAACTCTTTGGCTGTAGTAGCCCAAGTTTTGCTGGTATTAGTTTTGACCATAATGCTACTGGCTGACCCCAACGCTTATCGTCAAAGCTTTATACGACTTTTCCCGTCTTTCTATCGCCGTCGAGTTGATGAAATTTTGACTCTATGTGATCACTCTTTACGGGGGTGGTTAGTAGGCATTCTCGTTAACATTGCTGCCATTTCTGGCTTAAGTTTTGTGGGTTTGGTCATCCTACAAGTTAAACTGGCACTGGCACAGGCGGCTTTGGCAGGTATCTTGACATTTATCCCCAATATTGGCCCTGGATTGAGTGTAGTCCCACCGATTGCGATCGCTCTACTAGATGCACCCTGGAAAGCGATCGCTGTTTTAATTCTCTACATTATTATTCAGCAGGTGGAAAGTAATTTGCTAACTCCCCTGGTCATGAAGCAACAGGTATCCCTGCTACCAGCAGTAACCCTTTTGGCTCAGGTATTTTTCGCGACATTCTTTGGTTTTTTAGGTTTACTGTTAGCTTTACCATTAACAGTAGTTGGTCAGGTTTGGCTCAAAGAAGTTTTAATTAAAGATATCCTCGATCAATGGAAAACTAGTCCGATATCCATCAGACATACCCAGACCCCTTCAGAAATCGTTGCGATCGCATCACCAGATCCTGATTTAGCCAGCCCGACTACATCACAGGATTCCCAGGATAGCACTGAATCGGACAATCACCCCAAATCCGACAAATCAGATCAAATCGAGAAGGAGGAAGAGTAAACCTTCATAAGCCTTCAACCGTTACAACGCGAGCTATGGATTTTAACAACTTAAGCATTCAGCCGTCAGCCGTCAGCCGTCAGCCGTCAGCCGTCAGCCGTCAGCCGTCAGCCGTGGGCAAAAGGTCCACGCTACTTGAGGTGCTGACGTAACTCAGCATTATTCCAATGCTTACCTGTTGTATTCAAAAGCACCTCAAGTAGCGTGCGCATTAGCTGATAGCTGATAGCTGATATAGCGGTTTTTAGCCTCATGAGGTACACATAATTTTTTACCTTTTCCCTCTTCTGACTTTACTGCTCCCTACTCCCTGCTCCCTGCTCCCTAAAACCCAAAAACTTGTACCTTACTAGCTTAAAAAGCGCTATAGCTGATAGCTGATAGCTGATAGCTGATAGCTGATAGCTGAATACTTACTTAACAACTGCCTATGATCACCCTCGGCTGACGGAGGTAAGCTAAGATACCACTGACAAGTGATATTTTGGAAAACCCTTCTCCTCATTCCCAATCCCTATGCGAACCATTGCTCAAATTAATGACAAAATCGAGGGTAACTGTGCCGTAGTGTGGACAGTGGAAGAATTAAAAGCACGGGTGGCAGACATCGGTGTGACTCAGGCGGCGAAAGAAGTAGACATCATTACTACCGGTACCTTTGAGCAGATGGAGTCTTCCGGAGCAATCATGAATTTGGGACATACTGACCCACCCGTGAAAATACGGAAATGTTGGTTAGATGGGGTTCCAGCTTACACTGGCTTCGGAGCAGTGGATTTGTTTTTGGGAGCAACTCAAGTTGTTGACTACCCAGATAACCGTGAGATTCCAGATATGGAAGAACATAGGCAAAGGGGTGGTGGTCATGTCATTGAAGACCTGATTGCTGGGAAACCGGTCAACCTGCAAGCCCTTGGACAGGTGACAGATTGTTATCCTAGAAGCTCCTTTGAGACCACGATCACTAAGGATAGGATTAATCAGTTTTACTTATTCAATCCCCGCAATCTGTATCAAAACTTCATTGTAGGGGTGAATGGAGGCGATCGCCCCTTGTATACTTATCTGGGTTTGCTGCAGCCCAAACTCTCCAATGCGGTTTACTCTAACCCAGGAGCAATCTCACCCCTAATCAATGATCCGGAACTGAAGCTAGTGGGTATTGGCACACGGATTTTTATGGGTGGAGGTATTGGCTATATTGCTTGGGAAGGGACCCAACACTTCCCACTGCAAAAACGCCTTCCCAATCAGACACCCATAGGACCAGCAGCAACTCTAGCTTTAATTGGAGATGCCAAGCAAATGAACCCCAAATGGGTGCGGGGTTGTTACTTTAAAAATTATGGCCCCTCTCTGATGCTGGGTGTGGGCGTACCAATGCCAGTACTGAATGAAGAAGTAGTGCAACGTTGTGCTGTACAAGATCAAGACATTGTTGCACCAGTGGTAGATTTTGCCATTCCTAGACGGGTGCGTCCAACCTTTGGGTTAGTCAGCTACGCTCAGCTGAAGTCTGGTCGGATCACTATTGATGGTAAATTAGTACGTGTAGCTCCTCTTGCTAGTATTTTCCTCTCCCGGCAAGTTGCTATGGAATTAAAGCAATGGATTGAGAGTGGCAAATTTACCCTAACTGAACCAGTAGCACCAATTCCAATGGACCGCTCATTTCTACCTCAAGACCTATGGGGTTCACAAATTAGTTTGGATTGATTGATTTAGTCATTGGTCATTTTAAAATTAAAAACTGAAAATTGAAAAGGTAAGCATATGCGCTACGCGCAGGCTACGCCAACAGCTATCAGCGTGTCGCGTATCAGCTTATGGGGTACATCACAGGCTAGAAGCCTGTGCTACTTGAGGTGCTATCAGCCAACGGCTGAATACTTAGATAGGCAAATCCCCAAACTTTCAATTCTTTAAAATCTCAAACTATTAAATTATCCTGTTCGATGTTTATTTTAAGCATTAGGCTGACAGCTGAATGCTGACAGCTGAATGCTTACTTGAAAAGTAATAATTAGCAATTACCAATTAGCAATTACCAATTAGCAATTACCAATTAGCAATTACCAATTATCTTTAGCTTACTTGAGCTGTGACATTTGCTCGTCTAACACAGCTAATTTTGAGCGGAGTAGAGGATTGTCCTCTACTGCAAGGATTCGACAAATGCGATCGCGCATTTTTTCGTGGTGTCTGAGCGTGGTATCAGTGTCTGCTTGTAAGCCGTAGTGCCGCTCTTTAATTTGTGTCTCTGGCAAGCAGAAGAACACCCCTCCATCAGTGCGTTGAATGCTGCCTTCAAGCAGGTCAAAGATTCGTGCGTTGCTAGTAATCGAGCCCTTGGAGTTTTCGGTCCCGTATACATGAAGGCTAAAAAAGCAGGATTCTCCGGGGTTGCCCATCTGGTGAATCATATCGTCAGCTACCGCCTTTACCTCTCCAGAGCTATAGTCCAGTCGCTTCAGGGTTTGCAGCACTCCATCTGTTAAGGTATACACGTAGTGTTCCGCCTCGCCAAAGCACTGTACTGCTCCCCATTGGGCTGTGCCGTGGTCATGAATCGTGCTGTAGTCTCCTGGAGCCCAAGACATCACCATAATTTCAAAGGAACCACACTCGTACAGTAGCTTTCGACCGTAGCTGTCGGTGATGGGATGATCAAAGTCAGCCCATCCCATCAAGTCTTCCGGTGAGATGCGTGCATCCAAAATGCACAAACGAGCAATTTTCGGTACCAATACCGACTGACTTTGGATATTACTAATTAAGCGCTGGATACTCTTGGGAAGACTTTGGTCGGATACAGAAGTCTTCATGCCAGTAATAATCTGAATCATTTTGCCATCCTCTAATTTTTTAAAAAACTTGATTCTCTGAAAATAGAGACTTAAAAATTGAAAATTAACAAAATCGGATTAACCATCCTACGAATGGATTAACCGAAATTGATAGTATTACTAGGTGGGAGAATGGTGTTAGGGGAATGCTGTTAGAGTTTACTATTCAAAGCCTAATCCCTAATACTTAATCCCTCATCCCTAGATTTACCTAACTAATAATTCCTCACTGGTTGACTTGACTGTATAAACCTTAAAGCTCTAGGCTGAGAGAAAGCTGATAAATTCCTCACTATCGTCTGAAAAAAATTGAGAAATATCTCAGCTTATTTTGATTCAGAACACATGATGATTATTCCTCATATCATCAAAGATTTATTCAAGCTATAGCAAGCCTGATTGAAACGATAAAGAAATCGCTGCACCTCTTCGACCTCCTTCCCATATTGCTATCCGTTACATCCGCTCGAACTATCCGTTGCAAGCTCCTCCCATGCTCAAAACTAAAACACAGAATGTTATAGTTCAGGACGGTAAGGTAAGATATGGGATAAAACAAGCTGCATAATAACCATGTCGTGCCAGCGTCCCTTGAAAAACCCAATTTCTTTTTGAACACCTACAACCTCAAATCCAAATCGCTTGTGAAATTCAATACTCCCTTGATTGCAGCCCAAAATTTTAGCAACGACATGGTGATAGCAAAACTCCTCAACTTTCTTGAGCAATGCTGTTTGTAAAATACTGCCGTAACCCTTACCGGTTTCCGCTAAAGAAAAATAAATCGAAATCTCGCAGCAAACACGGTAGCCTAAGCGAGGGCTATAGCGCTTGATGACACCCCACCCGATAACACAGCTTTCTCGTTCTGCAACCAGTATGGTTTCGCGATCGCCAAACTTATTCGCGAGTACTTCCATGTCCTCAGCGGTATAAAATTGGCAATCCATCGTACTGTTGCCTGCAACGATAGACTCGTTATAGATAGATGCAATTGCTTGAAAATCAGTCTCTTTATATTGCCTTACCAGAATGTTGGGATGCTCTGATAAATCTGCACAGAAATTCTCTTGTTTAGTTGACATTTTTCTGCACTTATTTTGTTGCCCGTAATTATTTGCTCTCTCTCAATTATAATTTAGAGAACTAAACACTCCTAATCCTCAACCAAAGATAACGATAGGTTTTTTCTCGGCTTTCGATAAAACTCAATCATCCAGCTAAACAATCGCTCCATTATCGATTGGTTGGTTAACAGTTCTAATCTAGCAAAGCCACCAATATTTCCTCCATTGATTTCGCTAATGCACCAGTTACCCTCATCATTCATCAAAAAGTCATATCCCAAGGTATGTATACCCCGACAGCGATAGTGTTTAAAGGTAGCGTGAATTGCTTCTTTTTCTTCAGAGCTGATATCTGATAAGAAACATTCTCCATCTACGCTGACATTATGCACCCAATGACCACTTTTCGAACGGCGGATATAGGCACCGTAAATTTCACCATCTACCACAACAATCCGCTTGTCTCCCACATCAACTCGCTGCAAGTATTTCACAAATTGTAGTGGTTTACCTGTGGAACCTTTCAGATAATTCATCACCTCGGAAAAGTGACTAAACTCCCTGGTAGCTGCAAAGGGATTATCCACTAAGAAATGACCGTTGTGATCCCAAATTTTAAAAACTCCTCTACCACCACAACTATTATATCGCTTAGCCACAATAACTTGGTGCTTTTCAAAAAAAGCCAATCCTTCCATCCAGCTACTGGTTACTATCATGTCTGGTGTAAATTTACTGGCTACTTTGAGGAAGAATTCTTGCTGAATTTGCTCATGAATTCCAGTAGGACTGTTAACAAATTTTACAAACGGTTCCCACAATCGTAGTCTATCTAGATATCCTTCAGGAAAAGGCTTTAAGGTGCGACAAAATACCAAGTCAAACTCCTCTAGCGATCGCAAATCCTGGGCTTGTGAATCTAATTCGAGAAAGGTAGTGTAAGGTAGTATTCCCTTCACCGAAGCTACCTGAATCGATTCAGTCTTCGCTCCTTGGGTGAATACGCCCTCAGTAGGGATGTGGAAGAATTCAAATCGTTCGTCGAGGGCTAGCCGTTGGTAAAATATGGGTATGTCCAGTAACGGACTAGAGTATCGAGAAGGATTGCAAATGGAAAGTAATTTCATCTTACATTACTTCTTATATTACTTCTTACTTTCATTAAATTACAAGCTGATTTTACTATGCTGATTTTACTATACCGATTGCTAACTCTTTTCTACTCCTTTTATAGCAATTATCATACTGATGAGGTACAAAAATTTTTGTCCTAATCCCTACTCCCTACTCCCTACTCCCTACTCCCTACTGGGTGCATCTCATCTTTGTAAAAAAGAAGGGAAGTGCCGGAAGTGTCGGAAGCGTGGGGATTTTAGGGAGGGTGGGTAGTGTAGGCAGTTTGGGAATTTTATTAGAATTTTTGTTTAATTGCAAAAATGAGATGCACCCCTCCCTACTCCCTACTCCCTAACCACTCCTAGTAACTACCTCACTGAATTGATAACTGCTATCTACTTACATAGAAGAGGCAGAACTTTCTCCTCTAGCTGCAATTTCCTGTATCGGTTGGGGCTTTTGTTTACTAAAGTTAGTGATCGACACTCCAATCATGATCACAATAAATGCTATTACTTGCATCAGTGAAGGGCGTTCTCCATTGAGAATTAGCGCATAAATTATCCCAAATACGGGGGATAATACAGTCCACTTACCCACCGTCTTGGAGTCTAACTTTTCCAGGGCAGCGTACCAGAGAAATTGGGTAATCACGATGATAATTAGTGCATAGATCCCCATCACCATCCAAAGCTGACCTGAAAAGACATCTCCAAAATGAGACGGACCAAACAAATAACTAGCGATCGCGAAAAATATTACAGCTGATATAAAGTTACGGCTGAAGACAATTACCGACAAACTCTTGTTTTTAGAAAGGGTCAACTTGCCGATAATCGAAGTAACTGCATACAAAAACGTTGAAGCCAGGATTAAAAGGTCACCCTGATTGATTTGATAATTACTGCTTTTAAAAACAATAGCAACAACACCAACGCCAATCAGAGAAAAGCCAATCCATTCCCATTTCAGAATACGCTTGCCAAATAAAATTGCTCCTGCCAGAGCATAGAGTACCGGACCAAATCGCCCCAATAAGACTGCATTGGTGACAGTAGTGTGTTGTAATCCCAGGAAAATCAGTGCAGACAGTAAGGCGGCTAAACAACCATTAATAAACAATCCCAGAAGCAGCTTTACATTCAACTTTCTAAGTTCATTTAGAATAGGAATTGCTCCAAAAAAAGCCACCACTGCCAAAGACGCACAGAGATTGCCAACAAACAGAACGTTACAAAACGATATTGGTGTTTCCTTCCCGCCACTGAGCATACTAGCGTTTGCAATTAGGAAAGCAATCACCGAGGGTCGCAATGCTGCCAGGGCTCGGGAGACAACCAGCAGCAATTTAGGATTAAGGTTATTGATACTATTGGCAATCATTTCCGTTCTTCAGGAAGAGTGGTATATCCTTTCCTAGTAAAGCATTACTCCAGTAATAACAGGAATGGGTAAATTAATGACGATAGAACACCTAAAAGGGGTGGGATAAGGATACCTAAATCTACCCTTTTCTGTTAATACATATTTAAGATAATTTGTCAAATTCTAGACAAGTGTGGAATAAGGGGGGAGTGTAGGTAATTTCGTTACCCATGGATTGCCCATCATCCCCAGCTTTACTGAGTCACCAGTTCATAACTTTCTGGGTCAGCTTTGAGAACAAACATATCCCCATATTGAACTACTTCCCCAGTGATGCGGATAGGGTCAGCTACCTTATCCAAAATCCGAGAGTTAACCGCCTGGTTTTGCCGATCTACTAGGAGCAGATAAAGATTATCCCCCTGCTGATTGTACACGAAGAACACCGGAGGAACACCACCACTGATGCAGCGAATAGCACAGGAGCGATGGGTTTTAGTTTGTCCTGGTTTCATCACCCCCGGGTAGCATTTACTGTCTACAATCTCTCCTAAGAGGGAGAACTCACCCAGAGATTTACCCGCATCCGGTTTCACTGCTCCCGAAGGAGCGTCAATTGCCTCTGCAGAGCGAGCTGCTATCACCGTAAGGTTGTTGCGATAAACTGGACTACCGGTTAGCTTGACCCACTTTCCCACTTGATCCAAGACGCTGGACTTGGGTGAGGTTTTTCCCGGACCCGTGAGCAAGTAGCGAGAGTAGGAGGCTTGGGAGGAGGTATCCCCTGGACGGGGTACCAGCAAGTGAGGAACAGGTTGTCCTAACAGCAACCCTTCAAACTCTTGAGCCTTATTGACCTTTCCAGAATTAAACTGGTCATGAATTAAGGGGAAGACAGCCCCTAGAATCAGAATCACCAGGGCTAGGACGGGAATCAATATTAACAGAAACCGTTTGATAGCGGTAGGCACCTTACCATAACCGATATAAAATTCATCGGTGTTTTGACCTTGGCTGTTGGTACTCACGTCTTTTCCTCCATGGCGATTACAGCAGGACTAACGCTGGTACCAGGAAGGTTCGGTATAGTTTTCACTAAAATGCGATCGCCCTCTAATTTAATATCAAACGTAGGGATTTTTTCTGTAAACGGTGGCGGGGAAGCACCGTTTTCTGGCAGATACTGGTAGCCGTGCCATGGACAGGTGATGCAGCCATCCACAATTTTTCCCTCCCCTAGAGGGCCATTCTGATGCTGACAGACGTTGGAAACAGCAGAAATCTTACCGTCATACTTAAAAATTGCCACCCGCTCGCCCCCGAGAGTGACTATCTTAGCTCGCTTTTCCGGGATTTCTGCGATGCTGCCCGCATCCACAAATTCTTCGTTTCCTGTAACAAGCTCCTGATTGTCCTGCCCGAACTCCCGAATCCCTGCTGCCAAATGCACTCCCACAATCCACACTAGTCCAACACCAACAGCAAGGGTCAGAACTGGATCCGTGTTAGTTTGCAGTGCTCCTAGCAGGACATGACCTGTCAGTAGTCCGTAGGCAAGATAAACGCTCATATGTAAACCTTTCCAAACCGGAGCCGTTAGGTTAGCCAGCCAGAAATCGTGGCTAGTGGCTGCCATTAGGAACAAGATCACCAGGGGAACAAATCCCAAAACCTGGAAGGGAAAGCGAATAAAGGTAAGATAGTTAGTATTGCTCACAAACAGACTGACCAGAGGTTCGAGATTGCCGAAGTCGTGGTACCATTGCAGGCCAAGGCGGGTGTGCTGGAGAGCCAAGAAGAACATCGTAACCCCCATATGACGCCGATTGTAGAGGAGGGGATAGAATTTTGGACTCAGGCGAGTTAGCGGACCAATGGATAAGATCACATGCAACAGGATGAAAGCAGCTGAGCCAAAGGCGCGAATCCTGACTCCCCTGATGTCGATGTTGCTATCGAACCACTGGGTAACATTGATGAAAAGTACAATATAAAGGGCAACTAGGCTCAGAAGGATAGCATCGTAAATAAACTTCTGGCGGTTCCACAGAACAGCTTTATAGGCAACACTCATTTTTTTACTAAAGGTTAATTGCTATTGCTATTGCTCATTATTCATTAGTTATTAGTTATTATTAACTATCAGTAAACCTTCTTTTATTTACTAAGCACTAATAACGATAAAGTCTAGTCAGTTTGGCTGGCAATGGTAGAGCTGTAATCAGCTTTTGTTGCCCCTGGCTGTATATCAGCAAATGTCCCGCTTTGCCTCGCACACTGGGAGGAAGCAAAAATTGTTTACGAGATAACCCGGCCAGATTGCCTAGCAGTATTGAGCGGACGCTAATTTCTGTGGGGGCTTTTTGCCTAGGGTCCCAATACAGCAAGGGATCGGGAACTTGGAGCAAAGAAAGAGACTTAAGTTCCATCACCAGTTTGCCTTGGTAATTGACAAAGGTTTCAACATGAAACCGAAATGTTCCATCATCAAGTTTAGTTGAGCCAATTGCCTTTCTGGGTTGGGTTTGTGTCACGAACCCTGCCTGTGTAAATAAGTTATTGCTAGCTACATCAACTGGTTCGTAACTAGGACGCAGTAAAATCCCTGCCAAGAAGCACACTGGTAGGACAACTGCTAGTACCACAAAGGAATAAAAGTGAGTTTTACGGCGAGCGAGAATCATAGCATTTCCCTTTCAGGTCAGTCGTTTGGCCGAGATACGGTGAGCATTGCGTTCAGTCGGAAGAGTTTTGCCTCTCAACAGGCGAGTGGCAAACATCGGCCAGAAGGCAGTCACACCGGGAATGATCATAATGCGAAAGCCGATCGCCCATCCCTGGGCATTGGGATCCACCCGTTGCACGCCAAAGATGACGAAAGGAACCGCAAAAATCAAACCTGCGACCAGGTAGACGCGGAACAGTTTTATGATCCACTCGACCATAGCAATGGTGAGGCTTTCCATGTTTCTACTCTTGAGGAGTTATGGATATGATTCAGTTTATACCAAGCTATGATAATGGGTATCTGTTTCTTCTTTAAGATTAGGTAATACCGGAGAATCTGTCTGCCTGAAAAAATCGTATGTTTGTGACACTCCCACCTGGGAAGCCTCTCAAGGCTAGGTTTGTTGAGATAAAGGGCGCTGACTATACCAAGAAGCAAGTCCCGAAAAAATCAGGCAAAAGCAAGCCAAAAGGCAATGTTGATGATTAAGAAAAAATGAGCTAGCAGCAAAACCCAACCCCCAAACCGAGTAGCTAATCAAAAGCTGACTGCATGTAGTGTTGTAGCATCAGCTTATATCCTGCCACCAATACCGGTTGAGCTAGTTCAACTATCGGAAATTCGATCTCTTGATCTGCGGTTGTAGAGTGTAAAGGTTGGTTCAGGCACTGGCAACGGACAAGAGCAACATCAAATCGGCACGGTAAATCAGCTAAATCTGGATGTTCTGACAGAAATAACTCAGCTGTAAGCCGGAGTTTAGCTTGCTTTTGTGGTGTAATTGCTAGCATACCATCGGCATCCCAATTCCCTCGACTGCGAGTTTTAACCTCGACAAAAGCCAATGCCACCGGGTTTCCTTTGGCAATTAGGTCAATCTCTCCCCATCGACAGCGCCAGCTATGGTTTAGGATGATCCAGCCTTGGCTTTGTAACCACCTAGCGACTAACTTCTCTCCCAGTTGCCCAACCTTAGCCATCGTATCATTGTAAAGTCAATTATATCACTGGTATCTTGATTATGATACTTGTAATCGTCATCAACATTATGCTCTCCCTCTTGTGTCTATACATTGCTTGCCAAGTTTGGCGATTGGGACAGTGGCTTTCATCTATCGCTAATCAGTTGGAAAGGGTTGAAGGCCGTATCTCTAAAACGTTACATAGTGCTCCCAAGGCAATTGTTCTTGGGCAAGTAGGTATTCATGGTTTAAGAGAGGAGTATCAACAATTACAGGTTAAGCTACACACACTCAAGCAAATTTTTCTACTGTTGGGTATGCTTCAAAAATTTGGAGGATTTAGGTGGCGCTTTAGTAATAAACCGATGAGCAAGAACAGCTTACTTCCTCAAAAGCGATCGCACTAGTATAGCACTACGCATTCAGATGTTTGACATTCCCAAACTACGAAACGTAAGTAATCGCTGACTTCTGACTTCTGACTTCTGACTTCTGACTTCTGACTTCTGACTTCTGACTTCTGACTTCTGACTTCTGACGCTAAGCGTAGCGCTATATCAGGTAGTGACTAGTATCGGGTTGTAGTATTCCCAGCATAGCCGTCACCAACCCTAAGCGGCAACTGAGATCACCCTCACCGTAGCTCCCGTGATCAACCCACACTCAAGCGCCTACTAACTACTGATTAATTATCAAGCTACTTGTAGGATAATTAATCAAAACCATTTAGTATAAAAGTTTTATCCATCCCATTTATCTAAAATTGTTGGAGGAACACAAATCAAAAGATGTCAAAAAAAAGTGCTGGAACATTTATCGGTGGCATGCTATTGGGTAGTGCCGTAGGAACAGTGGTAGGGTTACTAATTGCCCCCCGTACTGGTCGCGATACGCGCAAGCTATTGAAAAAATCAGCAGATGCCTTACCCGAATTAGCCGAAGATCTTTCTAGCAGTGTGCAACTACAGGCAGATCGCCTTTCCGATTCCACACTGCGTAACTGGGATGATACCCTAGCTCGACTAAAGGTAGCGATCGCAGCAGGTCTTGAAGCTTCTGTCCCTGAAAAAGGTTCTGTCCCTGAAAGCGTAGAGCCTCAAAAGTCCGAGTCGGCAGTTGCCGCAGAGTCCAACTCGTCCGCTAATCAACATTAGCTTTAGGCATCCCGGACGGGGGGTAAGAAGGTTTAGTGCTTTTTTTTGGTGTTACCGATTGACCCAATCTCATGGGTTTTTTCTTACGTGCCCTTCTTCCGCTTCTTCCCCCTCTTCCCCTTCTCCATAAATTATCCCCCTACAAGTGCAAAGTCCTGTTTTTGTGTCGGTTAGCCGACTCACGAATATCGGAAATGGAAAAATTTATCCTATGGTGCAAGTATTAGCCAATAATATTACTAAACGTTGTCAAATACGTTGTCAAATGTCAAGAAAACTGATAGCATACAATTGGTTAAAGTTTGGGCGAGCTTAATGGTGTTTTCTCAAGGGTGTTTTTTCAAGACTCCAAGCTTGCTATTGAATTAAGTTGACTTAAGCTTAATTACTGCAGGCGAGGGCTTGATCAAAAAAGTCGTAAACTCCGATTTTCCATTGCCAGTTACTGAATCATAGCACAGGTTAACCTGTATAATAAATCAACGGTCATCACCCCTCTCCCCCATAGACGGGGCTTCCCAACATCCTAGGATTTTTTGTGATTGATCCTCTATTTTGGCTCGGGCTGTCCTTTCTGCTCGTAGCAGTTAGTTTAACCGCTGTTTTGGTAACGTTATTGCCTGCTGTACAAGAGTTAGCGCGGGCAGCTCGTAGTGTGGAAAAATTAGCTGATACCCTAAATCGGGAATTACCACCGACCCTAGAAGCCATTCGGCTCACAGGCTTAGAAATCAGCGACTTGACGGATGATCTTAATCAAGGAGTCCAAAGTGCTGGTCACGTGGTTCAACAGGTTGATCACAGTATTAGCAGTGCTAAAAACCAAGCCCAAAAAGTCAAAGAGAATACTCGTAATGTGGTTAAGGGTGTCAAAGCTGCCTGGAAAACTTGGAGGGGTACCTCACCAAAATCTTCTAGGTCAATCGATTCCCTACCATCATCTCACAGAAAAGCTCTAGAAATTCCTGAGACTGATCAACGCTCATCAGACGTTAATCAGCCAAGGCTCGGAGATAGTAACTATAACCATAAAGAGGTCAATCACGGGACTCGTGAAACCTCTGGTAACGAAATCCATGATAATTCTATCGATGATAATTCTTTTTAGCGAAGGCAATACCAAGACTCGAACCTGAAGACTATACAGAATAAATAAAGAATAAATGTAATGGCACCCTTTAGTTTATAAATTAAAGGGTGCCATTATACCGTTTTTGTTAATGGATGAGAAATCTAGTTAGTCAGTAATTGAGAACTGGTAAACACCAGCAGATAAAAGTATAGCAATCCTATTCAAACAGGCAGAAAAATCAGTCCGACTCTCGGTAGATGCTTCCCCATCTTCCCTAACTTCGGTCATCTTGCCAATCTTACAACTGGTCAGATTAGGAAAGAAATTCAAGTCTACTGCTGACATCACTCACAGATACATCGTGTAATACTGCAATCAAATCATTCTTAAAATATAAAGCTGTGCTACCGGGTAACCCATTATCAGCGTCAACCAAATCATATTGATCCGCTACACCATAGAGCTGAATGATGTCTTTAGATTCTAAGTCATAAATCTCTGCATAATCATTGTCGCCCTTACCCTGGTAGAAAGCGCGATGATCATCTCCTAGGATAAAAGTATCTGACCAAGCTCCACCAACAAGAACATCAATTTCACCATTACCTCGGGAACCATTTCCAACTCCATTGAGAGTGTCATTACCGGAACCTCCAATCAAATAGTCGTTACCAGAGCCACCCTTAAGGAAGTCATGGTGCTGCCCACCGTCGAGGAGGTCATCACCCGAACCTCCGATCAAATAGTCGTTGCCAGAGCCACCCTCAAGACTATCATGGTCCCGGCCACCGTCGAGGAGGTCATCACCCGAACCTCCGATCAAATAGTTATTCCCAGAGCTACCTTTTAAGGTATCATGGTCACTCCCGCCATCAAGGGTGTCATCACCCGAAGCCCCGATCAAAGAGTCGTTACCAGAGCCACCCTCAAGGCTGTCATTTCCATCGTCTCCTCTAAGGTAGTCATTGCCAGAGCCACCTTTGAGGGTGTCACCTCCCTTACCTCCTCTGAGACTATCATCTTCTGTCCCAGCCTCGATCAGGTCATCACCCGAACCTCCGCTTAGATTGTCCTCACCTGAACTACCTTCTAGGGTATCGTTGCCTACATCTCCCATGATCCTATCATTGCCAACACCCCCAGAAAGGGAGTCATCTCCCTGACCACCTCCGAGAGTGTCATGACCCGAGCCACCATGGAGAGTGTCATTGCCCCAAGTGCCCCTGAGAAAGTCGTTACCGAAACCTCCCACAAGACTGTCATCCCCAGAACCTCCTGAAAGAGTGTCATGACCCGAGCCACCAATTAGTGTGTCATTATTGCGATTACCCCAAAGCCTATCATCACCATGACCGCCTTCAAGGCGGTTATCGTAACGGTCTCCCCTAATCGATTTGCTTTCCCAATTCTGGTTAAGGACTTCAATCGTGAAAATTTCCTCGTAGCTTTTACCTCCGGAATCCGTGGTGCGGATTTTGATCGGGTGACTAGAGTTGACATCAAAGTCTAAGAGAGTGCCATCTTTGACTTTTAGTTGATCGTCAACAATTTTAAAGCGACCCTGAGCATCATCTAATAATTTATAAGTATGGCTATCTCCCCAATCAACATCCTTAGTAGTCAGCCTAGCAATAGTAGTGCCATTTTTACTGAATTCTTTGACACTGTTGCCATCAAGGCTGATATCTGTCGGAGCAAAATTCTGGTTAAGGACCTCAATGGTGAAAATTTCCTCGTAGCTTTTACCTCCGGAATCCGTGGTGCGGATTTTGATCGGGTGACTAGAGTTGACATCAAAGTCTAAGAGAGTGCCATCTTTGACTTTTAGTTGATCGTCAACAATTTTAAAGCGACCCTGAGCATCATCTAATAATTTATAAGTATGGCTATCTCCCCAATCAACATCCTTAGTAGTCAGCCTAGCAATGGTCGTGCCATTTTCACTCAATTCCTTGACACTGTTCCCAGAAAGGGTGATATCCGTTGGAGCACTATTCTGGTTTTCGAGGACTTCGATACTGAAAGTTTCCTCGTAGCTTTTACCCCCGGAATCCGTGGTGCGGATTTTGATCGAGTGACTAGAGTTGTCATCAAAGTCTATGAGGTGGCCATTTTTGACTTTTAGTCGATTGCCATCAATTTTAAAGCGACCTTGAGCATCATCTAATAATTTATAAGTATGGCTATCTCCCCAATCAACATCCTTAGTAGTCAGCCTAGCAATAGTAGTGCCATTTTTACTGAATTCTTTGACACTCCTGCCATCAAGGCTGATATCTGTCGGAGCAAAATTCTGGTTAAGGACCTCAATGGTGAAAATTTCCTCGTAGCTTTTACCTCCGGAGTCGGTGGTGCGGATTTTGATCGAGTGACTAGAGTTGTCATCAAAGTCTATGAGGTGGCCATTTTTGACTTTTAGTCGATTGCCATCAATTTTAAAGCGACCTTGAGCATCATCTAATAATTTATAAGTATGGCTATCTCCCCAATCAACATCCTTAGTAGTCAGCCTAGCAATAGTAGTGCCATTTTTACTGAATTCTTTGACACTCCTGCCATCAAGGCTGATATCTGTCGGAGCAAAATTCTGGTTAAGGACCTCAATGGTGAAAATTTCCTCGTAGCTTTTACCTCCGGAGTCGGTGGTGCGGATTTTGATCGAGTGACTAGAGTTGTCATCAAAGTCTATGAGGTGGCCATTTTTGACTTTTAGTCGATTGCCATCAATTTTAAAGCGACCTTGAGCATCATCTAATAATTTATAAGTATGGCTATCTCCCCAATCAACATCCTTAGTAGTCAGCTTAGCAATGGTAGTCCCATTTTTACTGAATTCTTTGACACTGTTGCCATCAAGGGTGATATTCGTCGGAGCAGTGTTGGTAGTTTGAGGCTCCTCTTGAACATACTGAACGTCGCTAATATTTGTTATTGTGTCCGGAATAATAATCTCTTCCCATACAGGTGCTTGACTCTCCTCCTCGAAGATAATCTTAAGGAGATCGCTTTCAGAGACTGTATGGTAGTCTTTGAGGGTAATCGAACTATCCGAGCCTAGACCAAGAATCAGGTCATCACCGCTTTGGGTTTGGGTCACACTAGAGAAAGCATAATTGGAAAGATCTAAAGTATCTAGATAGTTCCAACCTTTAATAAGATCATCACCCGTGGAAATTTCAAGTTCATAACCGCTAAAGATATTGGCCGCACTATTGGCAATGATGTAATCGTTACTGTTGGAGTTGATCAGATTTTCAAAAACTGTACCGAATGCGATCGCAGTCCCAAATTCAGACGTAACGTATTCTCTTCCGCTGTCATCGCTCCTAGCTTTATAAGAGCTATCATTGTAAGCTTCTTGGGTGGTCAGAATACCCCCCTCATTCATATCAAAGTGGTAACCTTTCTCCACAAAAGTCAGGTTTGAAAAGTCTAAGGTATTTACACCACCACTATCCCAGAGGGTTTGCTTAATCTCTTCGATCGGTTTGGTTTTACCATAATACTCACTACCATCTGTGTAGTAATTAACGCTGTCAAAGGAGTAAGTAGTATCCCCGTGGTTATACTCCCTAGCTCCATAGATAGACTGTAATGCTTGAATGTCGTAAATCATTGGGGTAATCGCTGATTTCCCAGCAAAGTTATACGACATTACTGTGTTGGTGGTATTGTCCTCGTTAAAGGGCAAAAATGGACCGTGATCATTATCCTCGTATGGATTCGGATGTTTTAACCCCAGACTATGTCCTATCTCGTGAATCACGGTCATGTAGCCATGATTCCCTGGATCGTCAGCAAATCCGTTATTACCTGTGGTGTCGTAAGCTTGGTTCAAATGCACATCCCCGGCCACATCCGACCAATTGCCAACATTGGTATTAAATCCCTCAGGCAAATAGGTATAGGCATAGCCCGGACCATCAGATACCATGTAGCGCAATAGACCATAGTCTGTTGCTGTATCTGCTACCTCATGGAAATCAACAGCAATGTATCTTTCCAGAGTTTCGAGGATGCTTCTGATATTGTCTTTGGTTTTTTCTGATATCTCTGAAACCCCCGTTTCAGGTCCGTAATAAGAACCACTATTGGCATTGTTATAGAAGCTGTAGGTGATAGTATTAGTGTCCCAATGGTGATGATCCAGAAGTGAATCAGCTGAGGAAAATGTGTTAGACATTGCTTTTAGTTAACTCTTACTGCTTGACAAAGCCTAGTTACGGTAAATGATTTGGCGCTCAGGGAAGTTCCTGATTGTTGATGGTTCATGTTTAATGGCTTATTGCCAGTTGCCATGAATCGTAGCTATAACCCCATTCTATAACTATTAAAAACCACTGAATCTCCTAGGATATTTATGTGAAAAACAATAAATCTTAGATAGTTTTTAGACTTAAATTAATCATGAATTATATATGTTTAAAGTCAAGTTTAATATGTGTATACTTTTGGTTTGGCTTTGGTTTTTTTACGGCTTATATGCCCAAAAAAAACCAAAACGTAAATCCGGACAATAATCAGTAATTAAATAAATTAAATTTAAATAAATTAAGTTAGCATTTTTAAGTATGAAATATGAATTTTTATTGAAGTTTTTGATTGTCAATTAAGCCACATTAACATCAGATAGCGTTTTTATTTTAGTTTTGAACATACTACCTTAGGTAATATACAAAATACAAAATGCAAAACGCAATAGGGGAAACAGCTCCAGCGTTTTATTGTCCACTAAAGACCTCCTAGGTTTACATCTCATTTATAAACCCTATAAATAAAGCCTAGGAATAGGGATAAACTCTCAAAATTTTCCAGTTTACGTCGAACTCCAATCCTAGTTATGTGAAGTTAGTATAAAGTTATAACAAATAGATAGAGGCTAAAATCAGTAGTTTTTCTAGGTCACCGTTTATTGGTAAGCATTCAGCATTCAGCTTAAGCTTTTTTTTGTAGGTGATGTCGCCATGATGCCCTTTTGTTCGGTTCGTTCTGTTGCCAGCATCATGAATGGCTGATAGCTGGCAACCATAGCATGGGCTTAGTTGCGTAGGGTGCGTAGGGTGTGTTATATCATGTCAGGATAATTACCCTTAATAAAAATTTCCCCCATCTCCCCATATTCCCCTCCTGGGAGGTTCCCATCTCCCCATCTCCCCACACTTCCCGCGCCCGGGCCCCAAAATTGATGGGTATTCAACCAGACTTGATATTAGGGGCGGGCTTGCCCTCATCTTCAACCTCGTAGCCAGTGTTGCGACAGCCCGCCCCGTAACCCACCACCCAAGGGCGAGCCCTGATTTTCTTGGTAGCCAGTGTTGGGACAGTCGGTCCCGTAACCCACCACCTAGTAGGCTGAAGGGTTACGTTGATCAAGCCTGCCTTTCAAACATAGAGTCTTTCATCTGTGTATTCTGATTTCTCAAGCTTCCCCTCCCTAAGTTGTTGCTCAAGTCATTGAGTGGGGTTATCTTAGAACGGAATTGTACTCACAGTATGAGTGTCATTATTTGCTAAGGCTCATAATTGAAAGATGTTCAGACCCAAATTCTGGATCAAGATAGGTTTTGTCGAACAGATAGGAGAATTTTTGGCGAAATTTAGAACTAAACCGGCTCCTAACACGGTATTTACTACTGTATTTCTAGGTTTATCTTTAGTTTTAGTCGCCTGTGCCCCCAAAGGTAGAGAAAGTAAAAGCAATACGGTTACTATCCTGGGAGTAATGACAGGGGAAGGGGAGCAAATCATCGAACAGATACTAGAACCCTTCACTAAAGAAACGGGTATCAAGGTGGTGTATGAAGCCAGTAGTGATTTCGCCACCCTCCTACCTGTGTTGGTGGAATCTGGAAATGCTCCCGATCTTGCCATGTTCCCTCAACCGGGTTTGATGGCTGACTTTGCTAGGGAAGGTCAACTGGTCCCTCTAGATACCTTCATGGACAAATCCCAGTTATCTGCTGCTTATTCTCAAAACTGGCTAGATTTGGCAACTGTCGATAGTAAAGTATACGGGGTGTGGATTAGGGCGGCGGTCAAAAGCTTAGTTTGGTACAATCGAGCTGCGTTTAAGGCAGCTGGTTACAAAATCCCTAACACCTGGAATGAAATGATGGCACTGTCCGATCAGATTGTGGCAGATGGCGGTGTCCCTTGGTGCATCGGAATAGAAAGCGGTGCGGCTACAGGATGGGTTGGTACCGACTGGATTGAGGATATTATGTTGCGCACGGTTGGTGGGGAAGTGTATGACCAGTGGGTTGCTCACAACATTCCCTTTAATCACCCAGCGGTTAAGAATGCTTTTGAGCAGTTTGGCAACATTGCCCTTAATCCTAAGTATGTGTTTGGTGGTACTGTTGGTATTATTAGCACTCCATTTGGTGACGCAGCCACACCCTTATTTGATAACCCCCCAGTTTGCTATCTGCATCGCCAAGCTAGCTTTCTTACTAGCTTCTTACCTAAAGATGTAGCCCTAGATAAGGATGTGAGTATCTTTCTGTTACCGGGTATTAAACAGGAATTGGGAGTGCCAGTGTTAGTGTCTGGTATTGCGACTGCTATGTTTAAGGATACTCCAGAAGCACGGAAGTTGATGGAGTATTTATCAACTGCCCAACCCCATACTATCTGGGCAAGTCAGGGAGATTATGTTTCACCCCATAAACAGGTTAGTTTGGATGCTTACCCCAATCACATTCTTAAACGTCAAGCGGAAATCTTAGCCAATGCGGATATGGTGCGCTTCGATGGTTCGGATATGATGCCAGGAGCCGTGGGTACCGGGACATTCTGGAGTGGCATTGTTGATTATATTGGTGGGACAGATGTGGATACAGTTCTGAAAACTATTGAGGAAAGTTGGCCAGATTAAGTATGAGGAATTAGGGATTAGTCATTGTCAAAAAAAATATTTATTTAAAATCGCCTTCTAATGTTACTTTAGCAGAATTGCCTGGGAAATCTGTAACTATAAGATACTGAAATCAAATTAAGTCAGTTATTCGCAACCATTTAGCGAAAGGGACAATAGTGCCGTTTAGGCATTAATTACGATTAAATCTCTGAGTGCAATATCAGCAATTGCGCTTCGCTCCGCTGTAACGGCAATCCCTTGGGGTGTAAGCAGGAAGGATATAGTAGGATGTCAGTGACTACTATAAATTTGGCGTTGCTGAATATTTGGGTACTGTATAGTTGGAGCAGTTACCGATTACCGATTACCGATTACCTTTGGATCTTCCATAATTGAGGAACACCGTAAGTTTAGGATTCCCCCTTTAGGCCAAACTCAAGTTTAAATAAGAAATAAGCTATGGATACTAGTCAGATTGATAAATTTGTTTCCTATTGCCAAGGTGAACAGCCACAAAGTGAAGAAGATATGAGACGTTTTTTTATAGGGGTTATTGGTTTTCCCTATGATAAGGAACTTCTATTACAGGCATATCTATTTTTCAATATAAACTCATTATTTCCAACCTGTAGTCAGCTCATCCTGTTTGAAAAGGCTCTAATCCAAGACTATACAAATTTAGGCAAAGTGGATTTTGTTTATCTTAGTAAAAACAAAAAAATATTTTTAATTGAAACAAAATATATTGATACTGAAGCAACAGGAAAACACGAAAGAACTAGAAGAAATAAGCATAGAAATAAGGTAGTGGAACAAGTCATTGATTGGAAATACAAATTGAGGGATTATTGGAATATATCAACTAACCAAATTAATTGTGGAGTATTTACAACCGATCCACAAGTAGGTGATCGTGCAAGGAGCACTGACATTATCGCTAAATCAATATCTATCTATGAACTGGAACGGTGGCAAAAAAATTATAAATTTTATAAATTAGACCATGGCAAGAAACGGGATTCGGTGAGAGATATATATGAGGTGATCAAGTGATCAAGTGATCAGGTGATGAAGTGATGAGGCAATGAAGGATGGTATTGTTCAAAATTGTTACTTTCATTCTCGCCGTTGTCATAGGCTGTGCTGGGGTGATGGCTTTGTTATATGGCATGAATGGCTTGGTAAATCAGCTACCCAATAAAACGCGATTGACCTTGGCCAAAAGGCCACGCTACGCGAACGGTCACGCTACGCGAAAGCATTTTATGGCTTGGGTATACTTAGCCCCTGCTTTAGCATTACTAACCGCTTACCTGATTCTGCCCACCCTCAATACTATCTATATCAGCTTCTTGGATAAGCGATCGCAAAATTTTGTGGGACTGGACAATTACATCTTTGCCTTTACCAACCCTACTATGCTAATCGCTTTTCGTAACAATGTCCTTTGGTTGGTATTGGTAACAGGGTTTAGTGTAGGATTGGGTTTAATTATTGCGGTGCTGGTGGATCGGGTACGCTATGAACCGGTAGCCAAGTCCATAATCTTTATGCCCATGGCAATTTCCTTTGTGGGGGCTAGCGTGATTTGGCGATTTATCTATGCTTTTCGTCCAGCTGGATCAGAACAAATTGGCTTACTCAATGGCATTATTACCCGTTTAGGATTTGAGCCTGTAGGTTGGTTAGTGGAGCGCGAACTTAATAATTATGCTCTGATTGTGATTATGATTTGGTTGCAGACAGGGTTTTGCTTGATTTTGCTCTCTGCTGCAATCAAAGGTATCCCCAAAGATATTATCGAAGCTGCACGGATAGATGGAGCTAGTGAGTGGCAAATCTTCTGGACAATTACTATTCCGATGATACGAGGGACTATTGCTGTGGTTGTGACTACTGTAGTAATAGCGGTGCTGAAAGTCTTTGATATTGTCTGGGTGATGACCGGTGGTAATCAAAATACGGAAGTGATTGCGTCTCGTATGATTAAGGAAATGTTCAATTATCGGAACTTTGGACGAGGTAGTGCGATCGCAGTTATTTTATTACTAGTTATTATTCCAGTTATGATTAGCAATATCCGTCGATTTCGAGAGCAGGAGAACAGCCGTTGATAGTAATATATAATTATTATTTGAATTGTGAACATACTCCCGCTTGGGAAAGGCAAGAGGCAAGAGGCAAGAGGCAAGAGTTAATCAAGTAGCGATGCAGCAAGGGAACAGGTGAGCCAGTGAGGCCAAAGGGGATTTCCCCCATTCGCGACTGCATCAAGACATAGAAGGATTTTGGTTAAGGTCAAAAACGGTAATTATGATTTATTATTTCTAATTGATTTAGAAATGCTATAGTATTCAGATTAAAGTTAAAATTTGATTCTGATGGCGTCACCGAGTTAAGCAACTGTTCTAGCTATGGTTGAAATTCTATAAGGCTTGGGGTGATGCGATCGCATCTTGCCCAGTTGTTTTGCCCAGTTGTTTTGCCCAGTTGTTTTGCCCACTTGTTTAACCACTGCTGTTGTGGGATTGGTTGCACAAAGCGCTTATCTTGGAAAAAAATCGACTATTCCAGACATGACTTTAACCCAGCTATGGTACCAAAACCGCTCTTTGTAGCAAAATCCCAACATCTACAGCAATTCTTCTGGAAAATCCCGATTCATCTGACCCTGATTATCATCTCTTTGATCTGGACTCTACCCACTGTTGGCTTGTTCATTAGTTCCCTACGCTACCGAGATGATGTGCTCAAAACCGGTTGGTGGTCAGTCTTCCAACACCCCTTCAATTTCACCCAATACCACCTCGGTAACTATATTGATGTGATTACCTCCGAAGGGATGGGACAGGCATTTCTCAATAGTCTGGTTATCTCGATTCCCGCTACAGTCATTCCGATTGTGATCGCTACTTTTGCTGCCTATGGGTTTGCTTGGATGAAATTTCCTGGTCGCCAAGTCCTGTTTATGGTAGTAGTTGGTTTGCTGGTAGTCCCGTTACAGATGACTCTGATTCCGGTATTGCGAGTCTACGGATATCTAGGACTTTCCGGTACATTATTAGGTATTTGGTTAGCCCACACAGGCTATGGTTTGCCCTTAGGAATTTATTTATTGCGTAATTATATTGCTAGTTTGCCTCAGGAGTTAATCGAAGCAGCAGCAGTGGATGGTGCGTCTCATCTGACCATAGTTACCCAGCTGATTGTGCCTCTATCCATGCCTGCGATCGCATCATTTGCCGTGTTTCAATTTCTCTGGGTATGGAATGACTTGCTAGTTGCTTTAGTCTATCTCGGAGTTACACCAGACGTTGCCCCGTTAACGATCCGATTAACAAATATAGTAGGTTATCGTGGGCAGCAGTGGCATCTTCTTACCTCTGGTGCATTTATCACCATGATTGTACCACTGATTGTGTTTTTTGTTCTACAGCGGTACTTTGTGCGGGGGATTTTAGCCGGTTCGGTTAAGGGTTGAAACTCTTATCTATAGCAGTTCTTAATTGGGAGAGGTACTTTCGTCCTGGGTTTTAGGGAGCTTCAACAGCTGGGAGTAGGGAGTAGGGAGTAGGGAGTAGGGAGTAGGATTCAGTTTATCGAGGGTGAGATTCAGGGCTGACCTACTTTAGGTAATTCTGTTTCATTGGAGAGAGCGAAATTATCTAAAGAAACCTTTGCTGAATAGGCAATAGCATCCCGCTGGTACAAAATTAATAGGCTATTTGCGTTTAGAACCTTGTAACCCAAAAATCTATCTACTCCACTTACTACTTCCTGATAGTCATTACCATTGTAATGGGTAAATGCTATTGTGAGCATATCATTGTTTGTTAATCTTCCATCACCATTGGTATCTTGTTTAATAAGGTGGTATAAAACTGCTATAACTGGTTTAGATTCAACCCTGTTATTAGCTCTATCATTAGTTTCTGAAATGAAGCTATCGCTAGTAATTAGATAGTCATTATTAGCAAAGATCCATTTGCTTTTCCCTGTTTCACTATCCAAAAACAAATAGTTTATAGTTGAGCGTGTCGATTTGCTATAATAGGATTGGGTATAAGATTGGTCTGAGTAAAGCGGCACCATTAGATAGGTTGTGCCATCAACCTCCCTGAGATTACCCAGCTCCCACTCTTGAGAGCTTGAGCTATCGTCATTAACATTAACAATGTTAATCCCCTGGCGCTCTCTCGTAGTGCTTTTGACTATCTCGATAGCAGCAAAAGCTAAAACTGCTATTGCTAGCAATCCAGTAGCCATAATAACAATGGCATTAAAGCGCCACACAAAACGAAAAAATTTATTGTCTTCCATGTTTGTTCACCGTTGACTATTGACGGTTGACTATTGACGGTTGACTATTGCTCTGAGGAATAAGACTCAAGATCAGGTAAAATTAGGTAATATTATTATAATAGTCAATTTTTGGGAGAATAATATGATCTCTGGAGCAATCGCTTACTTTGTAATTCTAGCTGGTGCCACTGTTGTGGCTCTGACTCTATTTTTTGGACTTAGAGCAGTTAAGTTGATCTAACTACTCTTGTTTCCAAAACAATTAAAGCAGTATGGCGGGTTGAAACATTTAATTGTTTTGAGTATAGCCGCATACTGTAGCGCTATAGTTAACCGTAAGCATTCAGCAGTCAGCGGTCAGTGGTCAGCTTATTTTATTCAAAAGTACTGCGCTACGCGCACCCTGCGCAAAAAGTAGCCTAGTGACACAGGCTTCGACGTTGGGACCACCTAACCCATAAGCTGATACGCGACACGCTGATAGCTGAATGCTTACAGTTAACCAGCTATACTTACACCTAGCTATACTTACCCAGATCAACTCTCTAAGTCAAACAAGCTTCAATTGTTGCTAGCACCGACTGAGCTAGAGCAGTGAGTTCATACCCCCCCTCTAAACCAAAAACAATCCGACGAGTTAGTTGCAGACAATAGTTCGTAAATAGCCCATAATCATCTGGCTGCAAGGCAATATTTGCCAAAGGATCTGCGGCATTAGCATCATAACCAGCACTGACAATCAATAAATCTGGCTGAAATTTGGTTAAAAATGGCATCACTTTCTGTTCAAACATAGGCTGGTAATCTGCTAACGTGCTGCCTGGTGCCATGGGAAGATTGAGGACATTATTGTGAAACCCCTGTTCACTGGCTTGGCCTGTACCAGGATAGCAAGGGGATTGATGAAGGGAGATGTAGGCAATGCGAGCATCTCGTTCCACAACATCTTGAGTGCCATTGCCGTGATGGACATCCCAGTCTAAGATGGCAACCCGTTCGACTTCCGATTGCTCTAAGGCGTAGTAAGCTGCGATCGCAGCATTGGAAAATAAGCAAAACCCCATCCCTCTCTGACGTTCAGCATGATGACCAGGGGGACGGGCTAGAACAAAGGCTGAATTATTGGTAGTGAGGACTTGATCTACCGCATCTAGCCAAGCACTAACGGCGAGTAGGGCAACATCGTAACTGCGGGGGGATATCCCTGTGTCCGCATCTAACCTGCCACCATTACTCCTAGCAATTTTTTCAACTGTCTCAATGTAGCGCTGGCTATGAATTTGTTGTACTAGAGGCATCACTCGACGAGTTTCCACCGCTGTCGGTAACTGCCACTTAATTTGGTCAGCCCAAGGTGCAGCTTTGATGGCATTCACAATCGCCGTTAAACGTTCTGGTCGTTCTGGGTGAAACCGACCGTTATCGTGTTCAAGAAACTCATCGGAGTAAATGACAGGGAACATATTATAGCACGATTCAGCCAAAATTATGGAAAAACGTTTTAAAGCAAGGTACTTGTGAATAGATTAACCTTTCCGATTATTTCATCAGGTGATCCCTAAACAGACCAAACACGACACCAAAAGCGATCAGAGCTAGAGCGAGGCTGGCAGGGATTAAATCTGGTCTCAAAATGAAGGCAAAAATAGCTAAGCCGATCAAAACATAGGATAGTTTCATCAAAAACTCCTTAGTTGTTGGGAACTTCTGAGGTTTAGTCAGGGAAGGAAAACAATCTGGTGGTATAGACCGCCAGTCAACATCAGCAAGAAGAGGTGAATGTCCTAAGCTGCCCTAGGAAATTTTCGGTCTTTTTCCCATAATTTTTGCACAAGAAGCGCGAATCTGCTCATTGTCTAAGGCTTGCCCGTGGTTCTGTTACCGGCTATAGTCGAGATTTTGTGTTAAAATTTAAAAATAACCAGCCAAATTTGGAAAATAAAGGTGTTAAAAGCCTCTTTTGAGAGATTTTAACCGATTTTTTTAGCAAAATCCTCGATAATAAGGGAGTTTGTCCAACTATGAGTACATCCCAAGAACGCATTGTCCCGACAAATTTGCGGAACGAAATGTCCCGGTCTTATTTAGAATACGCCATGAGCGTCATAGTAGGTCGGGCATTACCAGATGCCAGGGATGGGCTCAAGCCAGTACACCGAAGGATTCTCTATGCGATGCATGAGCTGGGATTAAGCCCAGAGCGTCCGTTCCGCAAATGCGCTCGTGTGGTGGGGGAAGTGTTGGGTAAGTATCATCCCCATGGGGATACTGCTGTTTATGACGCTTTGGTGCGCATGGCTCAGGATTTCTCCATGCGATCGCCTCTGATTAATGGTCATGGAAATTTTGGCTCAGTAGACAACGACCCCCCAGCGGCAATGCGTTACACAGAGTGCCGCTTGCAAGCGATCGCTACCAATGCCCTACTCCGGGACATTGAGTCAGAAACTGTAGACTTTGTTGATAACTTTGACGGTTCCCAGCAAGAACCGACTGTCTTACCGGCACGGATTCCCCAATTACTGCTCAACGGCTCATCGGGGATTGCTGTGGGTATGGCAACCAATATCCCCCCTCATAACCTGGGAGAGTTGGTGGATGGCTTAGTGGCCGTGATCCATAATCCCGAAATCACTGATAAGGAATTAAGGCGGTATATCCCTGGTCCAGATTTCCCCACTGGGGCACAGATTTTAGGAACATCGGGTATTAAAGATGCTTACACCAGTGGTCGGGGTTCTATCACCATGCGAGGTGTGGCAGAAATTGAAACCATTGGGCAACGAGGTCGTCCAGACAAGGAAGCCATTATTATTACTGAGCTACCTTACCAAACTAATAAGGCAAGTTTAATCGAAAAGATTGCTGAATTGGTCAATGATAAGCGCATTGATGGCATTTCCGATATTCGGGATGAAAGCGATCGCAATGGCATGCGCATCGTAATCGAACTAAAGCGCGATGCTTATCCCAAAGTTGTCCTGAATAATCTCTACAAGCAAACCCCCCTCCAAACTAATTTTGGAGCAAATATGCTAGCCCTGGTGGGCAATGAACCCCAGTTGCTGACCATAAAGCAGTTCTTAAACGTTTTCCTGGATTTCCGCATTGAAACCATTACCCGACGGACTCAATATCAATTGCGCAAAGCTGAGGAACGGGATCATTTACTGCAAGGGTTACTAATTGCCCTAGATAGCTTAGATGCTGTGATTGCGGTGATTCGGGGGGCGGCGGATACGACTACAGCACGAGGACAATTAGTTACAGAATTTAGTCTATCTGAAGCCCAAGCTGATGCTATTTTGCAAATGCAGCTGCGCCGTCTGACTGCTTTGGAAGCCCAAAAGATTCAAGCTGAGCATGAGGAATTACAAGTTCGGATTGCGGATTTAAGGGATATCCTAGCTCGCCGAAGTCGCATCCTGGAGATTATTGAAACTGAAGCCCAGCAACTGAAACAGAACTTTGCCACACCACGCCGCACACAAATTCAACAGGTTGAAGGGGAACTGGATGATACTGACCTGATTGCTAATGAAAAAGCTGTGATTCTGCTGACTGAGCAAGGGTATATCAAACGCATGCCTGTGGATGAGTTTAGAGCTCAAGCTCGGGCAACTCGTGGTAAAGCTGCTGCCAGGATCAAAGATGATGATGAGGTAGAGCATTTCTTCACTTGCTGCGACCACGATAGCATTTTATTTTTTAGCGATCGCGGTGTAGTGTACTCTCTGCGTGCCTACCAAATCCCGGCTGTATCTCGCACCGCCAGGGGGGTACCGATTGTGCAGATGTTACCCATTCCCCACGAAGAAAAAATTACTTCTATTGTACCGGTATCTGAATTTACGGATGATGAATATCTAGTCATGTTAACTCATAAGGGTTACATCAAGAAAACTGCTCTAGATGCTTTCAGCAAAATTCGGGCAAATGGATTAATTGCTATTTCCCTCGGGGAAGGAGACCAGTTGCGGTGGGTACTTCGTGCTAGGGAAGAAGACAGCATCATAATTGGGTCTCGTCATGGCATGGCAATTCACTTCAAGTGTGACAATGATCAACTCCGCCCCCTCGGTCGTGCGACCAGAGGAGTTAAGGCTATGAAACTAAAGGGTGATGATGAATTAATCGGTATGGATATTTTGTCCGGTCAAATCATCGCTAGTCTAGCTGCTGCTGAGGATTCAGAGGAAGAGACAGAAGACCTTAGTGATTCTGAGATGGTGGAAACAGCAGCTCAAGGTCCTTGGGTATTAATTGTCACTATGGGAGGCTATGGTAAGCGGGTACCGGTATCCCAATTCCGGCTACAAAACCGTGCGGGTATGGGAGTTCGCTCAACCAAATTCCGTTTACCCAAAGACCAACTGGCAGCCCTACAGGTAGTTAATGAAGGGGATGAATTGATGATAGTCACTAGTCGAGGGATTATCATTCGTCAAGCTGTTGATGCTATTTCTCCCCAATCTCGCATGGCAACTGGGGTCAGAGTGCAAAAGTTAGATGATGAAGATGCGATCGCAGCGGTTGCTTTGGTTCCCATTTCAGATCAAGAGCAGGAAATCGAAGAGCAGGAACTCCCAGACCAGGAACTCCCAGACCAGGAAGAGTCGGTAGATTCAGATAAATAAACCACTAGAAATAAACCTACAATAGGTTTTTGTAGACGGTTAACCGTCAACCGTCTACAAAACCCACCTTAACTACACTAAGAAAACGGTTTTCTAGGAGGCAACTCAAATGATTCAAACTGCCAAAAAGTTTTACACATTTGAAGACTATCTTTCCTACCATGATGACACTGACTACAAGTATGAGCTTGTTAATGGAGAGCTTATTGCTATGCCACCTGCTAGTGGACTACATGCCCTGATTATGCTTTTTTTATTCAAGCAATTTGATAGAGAAATTGAGAGGGTTAGTTTAGATTGGGTTGTTATGCCTGGTAATCTTGGGGTTCGCACAGCTGAGAATAAATCTAGAATTCCTGATTTAGTCATTATCTCAGAAAATCAGCGGCAAGCTATCAGTTCCATGTCATCAGCGGTGCTGGAATCAGCACCACTACTAGCAGTAGAAATTGTTAGTGCAGGTAATCCCCAAGATGATTACCGCTACAAGCGTTCTGAATACGCGGTGCGGGAAGTGCCTGAATATTGGATTGTTGATCCAATTAAGTCTAAGGTTTCGGTTTTGCGTTTAGTTGATGGGTTTTATGATCTGACAGAATTTACAGGAAATAAAAAGATTGAATCACAAACATTTCCCGAGTTAGCTTTGACAGTTGAACAAGTATTTGCAGTTTAGACTAATTGTTAATGATTAAGTATTAAAATTAGCTCTTGAACCAAGTTTAAAATTTATCTGTATTTCTATCACTCATAAGTTTACATAGCAAAAAATACTATAGCTATAGTAGACTTACTATTACTTCTCAACCCGATATCCCAACTCTAATAACCGTAAGCGAGATTGTCGCCATTTCGGTTTTACTTTCACAAACAATTCCAGGTAAACTTGACCAGCAACTAACTTTTGAAGTTGTTGACGAGCCGCAGTACCAATTTGTTTGAGCATATTACCCTTTTTTCCAATTAAAATACCTTTTTGGGAGTCTCTCTCTACATTGATCGTAGCAAAAATACGGGTAATTTTTGGTTGCTCCTCTACTAAATCAATAGTAATAGCAACCGAGTGGGGGACTTCCTCACGAGTTAGGAGTAAGATTTGCTCTCGAATCAATTCCCCCATGATAAACCGTTCTGGCTGGTCGGTTAAGAAGTCAGGGGGATAATAATATGGCCCTGGTTCTAAGCGTTCAATTAATTTCTGCTGCAATAGGTCTAAGCGATCAGCTGTCAGGGCAGAAAATTTTACGACTTCCCAGCCTTGAGCAGTAGCTAGTTTAGCATAACTAGCATCGATTGATTCTCCCCTACTGTGTCGAGGTTGTATATCTGATTTGTTCACACCCAAAATTACTGGTGTCTTAGTATGGCTCAGTAGATCAACAATAAAGCGATCGCCTCCTCCCGCCTCCACCGTACTATCCACCACCAACAGCACCACATCCACTAACTCAATCGCTATTTGGGCATTTTTCACCAAGACCTTACCCAGTTGATGATGAGGTTTGTGAATCCCTGGCGTATCCACAAAAATCAACTGAGCTTCCGGTGTGGTCAAGATACCTCGCAGCCGATTTCGGGTGGTTTGAGCCACGGGCGAAGTGATAGCAATTTTTTGCCCTACCAGTTTATTCATCAGTGTGGATTTCCCCACATTCGGACGTCCTACAATCGCCACGAAGCCAGACTTAAACCCATCTGGAGCAACCGGAATAGTTCCTAGAACTGATGGCTTGATAACTTTTTCCTCTAGGTTATCTTGGGAAGAGTCTATGGTCGAATCATCTTGGTCTTGGATTTTAGAATTGTCAGTCATTGAACCAATCGTAGTTTTTATTGTTTTATTATGAAATTTATGTTAGCAACATAGATAAGGACTATGTTGAGTATGTTGTTACAGGGGATAACACCCCGGTTAATTGACCAACAATATCATAAATAGAACTGATCGTGGGCTTGAAGTAAAAAATTCCAAGTTAGTTACCCACACTCAAGCAGTTTAGACTACATACTACTTATGACCAATACCGCTACTTTCCCTGACCTGGAAAATCATTGGGCGAGAGATTGTATCAACCAACTGCGGGATCGTAAGTTGGTCAGTGGTTACCCGGATGGTAAATTTCGTCCTAATTCTAGAATTACCCGCGCTGAGTTTGCCGTCTTAATGCTGAATGCCTTTCCCTCAGCACCGATTCAGCGGGGTGGTATTCGTTTTAAGGACGTACCTAGTAATCATTGGGCCAAAAATGTGATTCAAGATGCCTACAAGCGAAGATTTTTTTCGGGCTATCCTGGCAGACGATTTAAACCCAATGAGTCCATTTCTCGAGTGCAAGCGATCGCAGTTTTAGCAGGAGCAAAGAATTTCCCTATCCCGTCAGATCCCGATGGAACTATCAGACGGTATTTTACTGATGCTACCCAGATTCCCCAGTATGCTAAAAATGCGATCGCATCCGCAGCAATTAATACTATTGTGGTTAACTATCCCAATATCAAACAGGTCAAACCAAATCAGAGTGCTACCCGTGGTGAAGTAGCGGCTTTGCTGTGTCGGGCGTTAAACATCTATGCTGTTCCACCTCAGTATATTGCTGGAGTGGAAGTTTATCCTGATGATGTTCGTAGTTTACCAGGGCAATTGGATCAGGTGCCTGTCTTTAATAGCAATAGTCCAGAACTAGTCAGAAGTGAGGGAATTTTGCTGTCTACGTTTTCACCGGAAGGGAAACAAGTTGCTTCTGCCCACCTTGACTATGGCTTTAATGGACGGTTTGATATCTTTAGCCACCATATTGCTAGAGCAGAGACTCAGGCGGAAACCCATCCCCTTTACCAAGGATTGATAGTTTATAATCCCAATGACACACCTGTTACAGTGGACGTCTTGCAAGGGGCGAGTTATCTGTCTACCCCAGATGCACCGTTTATCTCGTTGCCGGATATGGTAGATAATCCCAACGGTACAGTCTATGCTGGTCCTGGCAGTCGGACAATGAATGATGTACTCAGGGGAATTCTCAAAGAAATGTTTCCCGCTAAACTGGTGCTGAAGGCAAAACAAAGCCAGATGTTAATGAATCAGCCAATTCCAGTTAAACGATCACCAGCTTCCAATGGTCGTTCTACCATGATGCGGTTACGAAGTGATGGGATGGTGTATCTGGCTAACTTAGCGATGAAAGCCCCTCGTGATGGCAATGGAAACTATCGGGAACCTACGGTAGCAGAATGGCAAAACCTACTGGATACGGGTAGCTTAGCTCAACCCCGTGGACCGATACCCACTCCTCTCGAACCACCTCAAGAACCGACGGTGTTTGGTCGGGTGGCTGGTGTTTCCCAAGGTTCTCAATGGCAAGTGCTGATTCAAGATAATCCAAATGTTAACTATTTGAGTATTCCTCAGCTCGGGCAGGCATTTTCTTATGTGTTGGGGACCCTACATCTGATTACTCTGAGTACAGGGCAAATTCAAAGTGCACCGATGTTAAGGCGCTATCCCGATACGGCCTACTTTGCCCACAGTAATTATGGGGTAGAATACAATATAACTTTACCATTGAAGAATACTACTAATCAACCCCAAACGGTGACGGTATCGCTGCAAACGCCATTGAAGGATGAGGGGGGTACTGATCGACTGCTGTTTTTGAACCCACGGGTTGAAAACGTGTTCTTTCGGGGTACACTCAGAATAAATTATGATGATGATGATCGAAAGGCTCAGACGCGCTATGTGCATTTAGTGCAGCGACGAGGACAGCCAGGGCATCCATTGGTGACGTTGAATTTAGCCCCTGAAGAAGTTAGGCAGCTACAGGTGGATTTTCTCTATCCCCCGGATTCGACACCACCCCAGGTGCTTACAGTTCGGACTTTGGAGGGTTAGGAGAGTTGGAAATCGGCTCACAAATGCAAGGTCGCAATGGCGCGTACGCACAATCAAATATTAATCTCGATTCTAGTAGTCTGACGGATTTAGCATGAATCTGCTATTGTGTAACGTTAGCACCATACTAAACTTTATCAAAAATAGCTGATGCGAGCAAAAGCGATCAGTATTAACTATTTAGGAGTTTAGTTATTGCTGACGAAGTTTTGCCTAAGATCATCAAACAAGCAGAAATGCTGACTCTAGATGATAGAGATGATCTAGTTACGGCAGGTACTGCCTAGGGATATACCTAGAATTGCTGTCGGCACCAGAACAACTATATCACACTCAGGTTGCTAGATAACTGTTGCTAGATAACTATTGATACGTTGATCACTTATGCCTTCTCAAACCTTTATCGTGCGTGCTCATACTCGTACGATCCATACCCGTCCAGTTACCTTTTTCTGCCCGAAATGCAATCATATGACTACTCGTGAGTGCTATCCTGGTAAGCCTCCTAAATACTGTCTCGAATGTAGTCCGAGGCGGAAACGTCAGCAAGATGAGCTGTATATACCCGAAAAGGGGATGTTCAAGCCAACACACAACTTGGTTAATCTTACCAGTGGTCAGAAGACACCAGTATGTCTGGAGAAGTCCCCCCAAGCTGGGTGGCTTTTTGTGAGGACAGCCCTAGATTGGTTTAGCGGGGAAAGCATCATCAAGTATCACACAACTAAAGGGGTTTACAGCCAGGAGGTGCCGTTGGCAGATTATATCGTCGAAGCTCTACCAGCTGGCGAGATCACCACAGCATTTCCATCAGCTACCTCTGCTAAAAAGAAGATTACTCCTGCTAAATCTTCATCAGAGCTAATTTTAGTAGAACCCTACAGTGTGAAGAAGATGTGCGATCGCTTCCGGTGCGGGGACAGGTTACTCAAGAGGATGCGCACTGACCCAAACTTCAGCCAGTGGAGTCGCTCTCGGGATCCCGAGGGCATCACTTGGGAGTATCGGCAAGGAAAATATTTTCCTTTAGTTGATCAGGTTAATCAGGTTCATCAAGAATCATCAGACACCTTTGAACCTGAGATCGATGAGACTACTCCCACCACTAATGGGTCATCCCAGGGTATTTTAGTAGAACCCTACAGTGTGAAGAAGATGTGCGATCGCTTCCGGTGCGGGGACAGGTTACTCAAGAGGATGCGCACTGACCCAAACTTCAGCCAGTGGAGTCGCTCTCGGGATCCCGAGGGCATCACTTGGGAGTATCGGCAAGGAAAATATTTTCCTTTAGTTGATCAGGTTAATCAGGTTCATCAAGAATCATCAGACACCTTTGAACCTGAGATCGAGGAGATTACTCCCACGACTAATGGGTCATCCCAGGGTATTTTAGTAAAACCCTACAGTGTCAAAGAGATCTGCGATCGCTTCCGTTGTGGGGACAGGTTACTCAAGAGGATGCGGACTGAGCCAAACTTCAGCCAGTGGAGTCGCTCTCGGGATCCCGAGGGCATCACTTGGGAGTATCGGCAAGGAAAATACTTTCCTTTACTTAATCAGGTTAATCAGGAATCACCAGCCACCTTTGAACCTGAGATCGAGGAGACTACTCCCACGACTAATGGGTCATCCCAGGGTATTTTAGTAAAACCCTACAGTGTCAAACAGATGTGCGATCGCTTCCGTTGTGGGGACAGGTTACTCAAGAGGATGCGCACTGACCCAAACTTCAGCCAGTGGAGTCGCTCTCGGGATCCCGAGGGCATCACTTGGGAGTATCGGCAAGGAAAATATTTTCCTTTACTTAATCACCAATAGTTCATTAGTCTCAAACGGAGTCAGCAGATGCGTTCGCGTAGCGTGGCCGTAGGCCAATCGCGCCCCGCGTGACCTACGGTCAATCGCATCTGCTTTACCAAAAATTTTGGGTCTAAAGCCCCGTCCTTCTAGGACGGCTTTTTTCTTGGACTATTACTTTACAGTTTTATACAACTCTGCTAATATAAAAGTATATAAAATAGGGTCGAAATTCGGTGATTATTTTAGAGTTTAAAGCGAAAGGGAAAGAGTCCCAATACTCAGCCATTGACGAGGCTATTCGGACAGTTAAATTTATCCGAAATAGCTGCATCCGTTTATGGATGGACAATAAAGGGACTGGAAAAGGTGATTTGAGTAAATACTCTAAAATCCTTGCCAAGAATTTCCCTTTTGCGAATGAGTTAAACTCTACTGCTCGACAAGCTGCGTCTGAGAGAGCATGGTCATCGATAGTTCGCTTTTACGATAATTGTAAGAAAAAAGTCTCAGGCAAAAAGGGTTTTCCTAAATTCCAGAAACGCGCTAGATCTGTTGAATACAAAAAGTCGGGATGGAAACTGTCACCTGACAAAAAGTCAATAACATTTACGGATAAAAAAGGGATTGGGAGGCTTAAGCTCAAAGGTACCTGGGACTTGTGGCGCTTTGATAAGAAGCAAATTAACCGGATTCGGATAGTCAAGAGAGCTGATGGGTACTATGTTCAATTTTGCGTTGCAGTCAACGTGAAAGAAGACGTGGAGCACACTGGCGAAATGATCGGATTGGACGTAGGACTTAAAGAGTTCTATACAGACTCCAATGGTCACTCAGAACCTAACCCCCGATTCTACCGGAAGGGAGAAAAGCGACTAAAGTTTTATCAACGTCGAGTATCTCGCAAAAAGAAAGGCTCGTCCAATCGCAGGAAAGCCATTAATAGACTGGATAGGCATCACCTCAAAATAAGTAGGCAACGTGAAGAGCATGCTAAGAGACTGGCACGTTGCGTAATCCGATCTAACGATTTGGTCGCCTATGAAGATTTGAGGGTCAAGAACCTAGTTAAAAATCATTGTCTAGCTAAGTCTATTAATGATGCAGGTTGGTATCAATTCAGAAAATGGTTAGAGCATTTTGGTACTAAGTTTAGCAGGATAACTGTTGCGGTGAATCCTGCTTACACCAGTCAAAACTGCTCTGATTGCGGTGAGGTAGTCAAAAAGTCTTTATCCACTAGGACTCATGTCTGTGAATGTGGATGCGAACTTGATCGCGACCACAATGCTGCAATCAACATTCGCAATAGAGCCGTAAGTACGACGGGGCACGTCGGAACTTGGGTTATCGACCCGAACGCTTCAGGAGATTTGGCCTCTACTCTTCTTGGTTCCGGCCAGGTTGAGCAAGTCGGATCGTTGAGTGAAGAATCCCCGCTCTTATAGGGCGGGGAGTGTCAATTGGACCATCTACCGTTGGCTGGGTAGCAGTCATGGCATGGATGGTAGTCATTAACCCTTCCGCTAGCCCAAAATTGTCATTAATCACTTTAGCAATGGGAGCAAGACAGTTAGTTGTGCAACTGGCATTGGAAACGATACTATCAATACCTGGGTTATAGGTATCGTGATTGACACCCATCAACAGGGTGGGAACCAAATCAGGGTTTTTAGTAGGAGCAGAGATTACCACCCGCTTCGCTCCCGCTTGTAAATGCTTAGATGCCCCATCATAGGTGGTAAATAGACCCGTAGATTCTACTACATATTCCACACCGAGTTTCGTCCAAGGCAGTTCCTCTGGGTTTTTAATTGAGACACAGGGGATTTTCTTGCCATTGACCACAATTCCATCAGCTTCAGCTTCTACGGTACCCTTGAAACGACCATGGGTTGAGTCGTATTTGAGTAAATAGGCGATAGTCTGTGGTGGAACTAGGTCATTAATGCCCAGCACTTCGATTTCTGGGTAGTTGAGGGCAGCACGGAATACGAGTCGTCCGATACGACCAAATCCATTGATACCCACTTTGACAGTTGCCATGGACAAATCTCCTTTAAGAGGTTTACAAATTTACGTTTGTCGATAATTAAGAATCCTGATCCAGCGATGCAGCCTAGTCTTGGGGAAACCCCCACTCGCGCTCTGCATCAAGACAATGTCATCCAATAGAGAAGATTAATTCTTCCTTTATTGTTGACAGCTGGGAGCATCAAAACTATCATTAACGGATTGCAAAGCAACCAGATGTGACTCAATGATTTTTGCTAGGCATCCAAGCTATTGTTTATAGCTCACTCTACTCATTATTTGTTAATCCTTTAACTTAATTTAAGACTGTGGTAATTGGTGTCAATCTCTCCCACTGATCTGTGTTAAACTTCAAATAAATAAAAGAGAAGGTAAGCATTTATAGCGCTACGCGCAAGTCAGAAGTCAGAAGTCAGAAGTCAGAAGTAAGCTATGACTAAGTTTCGGAGTTTAGGAATGTCAAACACCTTAATGGGTAGTGCTATACATGACCGCTGATAGCTAACTGTTAAATGCTTACCAGAGAATTAACCTTTTCTTTAAACCTAGTCTTTAAATTTTTATCTAAAATTTAATTAAGCTTGTTTTGGCATTACATCTATGAAAGTCGCTGTCTTTAGTACCAAAGTCTACGACCGACAGTTTCTGGAAGCTGTTAATTCCCAATATGGTCATGAATTAACTTTTTTTGAACCGCACCTCGATACTCAAACGACTATTTTGGCATCAGGATGTCCAGCAGTATGCGTTTTTGTCAATGATTCCCTCAACGGACAAGTGTTGGAAAAGCTGGCGCAACAGGGAACTCGTCTAATTGCTCTACGCTGCGCTGGTTTTAATAATGTGGATGTCACAAAAGCGACAGAATTGGACATGATAGTAGTGCGTGTTCCGGCTTACTCCCCTTACGCGATCGCTGAACATACGATTGGCTTAATGCTAGCCCTGAATCGCAAGATACATCGTGCTTATTCTCGAGTACGAGAAGGAAATTTTTCCCTAGATGGACTCTTGGGATTCGATATGCATGGTCGCACTGTAGGCATTGTGGGAACTGGTAAAATTGGTGTTGTGGTAGCCCAAATTCTCAATGGTATGGGGTGTCAATTAGTGGCATATGATCCCTATCCCAACCCGGATTGTCAAGCTTTAGGGGTCAAGTATGTAGAGCTAGCTGAACTCTTTGCTATCTCTGATATTGTCACCCTACACTGTCCCTTAACTACTGAAAACTATCATCTGATTAATTCCGAAGCTCTAGAGCAGATGAAACCAGGTGTGATGCTCATTAATACTAGCCGAGGGGGATTGATTGATACCAAAGCCATTATCGCTGCCCTCAAGTCCAAGAAAATTGGCTATCTCGCTCTGGATGTCTATGAGGAAGAATCTGAATTGTTTTTTGAGGATTTGTCTAATGAAGTCATTCAAGATGATATTTTTCAACGTTTACTGACTTTCCCTAATGTAATCATTACTGCTCATCAAGCTTTTTTAACTGAAAATGCCCTCCATAACATTGCTGAAACTACACTATCTAATATTACTAACTTTGAGCAAGGTCTTCCTTGTCCGAATAAAATTATTAATAGGGAATAGGGAATAATATCAAGTCAGGTTTAATACCTATAATTAGAGGGAGAGTGGGAAGTGTGGGGAGATTGGGGGGGTTCCTAGGGAATGCGTTCGCGTAGCGGCTCTTTCATAGCATCCCATTATATCGAATCCCATAATTTTGAAGTTGGAAGACTTATCCAAAATAGTTCAAAACTATGATATGATTCCCTATTTTAACCAAACCTTAACAACTAGTGACCTCGGCAAAATTCAATCAAGATTTTAGTAATCGGTAATCCTAATCCAATTACCAATTACCGATTACCAATTACTAAATTGGCCTAAAACGCACTAGGAGGAGCGGTAACAAAGGAACGAGGAGGGAAGACTTGTAAATCAATATGCTGCTCTGGACTGAAATCAAGACCTGCTTGTAGTTGAGCAAATTGTTGCTCTTCAAAAGACAGAGCACCTGTAGTTTTATTGTAGGAGATTTGATCAATATCAAGTTCCCCAAAACTAACAATTTCAATCCTATCTCCCTGTTGGACATTGAAATCTGTAATCCTGTCAATTCCGCTTTCAGGTCGTGGCACTTCCGAGTCATCGTTCCTCGGCAATAGGAAACTATCAGTTATGTTGATTCCCCTTGAAAATTGTAGCGGTTGTGATGGAGGCATTGAAGGCGGGAAGATTGGTAATGGACGATTTGTAAATGTGAACTTAAAGATATCAGATCCGTGACCACCAGTCAGGGTATCGCTTCCGTTGCCACCTACTAGAGAATCATCACCATTGCCACCAATTAGATAATCATTCCCACCACCAAAGACATTTTGATCATCACCATCACCAATCAGGGTATCATTGCCAGTGCCACCAATGAGAGTATCACTGCTACCCCCACCTTCGAGCACATCATTTCCGTCTCCACCATCCAGGATGTCACGACCTGGATTATAGTTGATGGGAATTCCAGTCAAACGTCTACGAACATCACCTAAAAGGGAATCATCACCAGCTCCGCCTTTTAGGGTATCATTACCATCTGCTCCGTTGAGAGTGTCATTTCCTGTGCCACCGTCGAGGAAATCATGATCAGATGTCTGTTTAACCTCAAACAAACTCAAGCCAAAGCTAGGACCCGGTCCACCAGTAAGGACATCATTCCCTGAGCCACCAATCAGAGTATCATTACCCTCTCCACCGTTGAGAACATCTGAATCCTCCTCCCCTTCAAGACGGTCATTACCCCCTCGACCATTGAGAATATCATCCCCAGCTCTACCTTTGAGGGTATCATCCTGTGAGCCACCGCTGAGAGTATCGTTGCCACTATCACCTATGAGAATTACACTAGTATTTGTAGTATTTGTTTCCAAGTCCACTAAGTTCAAGTTAAACATTTCTTCGAGCACCTATTCCTATCCAACTCCGACCTCCTTTATTGTCTGGTCTTAGGTATGGTAAGGCTAGCCAATTTTGCAGTATTTAGCCAATTTGACCGATTTATTGGTGCCCGTTGACGCTTCTCGGTAAACCCGACCGGGGTCCCAGCGCAAAATACCATTAAAAATGCTCAAAAATTATTCACGTTTTCCGAAAATCTTGCTTCCTAGGCGAATCATCGTTGCTCCTGCTTTAATAGCCTGCAAATAATCTCCCGACATTCCCATTGACACTTCTTTTAAATTTAACTGAGTTGTTTGATTAAGCTGTTCCTTGAATTTAGCAACTTCTACAAATGCATCAAAAATTTCAGCTTCCGATAACTCCAAGGGAAGAATTGTCATTAACCCTTGAATATCTAAGGAATCGCAAGCTTCCAATTCTGGTAACGTTTCTAATAACTGCTCAACAGACCAACCATATTTATTAGGATCGGGCAATATCTTAATTTGTAAACAAACCTTAGGTCGTTTATTTAACTCATTAGCCCGCCGATTTAAACTCTGGGCTAACTTTAAATCATCAACGGAATGGATCCAGTCCATTGTTTGAACAGCTAGTTTAGCTTTATTTTTTTGTAAGTGACCGATAAAATGCCAGGAAATCCCCTCTAAATCTTTTAACTGCTCCTGCTTAGCACAAGCCTCTTGCAATCGATTTTCTCCGAAATCCCGAATTCCCGCACCATAGGCTTCCCGCATTTTTTCCACAGATACGGTTTTGCTCACTGCAATTAAACGGACATTAGGCTTTAACTGTTGAAGAATCTGCTGGATATTATCAGTAATAGGTGTAGTGATAGTTAAAGGTATTTTTTCCATAGTCTTCCTCTTGCCTTTTTCCTCCATGGCTTCACCCACCAATCACTTTGGACAAATCTTGTAGGATTACCTCAGCTGACTGGTATCTGTCAGCGAAATGATAGGTTACCATCTTTTCTATAATTTGGGCAAATTCTTCAGGTACATCTGCCAGATTACGCCAGATCACTTCACCACTTTCTGGAGAAATGGGCAATTGATAGGGACGAATGCCAGTTAATCCTTGAATCCCAATCATACCTAAAGCATAAATATCACTATTGAAACTAGGGTGTCCCGCTAATTGCTCTGGTGGGGCATAACCGCGAGAGCCAATGGCAACCGTAGCATTTTCTTCCTGACTCTGCTCTGGGCTTTTAATCTGTTTAACTGCTCCGAAATCAATTAGTACCAGTTGACCATCAGTTTCACGACGGATAATATTGCCAGGTTTGATATCCCGGTGGATGACGCCGTATTTGTGGATAAAGACAAGAATTTCTAAAATATCTTTCAGGATATCCGCGACTTCCTTTACTCCAAGCCGTTTATCTACGGGCAATTCGTCACTCAGGGACTGACCGGGAATATATTCTTCCACTAAGTAAAATGCTTTATCTTCTTCAAAATAAGCTAGTAGTCGAGGAATCTTTAAATGATTACCCAAGATTTCTAATATTTCTGCTTCAGTGCGGAATAGCCGTCTGGCAATTTTCAAGAATTGCGGATCGCTACGAGCCGGTTTCAATTGCTTGACCACACACTGGGGTGAACCAGGTCGCTGAGTATCTTCTGCTAAATGGATTAGACCAAACCCACCTGAACCAAGAACACGCTTGGTTTGGTAGCGTCCAGCTAGGAGGTTATGTTCGGGTCGGTACTCTACCGATGTGCCATCAGGGTCTGCACCAGCTGTTGGGTTCCAAATTGCTGTGGCATCTTCTTGAGATAAATCGGTTTGTGGTATCGGTATAGTTTTGGTGTTAGTGCTGGAGATGGTTTTGTTTTGTTCTTTCAACAACGCCTGTAACAAGGCCAAGTTCTGTTCCTGTTCTTGAGCTTTGGCTTCAATTTTGCGGCGCTCTTGCTCTGCTTTTATGCTCTCCTGTTTAGCCTTGTAACCGGTGTAAGTCATTACACCAGTACCCGAAAGGATTAATGCCAACGCAGGTGCCACAACAGGTATCCATCCTGAGTTGAGAAATAGCAGGTAGGATGTTCCGAGCAAAATACCTAGAGCAATACTCTCAGATAGTACTAACTGTCGAGTGTTGCGGCTTACCCCAACTAACACGCCCCCTATTAGTGTCCAACCCCAAATCCACAAGCCTTCTGTCCACTCAGACCAAAACCAAAACTGTGCTCTTCCCTCTCCAAGTGCGCCACTGAGCAGTTGACTCACGATTTGACCATGTATCATGACTCCTTGCATATGCTTGCTTTCTTTTTGAGCAAAACTGTAGGGTGTTAAGAAGTCATCATCTTTGATACTAGGAGCATTCATCCCGATTAGGACAATCCGGTCTTTGACCAAGTCCGGTTCAATCTCCTCATTCAGAACCTTAGTTAAGGTAACGGTATCGGCAAGGTGATCAGCAGAGCGGTAATTCAATAAAATTTGGTAGCCTCCCGTATCTCCCTTTTGGTAACCTCCAGCAGTAGGAGATATCTTGTTATAGACTGTTTTTCCTAGCTTCATCTGTTTTCGGGAGATGTTTTCGGGCTTGATTCCCCGCTGTTCCAAATAGCTTCGGGCTAACTGAAAGCCGAATGATAATCTGGTGGTGCAACCCACGATGCTGGTATTATCACTGGTATTGTCAAAAAATAATGGAGCCCGCCGGACGATTCCATCGGGATCTTCAAGTAGATTAACAAAGCCTACACGATGCTGAGAAATGTTTGGGGGGGCTGCAACACTGGATGCTTCTGATTGACCCCGATAGCAAATTGGGATTATGCGATCGCTACTTTGCAGTAGTTCAGAAAATTCGCCATGACCCGGTTCTACTGGACTGTCTCGAAAGATATCGACACCAATGACAGCGGGTTGATGTTGCTCCAACTTCTGTAATACCTCATACATTACAGCATCTTTGATTGAAGACCCTCCTGGAGCTGTTGTGCCTTTTAAATCTGGCTCAGTCACCTCTACTACTAAGAGGCGGTCATCGGGTGGTAAAGCTGGTCGCAGCTCTATCATCCGGTCGAAAGCCTTTAACTCAAAAAACTGTAACATTCCTAGGTGCTTAGACCCTAGCATTAAACCAGTTACCGCCAAACTCGCTACCAATGCTGGGTTTATCCCAACATATTGCCCCAAGCGTTTCAGCCGCGACCAAGCTTTCGCAGATTTTCGGGGCGGGGGGGAGGGATTTTCCACCTGGGGGCTAATAAGTTTTGATTTGTTTGGTGACTCTTCTGTCGCCACTTTTACCAGCTGAGCACTCATATATAATAGTTATTACTAGAAACGATCACCCTTGATGTTCACCCTTGATGATTCTATAAATAATACGATCAACGGTTCGATCACCCTGTAGAGTAGTGACTCATTCCTTGATTCAATGCCCTGACCTAAGTTGGAAACGTTGCTCTTTGTATTTTCCCGATCGATTTAATCGATTGAGCAGAAGCAATGGAAGCGAAGTTGCTTACACTACCATTTGGCTTTTTTTTGGTTAGGAAGCAAGTCGTGCTTATTGTGTCAAGCTATCAATCGGATTATCTGAAATTTGTCTTCAACTTCGCCGTGGTCAACCACCCTTATCCCAATTATTGATGCCCACCTGACTAATATCTTGGGTAATTCTACATTGATAGTTTTGACAGCAAAAACTGGCATTTAGCCTATACAAACAGCTTCCTGCATTTTAGCTTAACAACCGGTGGATAGTCTTCATCCAACATATCGGCAAGTTTTACTACTCACAGGATGCCCTATCGCCAACTTTTCTTTTTTTGATTGCTTTATCAACACTAGAAAATCTGGCTACTGTCATGCTTCAAGTACAGTTTCGGCTTTGGTTATCTACTTGAAAAGACTTCCAATTCGCCGTTGCTTATCTATTGTCACTTATTAGTTAGACAAAAAAAGACAAAAAACACCTATAACTATCAGCCTGGCTTCAATCGCAGGTTGATAGTTCGTACACCCCTACTGCTAATCTATACCGTCATCAACCCTGCCAAGTCATCATCCCACCCTGACCTAACCGGTTCATAGGTGGGATGAATCGTAGGGATTATTGATCACATAGTCTTCCGAGAGACAAACGTTGGTCAGGTAGTGAGGTTACTTTCCCCCGGATTCATCCGTCGGGTTTGTACTACTCCTTTCTGACACAACCTAGAGCTTTTTGGTAGATATGTCTAAATTTGTAGATATTTTCTGATCAAACCAACCCCTAGAGCCAAACCGGTTTTCTAGCGGGGGAGAAGTTTACCGGAAGCCCACGGCGGCTTGCCAGACAAAGGCTAGCAGCAAGAAGAACACAGGGATGACTGGTAGAACGTCCACCACTGGACCAAAAATAGAGTAAGCTTCGGGTAATGTTCCTAACAGGAGTGCAGCTTCCATATCTTAAATCTTCCTTTCCAACACAGATTTAATAATTGACATGTATCTTAACATGAAGTGAACAGCCATTGAGCAAATTGTGTAGTGAATTGATCACTTAAGATGGCTGCCCTGATCGCTTGAGTAAACCGAATTAGCTCAGTCACATTGTGGTGAGAGAGTAACATATAGCCTAGAGATTCACGCGATCGCACTAAATGGTTCAGATAAGCACGACTGAAATTCTGACAGCAATAGCAAGGACAACTGGCATCTAAGGGGGAAAAATCTTCCCGAAACTGGGCGTTTTTCAAGTTCCAGCGTTCCCCCTGGACTAAGGCGCTACCATGACGTCCCAGGCGAGTGGGAATAACGCAATCAAACAAGTCTATGCCAGATGCGATCGCTAAAACCATTTCCCTGTAGGTACCGACCCCCATCAGATAACGAGGCTTATGCCATGGCAGTAATGGAGCGGTTGTCTGGACAATTTGGTGAATCAATTCAGGCGGTTCCCCCACACTGACACCACCAATGGCATAACCTGGTAAGTCCAGCTCGACCAAGGATTCGGCAGCCCTTTGACGCAAATCTAGGTACACCCCACCCTGAACTATACCAAACAAAGCTTGTTGTTCAGGGCGATTGTGGGCAACAATACAGCGTTTGAGCCAGCGATAGGTTCGTTGAGTTGCTAATTCTACCTCAGTTCGCTCAGCTGGATAGGGGGGACACTCATCAAATGCCATGATCACATCTGCTCCCAAGGCATGCTGAATTTCCATACACCGTTCTGGGGTTAGATCAATCATCCGCCCATCCCGAGGAGATCGAAACCTCACCCCCTCTTCAGTAATAGTACGGAGCTGGCTTAAGCTAAACACCTGAAAGCCACCAGAATCAGTTAAGATTGGTCCGTGCCAACCCATAAATCGATGCAGACCACCGGCTTGTTTAATGATGGCTTCTCCCGGTTGCAGATGGAGATGATAGGTATTAGCCAAAACCATTTGCGCCCCAGCTACCTCTAACTGGGCTGGTGTTAGAGTTTTTACCGTTGCTAGGGTGCCTACTGGCATAAACCTGGGAGTTTCCACCACACCATGGGGGGTCACAAACACCCCAGCTCTTGCCTTAGTGTGGCTACAGGAAGCCTGACATTGAAATGAAAAATTAATTTTCTGTTGATTCAAGTTGATCTAGGTCTTGAAATATCGTTAACTAGACCATAGCTTCTAATTCGGTTAACCCAGGTTAAACTCTTGCGTCTTCGATATTTTGTATTAGATGCATCCAACTTGGAGCAAGCCAATACTTATACCCTTGAATTTCATTAATCAACCTGTAACCTTCTAACCTTCTAACCTTCTAAGCTAAAAAGGACTATCTGCATCATCATCAATTTGCACATCCCATTTCGCGCTTAGAACCTGTGTGACCATAGCTTCAAGGGCTTCCGCCTGAAGTTGATCAACACACTCTTGTTGCAAGGGATTCAACAGCGGAATCAGCCGCAACTGACGATTTTCATTAATTAGGTCAAAGTATGCTTCTTGGGTTGGAGACTGACTCAGTTGTAAATAGTCAAAACTATGGACATTGATGTAAAGTGTCCGATTGGCAATCAGGGTCGAGCAATGGGGATCAGCAAATACTTCCTGAACTAACCCTTCCCCCTGGTTCTTTAGTTGACCATCGAGAGTGTGGATGTAACGGACGCAACCTAAATCACCAAGCAAGCGTTTCATATCTCGCTTGTTGATGATAATGCCAGTTTCAATGATGCAAGGAGCTGGGAGTTGGTGTCGAGATTGGTGGTGACTCATGGATAAAAGCCTATAATGCTTTTCAGGGCTGATATTGACATGCAACTGGTATATTTAATTGATTGGCGAGGCAACCCTAAAGGTTAAACCAATTGATGAGAACATAGCTACGGCAACGGGTTAAAACCAACAATAAAGGTTAATGGTTATCGTACTTAATACCTAATCTAAGCATGCTTAATGGTTAATACAAGCGTATAAGCGTGTAAACCTACAAGCGTTTAAGGGTGTAAGGGTGCCTAGTAAGCAGCAAGAGATAATTCCAATAGATGCAGGGGATAATCTCTGTTAGGTGTTTATCTTTAAATAGTTCACAGTAAACTCGTCAAATCTAGTCAACTAGATTACTCCTGTTTAAGGTTTTACCCTTATTGAGTGAACACCAACAGCTTATATCCCAAATGGGGTCAACCCATTGCCAACTACTTTTTATTGATGCAGTCGCGCTATAGCCAGGGGCCGTGTGGAGCACATTCGAGCACCTTGTCAGCCCCGTGGAAACCACGGCAGTTGCTCATAGGGGAGACCCCCTTTGGCCGCACTGCCTCCCCGTTGTTGGCGCTGCATCGCTTCTACCAAGGAATGTTGATTGAGCCGTTTTGGTCGGAACGAACTAACTAGATTGGCAGCCCGTTGCTGTTGAGACCTAACCCATAGGGTGGAGTAACTTGCTGCTTATAACAACAGCTTATGACACCATACTATCCCAATCTTTCGATGGTGCTCAAAGGAAAATTCAGTGACATCCTCCCGGCGCTGATGCTACGCATACAGCGCGGGCTTCCAAGAATCACTTCAAGGATTTCCTGGTTGCTCCCTTGTGGGGTTTCGCCTCTGACCTAGATTGGGTTGCCCCAACCCCCGGTAGACCGACTGCACAGGCAATTTCGATTCCCGACTGTCCATCGGTACTGATCAGTTGTATCCCTCTATTTTTTATGACTTGACCGCTAGCTACATCCCTATCGGTTTTATACCCACAATCAGGGCAATTGTGAACTCTAACACTCAAGTCTTTTTTGACTTGCCCACCACACTCAGGACACTGTTGAGAAGTCCTCCTGGCATCTACTTCACCAAAAAACTTTCCACGCTTCCAGCACACATACTTAACGATGGTTCGGAATTGTCCAAACCCAGCATCAAGCATATACTTACCCAACATCCCTTTGGCACTAGTTTGATAGTCCAAATCTTCCATGAAGATCATATCTCCAGCATCACAAAGAGCATGAGCTTGTTTGAAGTGAAAGTCCTTCCGAGTGTTATCAATTTTGTGGTGAAGTCTAGCAATCTGCATCCGCTGTTTCTCGTAATTCTTAGACCGTTTCTGCTTTCTAGACAACCTACGTTGCAGCACTTTCAGCCTACTTTGCAGGGTCTTAAAAAACTTCGGCGGCTTGACGAGAGCACCATCACTTGTTGCTAAGAATTTTTCCAGCCCGACATCGACGCCAATGGGATGACCATGTGGCATAGGGTCTGGAACACTGACATCACATTGAATGTTGATAGATGCATACCATCGGTCAGCTTTCCGTATGATTCTCACTTGCTTGACCACAAACCCGTTAGGGATTGGGCGATGCAAGTTAATTGGAATCAGTCCTATCTTGGGCAATTTGATGTGCAAGTCCGTAACCGGATTGTCTTTAAACTGAGGGAACAGCAAAGACTTGAACTGCCCATGCTTTTTGAACCGTGGAAAGCCAAAACCACGGGACTGAAAGTACTCCCAACCTTTGTGCAACTGCTTGATAGCTTGCTGAAGAACTTGAGAAGGAACCTCCTTGAGCCTGGGAAATTCTTTCTTAGCGTTGGGCAGGTTGTTCAGTTGATTAATTTCGTTAGGAAACTTTGCTTCAGATGAAATGATGTACTCTTTTTCAAGAGAGCATCTGTCTATCAAGCATTTGCGACTATCACACCAATCTTTGATCTCCCGCAACGCATAGTTGTAAGCACTGCGACAAATTTCCATCGACTCAATTAATCTTTGTTCTTGAGTGGCGTCTGGGTAGATTCGGTAGCGATAGTTCAGAGTCAACATCCTAATATTCTAGAGGATTTACTGGCTGTAGCGCTACTGTTAAATGTTGTTAATTGAGGGGGTGTTTAACCCCCTCAATTAACCTGGGGGAGTCCATGTATCCCGGCGCTAACAAGATCAGATATAGCGCGGGTCTTATCGCTCCCCCAGGTTAATTGATTAGTTGAACCTCCCCACCCTGAAGAGGGATGGGGTATCCTTTGCACAACAACGCTCGTTGCTGTTCTCGACCTGGGCGTGACTTTCCCCCGCACGGTCGGTAGCTGAGTGGGGTCAATACCCAGTTTTTTTTGAGACCCTTACTTTTTATATTAACACTATTTGAGAGGGAAAAGAATACCCCGTCCTCTTAGGTCGGGGATGAATTTTCCCTCTCAAACTCTCCCACTCTGATCAATTTCAGTAACAGCAGTAACCCATGAAGTATTTTACCGGACAACAATTTAAACAATGGGGACGTCAACTTTTCTGTTCAATGAGCAGTGCTGTAACTTTTTATACCTGTATTCCCCTACCAGCTAGCTGGGGGATGGAGTTTCGGGGCATTGCCCGTTGGGCACCGATGATTGGATTGCTGATTGGGGGGATACTGGTAATATTAGATACTTTATTGCAACAGTTGGGGATGCCAGTATTCACTCGCTCTGCTGTAGTTGTGGTCAGCTGGCTTGCCCTGACTGGAGGATTACACTTAGATGGGGTGATAGACACAGCGGATGGTTTAGCAGTTCCAGATCCCCAGCGCCGTTTAGATGTGATGGCAGATAGTGCTACAGGAGCGTTTGGGGCAATGGCAGCCTGTACTCTATTACTGTTAAAAACAGCTGCCCTAACTGATATCGGGGCTTATCGGTGGGCAGCTTTGATGGGAGCAGCTGCTTGGGGACGCTGGGGACAAGTAGTAGCGATCGCATTTTATCCCTATCTCAGACCCACCGGTAAAGGAGCATTTCACAAACCATGGATACGTATTCCCCAAGATATTCTCTTGGGATTATTCGTTGTCTTAAGTTTATCTATAGTGCCAGTGTTGCTTGACCCGACAAATGCTTGGTTCTCCTTAACCATGGCCATCGGAGGATGTGCGATCGCTCTACTGACTGGCGGCTGGTTCCACCGCCAGCTGGGGGGACATACTGGAGACACTTACGGAGCAGTGGTGGAATGGACAGAAGCCCTGTTTCTGTGCTTACTGACCCTCATCCTTAACTAATTCTTTCGCTAATTCTTTGGCAAAGACGACCTGTTGGTTAATCGAGTACTTACCGACTCGACCACTAACCCCCTAAATTGGTTTAAGTCGGGTTATCTTTAATCTGAACGTGCCACCGCCCGTTGAGCCAAAGGCACGCACCCTGATAATGTACTCATCTGTCTCAGTGATGCGAGCAAATAACAAGGAGTTAGTACTCCCATCTGGTCCATCATCATTTTCCGCTACCGTAGAACCATCAGAAGCAATCACAGAGATCATCGTGTCAAAGTTGTCTGAGATCAGGTCGATGGCAACTTGGTCTCCCGCATCAAGATTTACTACATAGTCTCGGGCAAAGCCACCGTCCCCGATCGGAATATCTTTTTGAGTCAGGGTGTCAACAATTTCTTTGCTATGGGAAATCGGCTGCGGATTGTACAGGTTTTGTGCTCTGGCTACCGGTGCAGTTAAGCTCGTTGCCAAGAAAGTTGCTGCTACAGGTATAACCCAGCTAAACCAAGCAGCAAAAGCTTTACTCATCTAAACTAGATATCTTTTAGTTGCTAACATTTCTAACACTGTACCCTAACCCCCTTCAAAAAGCAGGGTCGTGTCGAGTATGGGATTGAAGTAGACCCAGGCTATCCCCTGACAATACAACCAGCTTAATCTATTGCTGACGGGATGTTCCACCGCCAAATTTTTGAGATTTTTCCTACTTTACTCTAGTCATTTTATAAGCACAAAAAAGCATAAATTCAACGCGATCGCTATTTCAACCTCACTTCGAGATAACCAACTTTATCCAGGAATTAAAAGCTTTGAGTCTGTTCTGCTCTCTCCTCAAAAAAATCGCCAATTTATGACATCAAACTGAGGTTATTTCCCTCAATATTTACTTCGGAAGAGATTTTTTTTACTAGAACTTGTCAATGATTCATTTATCCTATATAATACTGTTATAGGAAGAGTTAAAACAAGGCAACCAAATGAACAAGTATGTTTGTACTACAGAAGCAGCATCTCTCTTAGGTATTTCTTCTCGGCGATTGCGCCAACTTCTAGAGAAGGGTCGGGTTCGGGGTGCTTATAAAAGTGGGAAATTCTGGATTATTCCCTTGTTCAACAATCTGCCCCAAATCACGAAAGGCACTAGAGGACCAAAAGGGAAATGGCGCACTAATCGTGCTCCGGCTTTAGCTAAGATCAATGTCAACCGCAATAACATTGGCTCGAATATCCACAAAAGCCCCGAAGAACGGAAGCCAGTGATTTCGGTAAAACGAAGCGGCAACAATATATACGGCAACCAGGTAGAAATCCTTGGCCCGTGCCGCATTGTCTATAACCCGGATAACCCACTATCTTGTGGTGCTCGTCTATGGATCGAGACCTTCAGTGATGTCCACTTCATTGGTGGCCGTTTCCCTGCCAGCTAATGGTCGATTTTTGAGCGTCCGCTCACCATAGCGCAATAATCGTTGGATCGTTTCCAGACGGTTGTCCCATACCTGGACTTGATACGGTTGCTCAACTGATTGTCCAAACATCCACGTCTGAAAGCGAGTACGGAAGGATGACATGGACAATTGTGCTGATAGCAAGCTCATCATGGATGGCTTGTCCGCTAGTCGATTCAGCAACAGGGAAAGGGTATCGGCTTGTTGTCCCCAGTCTGAAAGGTCTGGTTCTCCAATCACGATTTGATTATTTGCCAACATAAAACTCCATTCCTGTTGCAGAGCCTGATAACGTTCTGCTGCAGTTAGGAACGGTTGACGGTAAGGTACTTGTATTTCAGTGGTAGCCTCTTGTTCTCCTTGAGTGCGTGTCAAGATACCCCTGAGATTATCATTGAGATTTTCTACTGCAAATAGGGCATAGCCAGGAGCTGGTAAATCTCGCAGCAGTTGGATTTGGTCAACAGCTACAATATCGGGTAAATTCAATAGACGAATCCCTGGCAAAACTAACGCTGAGCTGAGGGATGATTTTTTTAGCCATGGCTGGGCTAATTTCTGTAACTCTTCCGTTTCCAATGCATAAGTCATCGGTACCATCAGGTCAATCTCACCCCGAGATGCCCAATCTTCCCAGTTTTGTTGGATTTTTTGCAATCGGTCTTCCCGAGGCATGGGAAATACAGCAGCAGATATAATCAAGTCGGGACGTTTCTGGCGCAGCATCTGTGACACTGACTTGACTAAAGTGTCAATTTGCTTTATACGGAAATCTGTCCACTGTCGCCATAACTTCTGATTCCTTGGGTCAATCTCAATGGGGTCAACACCGGTCAATTCCTGAAACTGTTCACGGGCTGCCTTACCATAGCCAAAGGTATGACCAGCTTTGGGGTCTTGAAACGGGTAGCGAATATAGTCGAGTTGAATCCCATCCACTTCATAGCGGCTGGCTATCTCTTCCAATAGCTTAGTTAGATAATCCCGCACTTCCGGATTAGCCGGGTCAAGAAATGCCTTTCTAGTTCTTTTGTGAAACACACGTTTTTCGTTATCCAAGATTGCCCAGTCTGGATTCTTGGATAGCACTGGTCCGAGATAGTCTGCTGGTTGATCTAAAACCGCATTGTGACGCTGGTTAGCTGCAGCAAACATCCAAACCCAAGCGTGCAATTCCATCCCTCGTTCATGGGCTAACTTGACTGCTGCTTCTAGGGGATCCCATCCTTCAACCAAGGGATTTTGCTCTGGTGCGATCGCACTCGGGTAAATCGTATAACTAGCGTTAACCGTTTCAAAAAAGATGGTGTGAAAACCAGCTGTAGCCAATTTGTCAAAAATCTTAGCTAAATCTTTTTCAGACTTCGCCTTAACAATAGTACCCCGGTCTAGCCAAATTGCTCGAATCTCTGACTGGGCTAGTTTACGATCAATTGGGTAGTTTTCCCACAGGGTATTTCGTGCTGTCATCCACAGCTGACTAGCCTTTTGATACTCCCTGCGAGCCACTGCTCGACGATAATTTTCCAAACCCACTCTGGCCTGATTCAATGCCTCAATAGCTGAGTAAGTAGCTGAGTCAGTTTCATCCGTTGTTTCCTCAGAGGTTTCCGACACTTGCTTAGCACCAGCAGTGACAAATTGTTCGATAGCAGCGCCTGTCGATAAATTCAGATTACTGTTAGCTGCATCGGCTCTTAGCAAAGCACTTTCAAACCGACCAATCAGATTTTCCAACTCCCGCTCCATCGCAGTAGCTTGCTTTAGGGTTAGAATTCGTCTTCTATATCTTGGTGGTGGCGCTTTTGCTGGCTTGGGTGATGGGGCTAATCGGGAATTGGTAGGCTTAGCTGAAGCATCTGTGTTATTGCCAGACTCTGCATCTTCTGTTTCCACCTGTTTCTGGGCAATAGTCGTTTCGATATTCCCACAATGTTGTGGTGAGTGATCAGAGGATTGAGATGATGTAGATGAATCACTAGTGAGTTGGGCATCAGTGACATTGACATCAGTGACTTGGACATCATAGCGACCAAGAGCCGCTCGTAACCAAGCACTATCGACTTCTGCCGGAGCTACGCGATCGATACCCCAGCGCCAACCAAAAAAGGTAGCATTATTAGAGGTTACTACAGCAGGGGGCTTGTCAACCTGACTCCAGACCGCAGCAGTAGTGGAATTAAGATCAGTAGGAATAAGAGTGCCACCCTGGATGATACCTGTAATTCCAGTATCCTGCACCCATTTTTGGTTACTGTCTGGGGAAGGATGGAGGATAGAGGGTTGGGTCATCGCAAACCCCCAATAAGCACCCAAAAGCTCACGCAATTGTTTGCGGATGTCAGGTTTGGAAAGTAACCCAGTCGGACCGGTGACAATAACTTTTCCTCCTTGTGCAATCCACTCCTGTAACGCTTGGAATTGTTTTGGGTGGAGGAACTCGACATTAGGCAAAAATAGCAAATTAGTGTTATGGAAGTCAGAGGCTTTCTTAACTTCAGTCAAGTCAACAATACAGTAGTTAACTCCAATTGAATGCAAGCGTTCGGTAATTCCAGACCAATGCCCTTGATTATCCCGACTCTTAACTACTCCCAGTTGCACCGTTTGAGCACTAGCAGCTGGTAACCATGGTAGAGAATTGAGCAAAAGCCCGATTAAGGTACTAACTACAATAGTCTTGAGATCGATAGGATTAGATTTGACTCTGGTTAAATCTCCGATCAAGGGGGTTAGCTGCTTGGACAAATACCACTGCCAATTGGAACTATCACTACTCCTGAACACCGTTTACTCCTTAAATTTTTATTATCCAAATCCTAACCTCTGTTGGTAATTAACAACGTTAGCGAGAAGTGCGGATTTAGATCAGTGCGATCGCATTAGGTATAGCGCTACGCGCAAGTCAGAAGTCAGAAGTCAGAAGTCAGCGATTACTTACGTTTCGGAGTTTAGGAGCGACTGCATCAAGACAATGTTAAACATCTTAATGCGTAGTGGTATATTGGTTCAATTGTAGTTTATGACTGGTATAACCCATAGGGGATATGTCGGCTAAAATTAGCGTAAGCGGTCAGCTGATACGCGACACGCTGATAGCTGATAGCTTACGAATTAGCTGACATGAAGGGAATAATTTTACCATCAATGATTACTTTTCTGTCGTTGATGATTAACATAAGTACGAAGAACGTTATTAATTGATGATTGATAGCCTTTTCCTTGACTTTTGAACCAGTCTATGATGTCACTATCTAAGCGAATAGAAATCGCTTTTTTAGTAATCGGTTTAACTATTTTGGCATTTTCCCAAAAATTATCGTCTAACTCAGGTATATCTGAGGTATCAATGGCAGAGTCAGGAATAGTTTTGATTTCTTCAAGTCGTTTGGGCGAGATACTCATAATACTTTCTCTTTTCCTTAGGGGTAGCTTTTCGAGCAGAAATTAAGCGAATTTTGCTGTTTCTTTCAGTGTGGGCTACGGTGACAATGACAACGCCTTGTATGGAACCGATGCTAATTTCTCTGATTTCATCATAATCGTATCGTTCATCAATTGACGTAAAAACGATTCCAAAGAATATTTCCTGTGCTTCTTCAAAGCTGATGCCATGTTTTTGCTTATTTTGTCGGTTTTTGTTTTCGTCCCATTCAAATTCCATTAATTTGTATATACTTTTTGTATATACAAGCATTATAACATAAAATTTAGTTTTTGGTTTCTATTCCACTTTCCGGTAAATGGTATATGGACGCGATCGCATTCTAGGGTAAGCGCAAGAAAAAATTGCCCATAGTGTGCATTGGCTAGATATGCTGATAGCTTATTGCTTACCTAGGGAGTAGGAGTATGAAGTAAGGTGAAGTAAATCAAATGGCTTTGATAATTATTAAAAACGCTAGAATTATTTGTGTGGAAAAACAAACCGTAAGCACTCAGCTGATACGCGACACGCTGATAGCACCTCAAGTAGCGTGCGCGTAGCCCATAGGCTTACGATAAACCCTACCGAAATTAATATCCTGGATAGGTTGGGCATCTCCCATGAAGACTCATAACCATCGGTCAGTGTGTGGGAAATTCAAGCAGCGGTTAAATAATGCGGTTAAACGCTGGTTTAATTCCCCTAAAAATGGTCATAGCAGCACCACACAACCAATAGCTGTTTCTGTGGCAGAGCCTTATGCTCCCTACAAACCTCCCTCAACTACTCAGCCACCTAACCACAGCTACGGCGTAACTAATCATACCTGGCCCCCTGGTTATCGGCTACAGAACGGGAAGTATACCATCGAAAAAAAACTAGGACAAGGTGGGCTGGGTATTACGTATTTAGCCCGAACTAAAACAGGCGATCGCATTGTTATTAAAACTATCGTTAATCATGTACTCCGCCAAGATAATTTATTAGAATATTGGAAAATTTTTGCCAACGAAGCGGTAAAGTTAGCCCAATGTAGCTGTGGCAATCCTCATCTAGTCGGCTTATCAGAAGAAATCATCCGAGAAGGTGATTTGCCCTGCTTGATCATGGAATACATCGAGGGGGAAACCTTGTCGGATCTGGTGAAACGGCAGGGTGTGCTTTCGGAAGAGCAAGCCTTGCTCTACATTGGGCAAATTGGTAGCGCCCTCAGGGATATTCATCAGCAAGGATTACTCCATCGGGATGTTAAACCTCATAACATCATGGTGGGTCACGATGGTTCTGGTGCCGTGTTGATTGATTTGGGTATTGCTACTAGGTTTGTCCCTGGGGTTACCCAAACTCATCTGTGTGGGCGGACTCCTGGCTATGCTCCTCTGGAACAATATGAGTGGCGAGGGCAACAGGGTCCCTACACCGATGTCTATGCTTTGGCCGCTACCTTGTATGTGCTTTTAACTGGAAAGAAACCAGTAGCCGCTGAGGATCGGGCTGATGGAGTTGTATTACCACCACCAAAGGATTTTAATCCCCAGATTAGCGATCGCATAAATCGAGCCATTCTCCATGGCATGAACTTGGTGGCTAGCGATCGCCCTCAGTCTATACCAGAATTTTTAACATTACTCGGTATTGAATTACCAAATAATAATAGCAACTATAATAACACAAGTAGCACTAATAATCAACAACAGACAACCGCTCAAGTTGGAGACTTTTATATAGAACGTCCTCAAGATGCTGAGTGTTATCAAAAGAGTTTACAACCAGGGGCACTAATTCGGATTAAAGCACCGAAGCTGATGGGGAAAACGTTACTTAGTCATCGGATTCTTGCTTATGCTAAATCTAGGGGTTATCGCACGGTTTATTTGAATCTGAATGAGTTTCCTTGCCATGATTTGGAGATATTTTTCCAGTCTTTTTGTGTGCGGGTTGCTCAAAAATTGAAATTGCCCAATGAGTTGCCAAATTATTGGGACGATAGTTTGTTCACCACTGAAGTAAAGTGTAGCACCTACTTTGAAGAGTATTTGTTGGTTTCTTCAGAGAGTCCTTTAGTTTTATGTCTCGATAACCTGGAGCGAGTTTTTCCTCATCAACAAGTTGCTGAAGGGTTTCTTACTTTGCTGCGTAGTTGGCATGAAAATGGCCAATTTTATGATATTTGGAAAAGACTGCGATTGATAGTGGTTTATTCTACGGAAGTTTATATTGAATTGGCTATCAATAAGTCGCCTTTCAATGTAGGATATCCTGTAGATTTAACTGATTTTACTTTGAATCAGGTTCAGGATTTGGCGAAATTTTATGGCTTAAATTTATCCGTTAATTCAGTACACAAATTAATGAGCATGGTAGGGGGACATCCTTATTTATTACAGTTAGCTTTCTCTACTCTTAGCAAAAATAGCAACATCACCATGGAGCATCTGTTAGAAACCGCCCCGACAGAATCAGGGATTTATCGCCATCATTTGCGAGAACTTTTAAATAATCTCATGCTCCATCCCGATTTACTAAACGCTTTCAAAAAATTACTGACAACTACTCAAGCAGTGCGCCTGGATTATAAAGAAACCTATCTGTTAGAAAGTCTGGGATTAGTCAGAGCAATCGGTAATGATTGTATTCCGAGATATAATTTGTATCGTCAGTATTTTAGTGACAGGATTTTATAGTGAATGTAAGCAGTCAGCGGTCAGCAGTCAGCGGTCAGCGGTCAGCCGTTGGTTGAAAAGTGAAAAGTGAAAACTGTTCGCGTAGCGTGCGCGTAGCGCTTAAGCTGTTCGCGTAGCGTGCGCGTAGCGCTTAAGCTGATAACTGATAGCTGATAACTGATAGCTAATAGCTGATAACTGATAGCTAATAGCTGATAACTGATAGCTGATAGCTGATAGCTAATAGCTGATAGCTTCTTTATTCCCTACTCCCTTCCCAATCATGACCAACCAACCAACAATCTATCAAGTTGGCGGAAGTTTACCTAACAATGCTGCTACTTATGCAGTCAGAAAAGCTGATCAAGAAATTTTTGATGCTTTGATGGCTGGGGAATTTTGTTATGTGCTCAACTCGCGACAGATGGGTAAGTCTAGTTTGCGGGTAAAAACCATGCAAAGACTAATAGAGGCGGGAGTAGCTTGTGCTTCTGTTGATGTTACCCAAATTGGCAATTTCGTAACGTCAGAGCAATGGTATGCTAGCTTAATAAAGAGTCTGGTAAATAGTTTTAAGCTCTCAGATAAATTCAAGGTTTTACCTTGGTTACGAGAGCGTAAGCAACTCTCGCCATTAATGTGGTTGGGTGAGTTTATTGAAGAAGTGCTGTTGTCAGAGATTCCAGAAAATATTGTTATCTTTCTGGATGAAATTGACAGTATTATTAAGGTAGAGTTTAAAGATGATTTCTTTGCCTTTATTCGCAGTTGTTATAACAAACGAGCGGAAAATCCTGCCTACAAGCGGCTGAATTTTTGCTTGCTGGGAGTAGCAACTCCAGCGGATTTGATTCAGGATAAACAGCGCACTCCGTTTAATATTGGTCGGGATATTGACCTGACTGGCTTTACCTTTGAGGAAGCGAAAGAGCCTCTGATCCCTGGTTTGGAAGGGAAAGTGGATAATCCTGAACAGGTGTTAGCTGAGATATTGAACTGGACGGAGGGACAACCGTTTCTGACCCAGAAGTTGTGTAAGTTAATGGTGGATGGATCCCCCCTAACCCCCCTTAACAAGGGGGGAACTTCTGGAGGGGGATCTATCCATAGCACTTCTGGAGAAGGATCCCCCCTAACCCCCCTTAACAAGGGGGGAACTTTTGGAGGAGGATCGATCCATAGAACTTTTGGAGAGGGATCCCCCCTAACCCCCCTTAACAAGGGGGGAACTTTTGGAGGAGGATCGATCCATAGAACTTTTGGAGAGGGATCCCCCCTAACCCCCCTTAACAAGGGGGGAACTTCTGGAGGGGGATCTATCCATAGCACTTCAGGATTGGGTACCCCCCTAACCCCCCTTAACAAGCTATGCTTTATAAACATCTTTCTTAACATAAAAATTGACAAAAAGAGTCAAGTGTGCATAGAGAGGCGATCGCCCTAAATTGACAAAAAGAGTTAAGTGTGTATAAGAGTGCGATCGCTAATCT